>NZ_JABWMG010000004.1:0-177521 GCF_013366455.1 Salinivibrio sp. EAGSL | reverse complement strand
GATGGTAGTGTGGGGTCTCCCCATGTGAGAGTAGGACATCGCCAGGCTTTGATTATAAATTGCGCCTATTGCTTGTGATTTTTGATAGCTGCGATGCTCATGTATTGGCATACATTGTGCGTCTCGCTTCAAAACTCCCTGCGCATAGCTCGCAATTTAATCATCAAAGCGAATATGCGTAAGACTTTGATGAGTAGAAATACGAAGCCCTGACCTAACGGTCGGGGCTTTTTTGTATCTTTAATCTTTGATGAAAAACCAATAAAGCCCTGGCCTGACGGTCAGGGCTTTCTTTTTTTGATCGAGTGTCCCCGCCGGCGCGTATTAATGCCTCGGGAGGTACCATTATGGTAACTGTGTTCTATGACAGCATGTGTCCTTTGTGTGTGAAAGAAATGCGTAAGCTCTCGCGATGGGATGGCGACGATGCGCTGCGATTAGTTGATATTCACCAAGCGGATTTTTCCATTGATTTTCCCAACGTTGATCCCAGCTCGGCGAATCGTATTTTGCATGCACAAGATAATGACGGGCAAATGGTGTATGGTTTAGATGCAACCTATGTAGCGTGGGATGCGGTTGGAAAAGGCGCTTGGGTGAGTTGGTTACGCTGGCCGGTTATTGCGTGGTTTGCAGACAAAGCCTATCTTTTCTTTGCCCAGCACCGTTATCGGATCTCGGCGATTTTGACGGGCCAAGCACGCTGCCAACAATGTCAGATTAAATAAGGAAACCCATGTCACTGAGCGTGTATGAGAAAGAAGCCATCGTTGCGATGGAAAAACGCTACCGTGCGACTTTTGTGAACAGCTTATCAGGATTTAAATCAGCCAACTTGCTGGGCACCAGCGATACAAACCAACAAACCAATTTATGTATTGTGAGCTCTGCGTTTCATCTCGGAGCAAACCCTGCGTTAATGGGGGTGATAATCCGCCCTGATACTGTGCCGCGTGATACGTTGGAAAACATTAGAGCGACGGGTTTTTATACACTTAATCACGTACAAAAAGAGATGATTGTGGCGGCTCATCAAACGTCAGCGCGTTACCCTCACGATATCTCTGAATTTGATCAGGTTGGTTTGACGCCTTTATGGCGTGAAAAGTTTGGTGCGCCTTTTGTACAAGAAGCCGCGATCCGCCTTGGTCTTGTTCTCCGTGAAGAGCATACGATGGCGATCAATGGTACTCACTTGTTAGTGGGGGAAATAATCGAAGCGCACGTGCCAGACAGTTGTGTCAGTGAGGATGGTTTTGTCGACATTGAGCAAGCAGGCACCGTTGCCTTGAGCGGATTAGATTGCTACCACACCGCCAGCCGTGTTGGCCGTCTGAGTTATGCTAAACCTGACTGCCAGCCAGAGTGGCTTGATTAGCGGGTACGAGCCATATAATAGGCATTAACAAACTCGCCGTTACGGAACGCAAACTGTTTGGCGGTGCCTTCAATTTCAAAGCCAAATTTTTGATAGAGATGGATAGCCGCTGGATTGTCGGTGTACACGGTTAGCTCTATCCGTGTCACATTCAGCCAGTTTTCGGCTAAGTCGATGGCCTTTTCCATCAGCGCTCTACCAATGCCACGACCTTGATAGGCATCATGAACGCCCATGCCAATATCTGCAACGTGGCGACGGCGAGGATTCGCGGCAATGACTAAGCCGAGGTTACCGACCACTTTTCCCTCTAGTTCGGCAACCAATGGGTATACGCCATCAGGTACCTGATTAAGTCGCTTTTCCCACATGGCAAGGCTCGGCATCGGCAATTGCAAGGTGCCCGCTTGGGTTTTGGGTTGCGCATAGATATCACGTATCGCCGGAATGTCATCGGCGTGGTATTGACGAATAATCAGAGACATAACACATCCTTATGGTGAGCTTGCCTTTCTAATAAGCCATGGAATTAAAAATAAATCAACAGCTTATATTGAATGGGTTACTGATTATTCACTCTAAATGTAGATCCAGCGGCGTTTTACTTGCTCGGCCACCGGTTTCCCGAGTCAGTCGAGGGACTAAATAGCCGGAGAGCTGCTCGATAATCTCCTGCATTAAGGCGCGCGCTTCATCGTCTGAGACTAAAAAGTGAGCGGCGCCTTGGACTTTATCCAATACATGCAGGTAGTAAGGTAAAACGCCGGCATCAAATAGTCGTTGACTCAGTGCCACCAACGCATCCGCACTGTCATTCACCCCTTTTAGCAGCACGCTTTGATTGAGCAGCGTAATTCCCGCTTGTCGCAATGTGTGGAGCTTATCGCTTAACTCGGTATCTATCTCATTGGCATGATTGATGTGAGTAACCATCACTACTTGCAGGCGTGAGCGAGACAAACGTTCAGTAAGCGCCGAGGTGATACGCGCTGGGATCACCACCGGCAGACGAGAGTGAATGCGTAGCCGTTTCACATGATTCATCGGCTCAATGGCGCTGATAAGCCAATCGAGCTCCTCATCTTTGGCCATCAGGGGATCGCCGCCGGATAAGATCACTTCGTCAATTTCATGATGTGCAGCGATATAATCCAATGCACCTTGCCATACGCGTTTGCTGCCCTTGTTGTCCTGATAAGGAAAATGGCGACGGAAGCAATAGCGGCAATTTATCGCGCAGCCTCCTTTAACGATCAGTAATACGCGGTTGTGGTATTTATGCAATAACCCAGGAATCGCATTATCTTGCTCTTCAAGCGGATCAGCGCTGAAGCCATCTACCTCATTAAACTCCTGCGCGATAGGTAACACTTGCTTAAGCAGCGGGTCGTTCGGATTGCCTTTTTCCATTCGGGCAACAAAACTGCGAGGAACGCGTTGTGAAAACAAGCGGCGCGCGGCAAAACCGGACGTCCATTCCTCAGGTGAAATTTCAAGCAGTTGCAGCAATTCACTGGGATCTGTGATCGCCTCTGCGAGTTCTTTGATCCAGTTTCGCTCAACAGCAGGCTGGATTCGGGTTATGATGTGCGACATTTGTGAAAACTCGAAGATGTTAAGAGGATCAAGATGGCGTCTTTCAGCACCAATGAATTCCGCGGCGGCATGAAAATTATGCTCGATAATGAGCCGTGTGTCATTACCGAAAATGAATTTGTGAAACCAGGTAAAGGCCAAGCCTTTAACCGGGTCAAACTGCGCAAGCTGATCTCTGGCAAAGTCTTGGAAAAGACTTTTAAATCCGGTGATACAGTTGAAGCGGCCGATGTGATTGAAGTGGATATGGATTACCTTTATACCGACGGTGAATTCTTCCACTTTATGAACAACGAAACCTTTGAACAAATTGCGGCCAATGAAAGTGCCGTCGGTGAGAATGTTAAATGGTTGGTTGAAAACAACAGCTGTACGCTTACCCTTTGGAATGGCGATCCGATTGTGGTCACACCGCCTAATTTCGTTGAACTAGAAGTGACGGAAACGGATCCTGGCCTAAAAGGGGATACCCAAGGCACAGGCGGTAAGCCGGCAACATTAACCACAGGTGCGGTTGTACGAGTGCCTTTATTTATTCAAATCGGTGAAGTACTCAAAGTCGATACGCGCTCTGGCGAGTATGTTGGACGCGTAAAATAATGACCGACAATAAAAAGCCCTGAGTGTGATTCACCAGGGCTTTTTGTTTTATTGCGTTTAGCACACGCTAGATCATCAATACTAAAAGCGCGGCGACGACACTGACCGTAAATGCAATCGCATAACAGACAACTTTGCCTGCCAAGCCGATATGCAGCTTAAGGTCGTGCAGGCCATGGTGAATGCGGTGCATCGCATGCCACATGGGTAGTGCTAAGGTGGCGAGGATAAGTAACTTGCCCAGCCAATGTTCGGCAAACATCATGACACGGTCATAGCTGAGTGCGCTGGGATCAATAATACCAAGCGGCACTAAGATCCCTAAAATCAGCACGGTAATAGGGGTGAACATGGCGAACCAAGTCCCCCCAGCACCAAATAAACTCCACCAAATTGGCTCATCGGAACGTTTTGGTTTGGGATCGATCATAACACCTCCTAAATGAGCACCAAGGCGATCAGTGATACTACAGCCACAGCGCCCCATTGTGCGCCAATCACCCATTTACTATCCAATAGCTTCCCTTTGATTCGAATTGGCATGACTTGTGGCATCATGCTGAAAAACGTCGTGGCGTGGAACAAGCTGGCGATTAACGCGACCAGATTGAGTAACACCACAACTGGATGGGCCATATAGTCAAGCCATCCCTGCCAAGCCTGTGGGCCTTGTACCAAGCAAATTAATCCCGCGGTTAGGCTGAGAGTAAAGAAGACTAAAGGCAGCACAGTTGCTTCTCGTAGCATGTAGAAGCGATAAAACGGGTGGTGCAGCCACCAAGTACGAGGCATAGGCCGTACATAAGGTTTACGGTTACTCATCCTGTTACCTCCTTCCCTTCTTTATTGGGATTAAACATGGCGATCACCATATCTTGCGTGGAGGCCACTTTTCCTTGGTTAACCGCACCAGCAGGATCGACCCCTTTAGGGCACACTTGTGAGCAATAGCCAACAAACGTACACCCCCAGGCGCCGTTATCACTATTAATCAGTGGCATACGCTCGTGTTGACCACCGTCGCGACTGTCCAGGTTATAACGATGCGCAAGTGTAATGGCGGCGGGACCTAAAAAGTCAGGGTTGAGGCCAAATTGCGGACACGCCGCGTAACAAAGACCGCAATTAATACAGGCTGCGAACTGCTTGTAGCGCGCCATTTGTTCAGGCGTTTGCGTATTAGGCCCGTCTTCGGGGCGGCGGTCATTACCTAAAATATACGGTTTGATCGCTTCAAGACGTTCAATAAATGGTGTCATATCCACCACCAGATCTTTTTCGATCGCAAAGTTAGCCAAAGGCTCAATCAGTACCCCTTTGGGGTAATCACGTAAAAACGCTTTACAGGCTAGCTTTGGCACGCCATCAACCATCATGCCACACGAGCCACAAATGGCCATGCGACAAGACCAGCGATAAGACAGTGACTTATCCAGGTTATCCTTGATATAACCCAGCGCATCCAGAACCGACATGGTTTCGTCACCGGTGACCACGAAGTCTTGCGTGTAGGGGGCCTCATCCGTTGCGGGATCATACCTGAGCACTGAGACCTGATAGGTAGCTTGCGTCATTTTGCGTGCTCCTCTTGTTGGTCGGCGCTGTCACGATTCGCTTGCTCTGCCGCATCACCATACAGTCGTGCTTGAGGTTGTGACTTGGTTATTTTGACATCGCCATAGTCGATGCGAGGGCCATGCTCTGCTTGATAGAACGCCAAAGTATGCTTGAGATAGTTTTCATCATCACGGCTGGTGCAGCCTTCATCAAGACGTTGGTGTGCGCCGCGTGACTCTTTACGCTGTATCGCGGAATGTGCCATGGCTTCGGCGACTTCTAGGCCATAGCCTACTTCAATGGCGTACAGCAGGTCGGTATTAAACACACTGCCTTTATCTTGAATGCTGATATTTTGGTAGCGAGCTTTCAGTTCGGCAATTTTATCAATCGTGGCCTGCATTAAGTCTTCTCGACGATAAATACCACAACCCGCTTCCATGGTTTCACCGAGCTCGCGACGAATATCCGCCCAGTTTTCTTCTCCTTGATTAGAGAGCAACTGATCAATGTGCGCTTTCACGTCTTGAATTTGAGCGTCGATGGCCGCTTGGTTCCAATCTGTGAAACTGCTAGCACGCTTGGCAGCGCCCTCACCGGCTAAACGACCGAAGACAGCAAGCTCGGCGAGCGAGTTTGAACCAAGACGATTGGCGCCGTGTAAGCCAACAGAAGAGCACTCACCGACTGCAAATAGGCCTTTAACACGTGTTTCCGTTTGCGCGTCGGTTTCGATCCCTCCCATGGTGTAATGCACCGTTGGGCGGATAGGGATCGGCTCTTTGGCTGGGTCAACATTGACATAGGCTTTCGCCAGCTCACAGATAAAGGGTAGGCGCTCTTGAATATAGTCTTCACCCAGGTGGCGCAAGTCGAGATGCACCACATCACCGAGTGTGTGCTTGATGGTGTTGCCTTTTTGTTGCTCGTGCCAAAAAGCCTGAGAGACTTTATCGCGCGGGCCAAGCTCCATGTATTTATTCTTCGGTTGACCGACCGGCGTTTCTGGGCCCATACCGTAATCTTGCAAGTAACGATAACCGTCTTTGTTGACAATAATGCCGCCTTCACCTCGGCAGCCTTCGGTCATTAAGATACCTGTCCCCGGCAATCCGGTTGGATGATATTGTACGAATTCCATATCGCGTAGTGGAATCCCGTGACGATACGCCATGGCCATGCCATCACCGGTGACAATGCCACCATTGGTGTTACAGCTATATACTCGGCCGGCCCCCCCGGTTGCCAATACGACCGACTTGGCTTTGATACAGACCAGCTCGCCTTCTGCCATGTGTAAGGCAATCAACCCCTGTACCTGCCCCTCATCGATAATCAAATCGACAACAAAATATTCGTCTAGGCGCTGGATTTGTGGGTATTTGACCGAGGTTTGGAATAAAGTATGCAGCATGTGAAAGCCGGTTTTATCGGCAGCGAACCACGTCCGCTCCACTTTCATACCGCCGAATCGACGCACATTAATGCTGCCGTCGTCTTTACGGCTCCAAGGGCACCCCCATTGCTCCAATTGCACCATTTCATGGGCGCAATTTTTAACAAAGTAGTCGACAACGTCTTGCTCACATAACCAATCGCCGCCGCTGACGGTATCATTAAAATGATTGTCTAAGCTGTCCTCGTCCTTGATGACGGCCGCTGAGCCACCTTCCGCCGCCACAGTGTGTGAGCGCATCGGGTAGACCTTAGACACCAATGCAATATTAAGAGAGGGATCGGCCTCTGCAGCCGCAATAGCGGTGCGCAGTCCAGCGCCACCGGCGCCGATAACTGCAATATCTGTAGTGAGAGTCCGCACGTTCATCCTCCAGTGTTATAGGGAAAGCCAGTGCTTGGCTTGTTTATTGTTGTGCTGTCATAGTAGGCAATCTCGTCTGCGTAAAAATTGACTCAGTCGGGGAATTACCGCGATTTTGCGGGCATGGGTGTTAAATTGCATAAAAGTGTGAGATGAATCGGTAAGTGTGCGATGGCGTTGAAAAAACGCGCAAGACTTGCAATAGAAATGCGCCATGTGACACGCCAATATTGCGTAACAAGCAAGCAGGAAGGCGCTTGTTATTTTGCTTGCTGGCGATAGACTGGCGCCATGGTGCGAACAGAGAATTTTTTATGACCTTAACCACGCAATGGCAACCAACCGCGTCGCTAGAGCAACTAAAAAAGCGAGCCGATATCATGGCACGCCTTCGGCAATTTTTTGCTGACCGTGGCGTATGGGAAGTGGATACGCCAGCACTTAGCCAAGCGGCGGTCACCGATGTGCACCTACATAGCTTTAAAACGTCTTTGGTTGGGCCAGGTTTCGCTGACGGCGTGTCGTTGCACTTAATGACCAGCCCTGAGTTTCATATGAAGCGCTTACTGGCCGCGGGGAGCGGGCCGATTTACCAAATCAGTAAAGCGTTTCGTAACGAAGAAGCTGGCCGTTACCACAATCCGGAATTTACCATGCTCGAATGGTATCGCCCTGGTTTTGATCACCACCAGTTGATGGATGAAATGGATGCGCTGTTGCAAGTGGTACTCAGGTGCCAAGGTGCGACGCGAATGAGCTATCAAGCGGCTTTTCAATCATGCACTGGACTTTGTCCATTACGCGCGGATATTGATCAGCTGCGCGCACTTGCGGCCACCCAGGGATTGGCCGATATCACCCAAGATGAGACAGATAAAGATACCTTGTTGCAACTGCTTTTCTCGGTGATGGTGGAGCCCAATATTGGCTTACAGGCGCCTGTTTTTGTTTATGACTTTCCTGCATCACAAGCCGCGCTGGCAAAAATCAGCGAAGCAGACGCGCGCGTCGCACATCGGTTTGAGGTGTATTACCAAGGGATTGAGCTGGCAAATGGTTTTTATGAGTTGCAAGACGCTTGCGAACAGCGTCGGCGGTTTGAGGCTGATAACCAAGCGCGGATTGCACGAGGGTTAGCGCCACAACCTATCGATACGCACTTGCTCGCCGCATTAGAGGCAGGCTTACCCGATTGTGCGGGCGTGGCGCTGGGTGTTGACCGCTTAGTCATGCTGGCTTTGGGGTGTGACCATATTAATGCGGTGACCGCGTTTCCTGTTTCGCGCGCTTAACAAGGCCGCACCGATAAAAACGCCGCTCGAAGGCGGCGTTTAGGGCAGGCACCGGTTTAGACTTTAAATTTAGATAAGTCTTGATGCATGTCTTGAGCCGCCTGCGCCATGCTGTCACCTTGGTCGCCTGTGGCGCTCGCTTGTTGATGGATCTCGTAGGAGAGATCTTTTACCGCTTGGGTATTGCGATTAATATCGTCGGTGACCGCGCGCTGCTCTTCTGCGGCGCTGGCAATTTGAATCGCCATTTCTGAAATCCGCCCAATCGCAGTGGTGATTTGGTTGAGACGCTCACTCGCAGCTTCAGCACGATCAACGCTTGATGTCGCCATCTCATTACTTTGGGTCATATCATCCACGGCCCGTTGCGTCGTGTGTTGCAGGGTCTCAATCATATTGCGAATTTCTTCGGTGGAGTCGTGTGTCCGTTGGCTTAATACCCGTACTTCATCGGCGACTACCGCAAAGCCGCGCCCTTGTTCACCCGCGCGTGCCGCTTCTATCGCCGCATTCAATGCCAACAGGTTGGTTTGTTCCGCCACCCCTTGTATGGTCGCAATAATTTGGTTAATGCTCTGCGCGTTCTCATCCAGTTCACGGATCACATTGGTGGCGCGCTCGACTTGCTGAGCCAATTGAGTGATGGCGTCGCGGTTGTCACCCACCACACTTAACCCTTCTTGGCATGATTGCTCCGCTTGTTGCGCCGATGTGGCGGTATCCTCGGCATGACTGGCCACTTCGTTGGCGGTGGTTGACATCTCATGGATCGCGGTAGCAATTTGGTCGACATCGTTTTGCTGCTTGTCGACTAATTGACTCGATTGTAACGCATGGGTTCGGCATTCCTCGGCGCTTTGCGACAATGTCATGCTTTGATTGACCGCTTTACCAACCATTTGCTGAAGTTGTGCAAGGAAGGCGTTAACGTACTCGGCCAATTCACCAATTTCATCGCGACGGGCTATGTTGATCCTTTGGGTCAGATCACCTTCACCGGCAGAGAGCGTCCGCACCGCCGCGGTTAATTCACCCAACGGCTTGAGTAATTGTTTAATCAGGGCCCCGGCGATAAAGGCAATCACGACAAAAAGAATGACTGAGGCGATCAGCACAAAAGTAATTTGCTCTGATACGGAGGCGTAAGCTTGCGCTTTATCTTCGACAATACCCAGCGTCCAATCGGTATTGGGGACGGTTATTGCAGCAAGCAGTTTTTCTTTGCCGTTGAGCTCAAAGGTGGTGAGTTGGCGTTGCGCACTGGCATTGGCCATAAAGTTGCGAGTCAGCTCGTCATCCAGATCGGTGAGCGGTTGGCGACTTAAGTCTGTATCACGATACGCGACGATGCGATTTTCACCGTCGACCAAAAAGGCAAAGCCATTACTGAGCTTCAAATTGAGTACCTGCTCGACGATATCAGTCACGGTGACATCGGCGGCGATCACACCTTGGTATTGGCCATTAAAGGCCTTGGCTAAACTGACCACTAGGCTACCGTCAAAATCCTGATAGGGCTCAGTAATAATAAGTTCATTGACTCCACTCGCACTCTGGTACCAAGGCCGTGTGCGCGGATCGTAATCCGCTGGCCAGTCTTCACTTTTATCACCATAAGCAATGCGTCCATCGCTAAACCCAGCATAAACGGATAAAAAGTGCCCCGCACGCTTCGTCACTAGCAGTTCACGATCGACATTGGCGTTATTTGCAATCAGTGTCTCATTAGCCAGAAGCATATCGGCACGCGTACTTAACCAGCTATCAATGAACTGGGTGGTGGCATCACCGACATCATGCATTTGTTTGGTAATGCTGGTGGTGGTTTCAGTTTGGAGCTGACGCACAGAAATGCTGGCAAGCACCGCACTGACCAGCGCGACGATAAAGGCAATAGCCACAATGATTTTCAGCTTAATTGTCGGCTTGGGCATAGACACATTTCCATCTCATTAAAAAATATCTTTGAGTGTATACGCAAGGCTTACAGCAAAGTTAGATCAATGAGGCAAATCGCGTTGATAAGTGAGGATAAGGAATCGTTGAACGCAGAATTTGTGATCTTTCTGCCAATAGAGAGGCTGCCTACTGGTATAGGCAGCCTGGTTGCATCGCCGTGTTCATATCGTTGACGCGTTAGACTTTAAATTTAGACAAGTCACTGTGCATCGCCTGCGCGTCTTGCGCCATTTGCTCGCCTTGTTCCCCTGTTTCATTCGATTTTTGATGAAGCTCCAGTGATAAATCGCGCACCGCTTGGGTATTGCGATTGATATCTTCAGTGACGGCACGTTGCTCTTCAGCCGCGCTGGCAATTTGTGCCGCCATTTCGGAGATATCGCCAATCGCGCGTGTGATTTGATTGAGTTTATCACTGGCTGAGGCGGCGCGATCGACACTGGAGGTTGCCATTTCGTTACTTTGGGTCATGCCATCCACCGCACGTTGTGTCGTGTTCTGCAGCGTTTCTATCATATTGCGGATTTCTTCGGTGGAGTCGTGCGTGCGTTGACTCAGTACACGTACCTCGTCAGCGACCACCGCAAACCCTCGGCCTTGCTCACCAGCACGCGCAGCCTCGATCGCGGCGTTAAGCGCCAGTAGGTTCGTTTGCTCGGCAATCCCTTGGATGGTGGAAATGATTTGATTAATGCTTTGCGAATTTGTGTCTAGCTCTCTAATCACATTGGTGGCTTGTTCGACCTGTTCTGCCAACTGTGTGATCGCGTCACGGTTACTTTCCACGACCTCTAAGCCATCTCGGCATGAACTTTCTGCTTCTTGGGCTGAACGAGCGGTTTGTTCGGCATTGCTGGCCACTTCATTGGCAGTGGCTGACATTTGGTGAATGGCGGTCGCGATTTGATCGACATCACCTTGCTGTTGTCCGACCAAACCGGTCGACTGATGCGCAAGATTTCGACATTGGTCCGCGCGTTCAGACAATCCCACACTTTGGGTGACGCTTCGACCAATCATGGCTTGCAATTGCGCTAAAAACGCATTGACGTGTCCGGCTAACTCACCGATTTCATCGTGGCGCACAATATCAAGACGCTGAGTAAGATCGCCATTGCCTTGCGATAAGGAACTTACTGCGTGCGTCAGCTGAGTCAGCGGGGCCAGCATACGGTGAATGAGGAAGCCGGCAATAAAAGCGATAACGACAAACAAAATCACCGACGTGACCAACGTGGAGACTATTTGCTCGGAAACGGAGGCAAACGCCAGTTGTTTGTCTTGAACCACCCCTAGACTCCAGTTAGCGCCTTCCACTTTTGTGACCGCAATGAGTTTTTCGCGGCCATCGACATCGAACGTCACGGTGCCCAGTGCTTGGCTGTTTCGTGCATTTTGGATGAAGGCTGGTGTGAGCTCATCGTCGACCTGCGTTAAAGCTTTTCCACTCAGCGCGGTATCGCGATAGGCGACCACCTTATTGTTACTATCAACCAAAAACGCGAAGCCTTCGTTGGGTAGGCGTACGTTAAGCACCTCTTTGACAATGGCGTCGACAGATAAGTCAGCAGCAATAACCCCTTCGAACTGTTGATTAAATGCTTTAGCAAAGCTGATGACCATGCCAGCGCCATTGGCATCGACATAAGGAGGCGTAATAATTAAATCGTTTGCCGCATTGGCTTGCTTATACCAAGGACGTGAACGAGGGTCATAGTCGGTTGGCCAGCTTTCGGTTTTATCACCATAGGCGATGGTTCCATCAGCAAAGCCGGCATAGACGGTAAGAAAATCACCCTGGCGTTTGGTCAGTAATAATTCGCGATCAACATTCGGTTGGCTAGCAATCAAAGGCACATTCGCGACGAGCATTTTGCTGCGGATGTCGAGCCATTCTTCGATAAAGTTGCTCGTTGATAGCCCCACATCTCTCATTTGAGCGGTGACGCTTTGTTCGGTTTCTGCTTCAAGTTGATTGACTGAAAACCATGCCTGTACTGCACTGACTAAGGCGACGACCAAAGCAACCGCAAGTAATATTTTGGTCTTGATGGTAAATTTCATTAAAGATCCCTCGTACTACCACACTATGACGACACTTTCTTATTGAGTATCTGCTTAATTGTAGAAAGCTTGAGCCTGGGAGGGGATAGAATTTAAAAAAAGTTTTCCTCTCAAGCTCGCTAACGCCTGCATCACTCGTGTTATCCCATTTTTAACCAATAAAAAATAGACACTTATGTAAAATGGAAACGACTTATCGGTTTTTTGTCTCATCGATGAAACGCCTGTCAGGTTAATAAGACAACCCCGCCATAAACCAGCATCAAACCACTAACCCCGAGAATAAGGCCGACTTTGACCAGATCTTGACTACTGATAAACCCCGTGGAGTAAGCGAGCGAGTTGGGAGGGGTCGATACCGGTAAAATCATGCCGAGAGAGGCGGAAAAAGCGACAACAATGAGCAAGCCTTGCATGCCGCCAATGCTTGCTAACGCTGGCATGGAAGAGGCAATCGCCGCCGCAATCGGCATTAACAAGTTTGCGGTCGCTGTATTGGACATAAAATTAGCCATCAGCCAGCAAATCACCGATAAGGTAATTAAAACGGTCATGGCAGTGAGCAAGCTGTAATCCACTGCATGGGCGAGGGCTGCGGCGAGACCGGTTTGATCCAGTGCGATCCCCATTGCAATCCCGCCGGCGACCAGCCAAAGCACATCCCAGTTAATTTGCTTAAGCTCTGGCTTACCAATGATCCCTGTCAGGGTAAAAATAGCCAGAGGGATCACCGCGACGACATACGTATTCATGCCATGAGCGCCTGTGGTGAGCCACAGAACAATGGTCAGCGCAAAGGTAATATAGACGGTATAGGCTTGCCAGCTTTGTAAAAAACGGCCTTCTAACGCAAGCTCCACTCGAGTGTGTTGACTGCGAAAGAGGCGTTGTAACAGCCACCAAGCAAAACTGAGTTGGACGATCACGAAGGGGAGCCCCATCTTCATCCAGTCTAAAAAGGAGACTTGATATTCGCCGGTTAAATACTGTAGCGCGATCGCGTTTGGCGGTGTGCCGATAGGGGTAGCGATTCCTCCGGTATTCGCGGCGACCGGAATGCAAAGCACCATCGCTTTAATTAACGGATCGCCTTTGGGTAGCACACTGATAATGGGCGCTAATAGGGCCAACATCATGACAGTTGTCGCGGTATTGGACATAAACATTGAAAATACCGCCGTGATCAACATCAGCCCCAGCATAATGAACTTGGGGTGTTGGCCGAAAGGTTTGAGTAACACGCGGGCAAGGTTAATGTCGAGCTGATATTTAGACGCCGCGATAGCCAACGAAAACCCACCCATAAACAGGATGATAATAGGCGATGAAAACGCACTTAATATATCGGTGTAAGGAATTAACTCGCCACGCGGATGATGAGGCGTTATGCCACGAAACCAGTGCAAGCCTTTGTCTGAAATCATGATCAGTTGCAGGGTGATGATGAGCAAGGACGTAGAAAAAACGGGAACGGGCTCAAGCACCCACAATAACGCGGCCATTAAAAAGATGGCTAATAAGCGGTGCTGAATAATCGTAAGATCGGCAATAGGCAACCAATCGGTGGGGATGAGCAGTAATAATAAGGGGAAGCCGAGTGCGACAAGTAGCTTGATAAAACGAGCATTAACCACAAATACGCTCCTTCGTCATTGGTGGGCGACCGCGTCATGCCTTACAGTTGGATTGGCAAGCGCTTTATTGCTAACAGAATACCTCCAATAATACGGACCTTGCCTGTTGATTAACGGGAAAAATCTCCGAATTTCGACACAAAAAAGGGGCATAAATGCCCCTTATCTCACAATTTTTTCGATTACGCCTGCCGATGCGCGTAGGGCTGCCCCATTTGCGTAGGTGCGCCAGGGGTAACTTGGTCGTCGAAGTGCAGGGCACCGTGTGGAAAGAGGTTAATCACGGTTGAGCCCAGCTTGAATCGGCCCATCTCATCACCTTGGACAAAGTGAATCGCTTGCTCGCCCTCGGTCGGGTATTGCCAACGACGAATGCTGCCGCCAGTTGGCGGTGTCACCGTGCCCGCCCACGTGGTTTCAATGCTACCGACAATGGTCGCACCCACTAAAATTTGCGCCATGGGGCCGAAATCTGTTTCAAAGAGACAGACAACACGCTCATTGCGCGCGAACAGGTTGGGAACGTTTTCTGCTGTTACCGGGTTGACTGAAAAGAGATCGCCAGGAATATAGATCATCTCGCGCAGTACCCCGTCACATGGCATATGGACGCGGTGATAATCACGCGGTGAGAGATATAAGGTGGCGAACTCTCCCTCATCAAATTGGCTAGCGAGTGCTGCATCGCCGCCGATTAATTCGGTTAATGAAAAGTAGTGGCCTTTGGCTTGGATTAATTGCCCCTGCTCGATGCGTCCCGCTTGACTGACGCAGGCATCGGCAGGAAAAACCAAGGTATCATTATCGCCTTCGATGGGACGTAACGCAGGTTTTAGCTCACGGACAAAAAAATCATTAAAGGTGCGATAGTAGCCAGGATCACTGACCTTTGCTTCGCCCATGTCGACGTGATACTGCTTAATAAACCACTTAATCACCGAGGTTGTGAACCAGCCGCCTTTTAAGCTAGCCAATTTGCCCATGACTCGGGTAAGAGCGTGTTTCGGCGCAAGGTATTGCAGCCCGACTTTTAAATCGTCTCGCACAGTTTCGTCCTGACAAGTTATTGAATATTAATTACGCTCAATGCGTGCTATGGATTGGCACGCAGTGTAGCGAATCAATACGTGTAGTGACAGCGGCTCACAGTTGCTTATTTCGTGAGAACTGTCGGTTATCTTTTGCTTCTTTCATGCTTTCAATAATGCGGTGGTAGCTGTCAAAGCGTTCGACACTAATATGGCCATCTTCGACCGCCTGACGAAGCAGGCAACCTGGGTCGTCGCCATGTTTGCAGTCGCGGAATTTGCACCCACCTAAATACTCACGAAATTCGACAAACCCATGGGCGATTTGTTCCGGCTCAAGGTGCCATAAACCGAACTCGCGCACGCCAGGCGAGTCAATGAGATCGCCCCCTTGGGCGAAATGATACAAGCGTGCCGCGGTCGTGGTGTGTTGCCCCAGTCCTGAGTTTTCTGATACCTGATGCGTTTGCGCATGCACATCGGGTAATAAGGTATTGACCAGGCTTGATTTACCCACGCCTGATTGCCCCACGAACACACTGACATGTTGATCCAATTGTTCAACCAGTGTCGACATGCCCTCACCAGAATCGGCGCTCACCATCACCAAGGGATAGCCAATATCTCGATAGATATCGAGCAGCGTCTCGACCATCTCTCGGCCGTCATCATCCAGCAGGTCGACTTTATTGACCACAATGAGCGGGGCGATATTGAGTACTTCACACGCAATTAAGTAACGGTCGATAATATTGAGCGACAGCTCGGGTAAAATCGCGGCCACGATCACCACTTGATCGATATTGGCAGCAACGGGTTTAACGCCGTCATAGTAATCTGGCCGTGTCAGAACCGACATGCGATCATGTACCGCTTCAACCACACCGGCAAATCCCTCGAGTGCTTCTTTGCCTGGGCGCCAAATGACGCGATCACCTGTTACCAGACTACTGACGGAACGACGAAGATTGCACCGGTGTATTTTCCCTGTTTGCGGATCTTCAATGTCGGCATGTTGCCCAAATCGCGTGATCACTCGGCCTTCACGAGAAGACTCAAGGGCAGCATCTTCCCATTGGATGTCGTTATCATGCTGTTTGATCCGACGTTGCTGGTTCGATCGAACCCGCCGCAATTGGCCTTTAGTAAGCTTTTTCTTTTTTGCCACGTTGACTCTTATCAGTTAAGTTGGCTTTCATATCAAGCACAGTATGATACATGGTTTACCCATAAAAAAGGCAAGTTCAATGGCGTTCAGTGAAAACAATTTAATCTGGATCGATCTGGAAATGACCGGGCTCGATCCGGACACCCACAAGATCATTGAGATCGCAACGATTGTGACCGATGCACAGCTTAATATCCTGGCAGAAGGGCCGGTATTAGCGATCCATCAGCCGCAAAGCGAACTCGATAAAATGGATGATTGGTGTACGCAAACGCATACCCAGTCTGGTTTGGTTGCGCGTGTGCAACAAAGTCAAGTCAGTGAGCAAGCGGCTATTGAGCAAACGATCGCATTTTTATCTCAATGGGTACCCGCGGGGGCCTCCCCGATTTGTGGTAACAGTGTGGGCCAAGATCGTCGTTTTCTCTATCGTCATATGCCGGTGCTGGAGCGTTATTTTCACTATCGCACGGTGGACGTCAGTACGCTGAAAGAGCTTACGCGCCGTTGGCAGCCCGAAATACTGAATGCGTTTTCTAAAAAAGGCACCCATTTAGCCCTTGACGACATTCGGGAATCAATTGCAGAATTGCAGTTCTATCGCGAAAGGATCCTGACGATCTGATTTTCTTTTCGTCGATCTGTTGCTCTTTTGAGCGATCAAAAGAAAAAATCATAATTTTGCTTATCAGCACTTGCAACCCGGTTTTTTCTTCGTATAATTCGCAGCCCTAACGACGTGAATCGTCTGTTGAAAGCGACATTAGCTCAGCTGGTAGAGCGCAACCTTGCCAAGGTTGAGGTCACGAGTTCGAACCTCGTATGTCGCTCCAAATAACAATTCGGTATAAGCGACACTAGCTCAGCTGGTAGAGCGCAACCTTGCCAAGGTTGAGGTCACGGGTTCGAACCCCGTGTGTCGCTCCAATCACTTGGTTAACCGCAAGTGTGGCGTTACATATAGCGCCGTCTTTAATGCTGTGAAGCATCATCTCTAGCATCAAATTCACACCTAACGTACTTCCTCTGGAAGCGGCGTATTGGCGTGCTTTTAATTACTAATGCACAGCTTTATCCACAAGACTCGTTTTGTGGATAACTTGGTTGATGAATTCTGTAAAGCCCGCCATGCCGGTGATCTTGTCAGCAAGCACGAGGACGATGTTGTACACCGGAAATAAACACCATTTCTCTCTATTTAGCTGAAAATAAAGGGGAATAGTGTATTTTTTTCCAGGTTAACTAATGCTTTTCCACAGTGTTATTCACTATCGTGATCTTGCTCGCTTAATGCCCTGCCTATGTGTTTAACTATCAAAAAGTGCACCATAAACACACATTGCTTAATAGTTTTCCACATAATGTGAATGGCGTCATCTTTCTGCTATTTAACAGTGCTAAGCATCTCGCGGTAACCCTTTTTCAATGATGCGCACCAGGCGGCGAGTGCCGGTGGGGAGTACGGCCACATCAATGCGCTGTCGTTTGCTTTCTTGCTCACCGAGCGCCCACTCTATATGTTCATCAACCAATGCATCCTCTCCATGCCGGGCTCGTAAGCTCGCAACGATCTCTGGATCATAAGGCGCGTTGCCCATCGCGATAGCAAGATTGCGTCGCCACTTTTTAATCCCAATACGACGAATGGCCGACCCTTGCGTTAAGGATAAAAAAGTGTCCTCATCCCAATTAAAAAGTGTGGTGAGCGGCTGTTGATCAAGGCTAGGGCGACAGTGAAAGTCGGCTTCTAAGGTGAGTTCAGCCTCGCGGTTGAATGGACAAACGAGCTGGCAGTCATCGCAACCGTAAATGCGGTTACCTATCGCGTGGCGAAACTCCATAGGGATCACACCATCATATTCAATGGTGAGGTAGGAAATACAGCGCCGGGCATCGACCACGCCTTCCGCAACAATCGCTTGGGTTGGGCAGCTCGTCATACAAGCAACGCACTTGCCACACTGATTATCAACGGGAGTATCCGTCGGTAAAGGGAGATCAACCAATAGCTCGCCGAGGAAAAACCAGGATCCCGTTTCTTCGTTAAGGATCAATGAGTGTTTACCTGTCCATCCCAACCCTGCTTTTTCTGCCAACGGACGTTCTAAAATAGGTGCCGAGTCGACAAAAGGACGATAGCCATAGGGACCAACCTCGGCTTCGATTTGCTGCCCCAGCTTTTTCAATCGGTTGCGGATGAGTTTGTGATAGTCGCGCCCTAAAGAATAGCGACTCACATAACCTAAACGTGGATTGGCCAATGTGGTGGCAAATCCCGCTTCTGGTGGTAAATAATTCATGCGTACACTAATCACGCGTACCGTACCAGGCACCAACTCCTCTGGGCGCGCACGCATCATGCCATGTCGCGCCATCCACGCCATCTCACCGTGATAGCCATTGTCGAGCCAACGTTGCAGTTGCGCCTCATGTTGCTTGAGATCAACATCCGTGATCCCAACATGCTGGAAGCCTAGCGCTTGTCCCCATTGCTTGATACGTTGGGCTAATTGGTCGAAATTAATCGATGCATCGGGCGTGGGTTGCGACATAGCGGTAGATCCTGAGGCCTTAAGTGGTGCAGTACAATCAATGGAGGCAGTTGATGGCGACAAGTTTACCACAGAGTTTCTATCGTGCAGAGCAAGTTCGTGAAGGCGAACAGGCTGTCGCGCGTGCGTTGGATATTCCTATGTATCAGCTGATGTTAAGAGCAGGCCAAGCCGTCTTTGATAGTATCAATCAGTATTATCCTAACGCGGCACGGTTATTGATCGTCTGTGGTGCGGGCAACAACGCCGGCGATGGTTATGTGATTGCTCGGTTGGCGAAATCAGCGGGATTAAATGTCACCATATGGTCATTGGTCGCGCCAGAAAAACTTAGTGGCGACGCGGCAACCGCTTGGCAAGAGTGGCAAGATTGTGGTGGAAGCGTTATTAAGACCCAGCCTACCGTCACGCAGTTTGATGTCATTGTCGATGCCATGTTGGGCACCGGTTTATCGCGCGCGGTTGAAGGCGATTTTGCCCAAGCGGTCAGGGTGATTAATCATTGCCACGTGCCAGTGGTGGCGGTTGATATTCCGTCTGGCTTATGTGCCAACAGTGGCTGTGTAAAAGGTGTGGCAATCGCAGCGGATATAACGGTTACCTTGATTGCATTAAAACAAGGCTTATTAACCGGGCAAGCGGTCACGCATCGCGGTGAACTTATTTTTGCTGGTCTCAATGTAGCAACAGCCTTTGCACGTCAAGCGGAACCGGCTGGGCAGCTGATCAGTGACGATATCAAAACGCAATGCCTCCCGCCCCGAGCGCGCAGTGCACATAAAGGGCAATTTGGTCGCGTTCTTTGTTTAGGCGGCGACCATGGTATGGCCGGTGCCGTGACGCTTTGTGCCCAAGCTGCGTTACGCACTGGCGCCGGCCTCGTCAAAGTTGTGACGCAAAAAGACCATACCTTGATGCTCGTCACGCGTCAGCCTGAGCTAATGACGCAAAGCTGGGCGCCGGGCCAATCATTAGGTGATGCCTTGTCTTGGGCCACCCATATTGTTATCGGCCCTGGACTTGGCCAGAGTGCGTGGTCGGATGCACTCTGGACCATCGCCCTCTCGGCACGGTTGCCTAAGGTTGTTGATGCGGATGGATTAAATAAATTAGCGCGGCAACCCCAACACCGCGACGATTGGATTCTCACGCCTCACCCAGGCGAGGCCGCTCGCTTATTGGGCTGTGAAGTAAAAGAGGTGGAACTCGATCGTTTTGCCGCCGTCAAAGCGATACAAACACGGTATGGTGGTGTCGTTTTGCTTAAAGGGGCAGGAACGATCGTATATGATGGCACGGATTATGCTGTTGCAAATGTGGGCAATCCTGGCATGGCGTCTGGGGGAATGGGCGATGTTCTCTCGGGGGTAATCGGTAGTTTGTTGGCGCAAGGCGTTGATTTATTCTCGGCGGCAACATTGGGTTGCTACCTTCATGGTAAAGCGGGTGATTACGCCGCTCAGGCCGGTGAAAGAGGATTGCTCGCCAGCGATTTGTTTCCCTATTTGCAGCAGTTAGTGGATTAGAGAAACGCGCCTGGTTCAGTAATCAGAGCAGTTTATGACATAAATAACAGACGAGATCCCAAAGTAGTATGACCCAGACTTTTATCACTCAGTTGACCGATGCGGATCGCACGGTGGCTTTCGGCGCGGCACTGGCGCGTGCTTGTACGCAAAGTACAACCTGCTATCTACATGGCGATCTTGGTGCGGGAAAGACCACGTTTTGCCGCGGTTTTATCCAGGCGATGGGGCATACCGGTAATGTCAAAAGTCCAACCTATACCTTGGTTGAACCTTATGAGCTAACACCTTGGCAAGTGTATCATTTCGATCTCTACCGTTTGGCGGATCCAGAAGAGTTGGAGTTTATGGGGATCCGAGATTATTTTAATCAACAAGCGCTGTGCTTAATTGAATGGCCAGAAAAGGGAGAAGGCTGGTTACCGCATGCCGATCTGGATATCACTCTGCGTTACGACGGTGAGCAGCGCAACCTTATTATTGATGCCAATAGCGCGGCAGGCCTGGCTATTATCGACCGCCTAG
Organism: Salinivibrio sp. EAGSL; assembly: GCF_013366455.1. Taxonomy (NCBI): domain Bacteria; kingdom Pseudomonadati; phylum Pseudomonadota; class Gammaproteobacteria; order Vibrionales; family Vibrionaceae; genus Salinivibrio; species Salinivibrio sp. EAGSL. The sequence continues at coordinate 156,823 of NZ_JABWMG010000004.1, read as the reverse complement.
AATGGGAAGACTAGCATGATGTGGCAGCGGCTTTGCATCTTGATGATAGCCAGTTTGTTGAGTGCAACAAGTTGGGCCAACAAAATCGAAAATATTCGGGTGTGGCCGGCACCGAATGAAACCCGGGTGGTGGTTGATCTCGCTGAAAAGGCGGATTTTAGTTATTTTTCTTTAACACGTCCGGACCGACTTGTGGTCGACTTGAAACAAAGTCAGCTCGCCACCGGCTTGCCAAAGCAGGTTAAAGGCAGCGATATTCTGACTAAAATCCGCAAGAGCAGTCCCCCTGATGCCAGCACGTATCGACTGGTTTTTGAGTTAAAAAATGACGCTAAGCCGACGATATTTTCTCTCGCACCGGGAGGCGAGTATGGCCACCGTTTAGTGGTTGATTTACCGCATGCGCAAAAAGTGGATAAGAACAAACCGACACTCTCGGTAGCGGAAAAGAAGCGGCGTGAGACGGTCGCGGCTTTACCCTTTGGCACTGAAGACATTGTCGTCGCGATTGACCCCGGGCACGGCGGTAACGATCCCGGCGCCATTGGGCCGCGTCGCAAGCAGGAAAAAGATGTCAATCTTGCCATTGCTAAACAAGCGGCTGCACGCATCAATGCGGTGCCGGGAATGCGGGCCGTCTTGACCCGTACCGGTGACTATTTTGTTGATTTGAATCAGCGTTCTGAAATCGCACGCAAACACAAAGCCCATTTACTCGTCTCAGTGCATGCCGACGGTTTTCATCAGCCACAACCTCGAGGTGCCTCGGTGTGGGTGCTCTCACGCCGTCGAGCGAACAGCGAAATTGGTCGCTGGATTGAAAAACATGAAGAGCAATCCAACTTGTTAGGTGGTGGCTCTTTGCTCGCACAAAATAACGAGGACGAATATTTAAGCCGTGCGGTGTTGGACTTGCAGTTTAGTAACTCGCAAAAAGAAGGCTACAACGTCGCGACTCGGGTGCTTAAAGAGCTGGGTAAAGTGACCAAGCTGCACAAATCGAGCCCTGAGCATGCGAGTTTGGCCGTGCTCAAATCGCCGGATATCCCGTCTTTGTTGGTAGAGACCGGATTTATTTCTAATCCGCAAGAAGAGCGTTTGTTATTCCAACGAGGGCATCAACGTGGTTTGGCGAATGCCATTTATCACGGTATTCGTAATTATTTTGAACGCTTTCCTCCTGACGGCACCTTGTTTGCCGCGCGCAAAAACGGGGTAAAACACAAAGTCAGCCCGGGACAGTCCCTCTCAGTTATCGCCAAACAGTATCAAAGCTCAATAGCTGCGATAAAATCGGCGAACGGCTTAACCTCAAGCACGCTGCAGGTGGGACAAGTGCTATCAATTCCAAATGTCGATGTGGCTAAGTTAGCCGGTAAAGTCGAGCGGGCATCCACACAAACCCTGACTCATACCGTGAGCCGAGGCGAATTTCTCGGTAAAATCGCCGAGCAGTATCAAGTCTCACTGAGCACGCTTCGCCAAGCGAACAATCTCAAGTCCGATACCCTTTGGGTCGGGCAAAAACTGAAGGTCCCTGGTGCGACATCACCGGCCATCAAGCACAAAGTGAAACGCGGTGAATACCTCGGTAAAATTGCCAGTAATTATGGAGTGACGATCGAAAGCTTACGTCGTGCCAATGAACTCGGCTCAGATACTCTGGCGGTCGGACAAACCTTAATTATTCCAGGAAGCTGATATGGCGATTGAGATATTACCCGCTCGACTCGCCAACCAAATCGCCGCGGGCGAAGTGGTCGAGCGGCCAGCATCGGTGGTTAAAGAGCTGGTGGAAAACAGTATTGATGCCGGCGCAACCCGTATTGACGTCGATATTGAAAAAGGCGGCAGTAAGCTCATTCGTGTCCGTGATAATGGTGTTGGGATCAGCAAAACAGATTTACAGCTGGCATTAAGTCGCCATGCGACCTCCAAAATCCACAGCCTGGATGATTTAGAAGCGATCATGAGCTTGGGCTTTCGGGGAGAGGCGTTAGCGAGTGTGAGCGCCGTTTCGCGCCTTACCATTACCTCTCGCCCCGCGGAACAGCAAGAAGCGTGGTCAGCCTTTGCTGAAGGACGCGATATGGCCGTTAGCGTGAAACCGGCAGCGCATCCGGTGGGTTGTACCGTGGAAGTGGTGGATTTATTTTTTAACACGCCAGCCCGACGTAAGTTCTTGCGTACCGATAAAACCGAGTTCAGCCATATTGATGAGTTGCTGCGACGTATCGCTTTGAGCCGATTTGATATTACCATTAACCTGCGCCACAACGGCACGCAGGTTCGCCAATATCGGCGTATCCCTGAAAGGGGAGATCCTCTACGTCGCCTAAAAGCCGTCTGCGGGCAAAAATTTGTTGATCATGCGCTGCGGATTGACTTGACCCATCACGATATGGCGCTGCGCGGTTGGATATGTACCCCTGATGGCGCGCGGCAGCAAAACGATATGCAGCATTGTTTTGTGAATCAGCGCATGATGAAAGATAAATTGATCAACCATGCTATCCGCCAAGGGTATGAGCAAAGCTTGGCGCCCGATCAGTATGCCGCTTATGTGCTTTATATCGATGTGGATCCGCATCAGGTAGACGTGAACGTTCATCCGGCGAAGCATGAAGTCCGCTTTCATCAAGCACGGCTGGTGCATGACTTTATTTATCAAGCGATTTATGACGGGCTGCAACAATCATCGTTACCCATCGACGAGACGGTCAATCCAGAGACCGGCGAGGTCAGAGAGACAGTGTCTTATCAACCTCGAGCATCGGCCGTGGCAACCGACCATTCCTACCAGCAAGCGGTGAATGCCTTTCCCGCTTATCCGGGGAAACAGTCAACCGAGTCGTCACGGCCAGCAAAAGGGCAAGCTTCGCGCGCTGACCGTTCGAGTGTGCCTTCCAAGCAAGCGACCCAAGCCTATCAAAGGTTAATGACGCCGCGAGCCGCCGTTCACACTGACGATGCCAAGGATAAGGCGACATCGAGTGAGCAGTCGCCTTCGCCGGTTAGCGTAAGCACGTGTATGGCACCAGCTAAGATAGTGAGTGGCCAACCTGGTTTGGGAAAAGTACTCGCGGTGATTGACCAGCATTATGTGCTGATGTCGTGGGGTGAGGATTTATGGTTAGCTGATCATCATCGGTTAGAAAGCTGGCGTCATCAAGGGGCGTTACAACCAGCCTTGGCGGAGGGATTAGTGACTCAGCCTTTATTAATTCCACAACGTTTATCCGCGTCTGTATCCGAATGTGATGCGATTAGCCACTATCAAACGTTACTGGGGCAATTTGGTATTCATATTCGGGTAAAAGGCCAGCAGTTAATGGTGATGTCTGTGTGCCAACCACTGCGGCAACAGAATCTGCAAGCCTTTGTTCCAGCCCTGCTGAACTTTTTAGGCGGCTTAGACCCCAGCCAATCTAATCCGGATCACCGTGCGAACCTGTTGGGTTGGCTGGCAAAGCAGTTGACAGTTGCATCGGATCCAGTCAGCCTTGCGCAAGCGGTACAGACCGTATCGGAAATTGAACAGTATTGGCAGGGTGAGGCGTTGGAAAAAGGGCGACAACGCTTGTTTACGCGCCTCGACCTAACCTCAGCAATAGAAGCATTACAACATGACTAATCCGCTGCCTAAGGCCATTTTTTTGATGGGGCCAACCGCCTCGGGAAAAACGGATCTGGCCATTGCATTACGCAATACCATGCCGGTTGAAATTATTAGTGTTGATTCGGCCTTAATTTATCGAGGGATGGATATTGGTACCGCCAAGCCAACCGCTGACGAATTAGCACAGGCGCCGCATCGCCTCATCGACATTCGAGATCCCGCTCAGGCTTATTCCGCAGCCGACTTTCGTGAAGACGCCCTCACAGAAATGAAGAAGATCGTGTCGAATGGCAAGATCCCTCTGTTGGTTGGGGGCACCATGTTGTATTTTAAAGCGTTATTAGAAGGGTTATCGCCATTACCCAGTGCGGATCCTAGTGTGCGTGACGCATTAGAAAAAGAAGCGCAGCAGCATGGCTGGGAAGCGCTTCATGCACAGTTATGTGATATTGATCCTGTTTCTGGTGCGCGGATCCATCGCAACGATCCGCAGCGGATTATGCGGGCACTTGAGGTGTACCGTATCAGTGGACAAACCCTGACCGCATTGACGGAAAAAAAGGTGAACCTTTGCCGTATCAGGTACACCAATTTGCAATAGCGCCTCAGGAACGAGGTGAGTTGCATCGCCGCATTGAGCTCAGATTTGACAAAATGGTTGAAGCGGGCTTTGAAAAGGAGGTACGTACACTGTTTGAGCGAGAGGATCTGCATCCCGATCTGCCCTCGATCCGCTGTGTTGGATATCGCCAAATGTGGGATTATTTGGCCGGACGTAGCACCCATGATGAAGCCGTTTACCGTGGGATTTGCGCGACGCGCCAGTTAGCCAAACGTCAGATAACTTGGCTGCGAGGCTGGGAAAATGTGACGTGGCTTGACAGTGACGCGCCGTCACTGTCTTTACAAACGGTGACAAAAGCGTTGACGGCAGGGACGGAAACTTGATGTATACTGTCACTGACAAGGACGCTGCTTAACCGCGACATTGACTACAATTACAAACAAATAAGGAAAAGAACTAATGGCTAAGGGGCAATCATTACAAGACCCATTCCTAAATGCGTTACGTCGTGAGCGTATTCCTGTTTCCATTTACCTTGTGAATGGCATTAAGTTACAAGGGCAAATCGAATCGTTTGATCAGTTTGTGATCTTGCTGAAAAACACCGTGAATCAAATGGTGTACAAGCATGCCATTTCTACTGTGGTGCCGGCACGTGCCGTGAGCCATCACAATAATAACCAAGGGGCTGGAGAGCGTCCACAGGGCGATCGTCAGCAAGAAAAACCTGAGGAGTGAGTATTCAATTGCTAAGGAGTCTTTCGCTTGTTTGACCGTTACGAGGCCGGTGAACAGGCTGTACTCGTTCATATTAATTTTACCCATGATGGCGAGTGGGATGATCTCAGTGAGTTTCAAATGCTGGTTTCGTCCTCGGGTGTCGACGCCTTGCAAGTTGTTGTCGGCAGCCGTCAGTCTCCTCACCCGAAATATTTTGTCGGCGAGGGAAAAGCCCAAGAAATTGCAGAGACCGTGCAGCATGTCGGGGCCGATGTGGTGATCTTCAATCATACCTTGTCTGCCGCCCAAGAGCGTAATCTGGAGCAGAGATTTAAATGTCGAGTATTGGACCGAACAGGCCTCATTCTCGATATTTTCGCGCAGCGTGCACGTACGCATGAGGGTAAATTGCAGGTTGAATTAGCGCAGTTACGGCATCTTTCTACCCGACTCGTGCGTGGCTGGACCCACCTTGAACGTCAGAAAGGGGGGATCGGTTTACGTGGCCCAGGGGAAACCCAGTTAGAAACGGATCGTCGCTTATTGCGTGATCGGGTAAAAGCGATTTTGCGTCGGTTAGACAAAGTGGCCAAGCAGCGCGAGCAAGGACGACGTGCGCGAGCGCGTGCCGAGGTACCAACGGTATCGCTGGTGGGGTATACCAATGCGGGTAAGTCGACGCTGTTTAATCGGATTACCGAAGCTGGCGTTTATGCAGCCGATCAACTGTTTGCTACTTTGGATCCGACCTTACGTCGGATTGAAGTCGAAGATGTCGGCACCGCGATTTTAGCCGATACCGTCGGTTTCATTCGCCATTTGCCACATGATTTGGTGGCGGCGTTTAAAGCGACATTGCAAGAAACGCAAGAAGCGAGCTTATTGTTGCATGTGGTTGACGCCAGTGATGAGCGATTGAGTGGCAACATTGAGGCTGTTGACAGCGTGCTCGAAGAGATTGAAGCCGATGATGTGCCACGTCTACTTATCATGAATAAAATAGATAGTCTGGATCAGGCTGAGCCTCGTATTGAACGAGACGACGAGGGCGTGCCGAAAGCCGTATGGGTTTCAGCCTTGTCGGGGCAAGGTATTGCGCTCATCTTTGACGCGCTGACCGAGCGTTTGGCCGGTACCATGGTGCGGCATCGATTACGACTACCGCCAAATCTAGCGGGTCGGATGCAAAGTAAATTTCACCAGATGCGATGCATTGTCAGTGAAGAATACCAAGACGATGGGCATCTATTAGTCGATGTTAGGCTGCCGCAAACAGACTGGCATCGGTTAGAAAAAAGAGAAGGCAACCAGCTTGGCGACTTTATCGTCAGTGAATAGGCTGCTAGAGTAAAAAATTATCGTCAGATCAATTTGATGGAGTGCGCGAATGGCGTGGAATGAGCCAGGAAACAATGGCGGTCCCGACAAAGACCCCTGGGGGAATCGTGGTGGCCGTAATCAAGGACCACCCGATCTTGATGAATTGTTTAATAAACTAAGCCGCAAACTGGGTGGCTTTGGTGGCCGGAAAGGCAAAGGACCTTCTTTCGGTGGCGGAATGGCGGGGCTAGGTGTCCTCGCACTCATCGGTATTATCGTATGGGGTATTTCCGGTTTCTATACCATTGGCGAAGCGCAGCGTGGTGTGGTGCTTCGGTTCGGTCAGTATGATCGTGTCGTGCAACCTGGCCTTAACTGGAAACCGACGTTTGTTGATACCGTGAGAACGGTTGATATGGAATCAATCCGCTCGCTAAACAGTTCAGGTTTGATGCTGACCAAAGATGAAAACGTGGTCAACGTCGAAATGGATGTCCAATATCGCGTGATGGATGCTCAGCAGTATCTCTACAGTGTCACCAATGCTGATGACAGCTTGCGTCAAGCAACGGATTCAGCGCTTCGTGCGGTCGTGGGTGATTCTGTGATGGATGATATTATCACTCGAGGTCGTCAAGCAGTGCGTGAGCGCACCCAAGTTGAGTTGAATCAGATCATTGATAAATACAACATGGGCTTGATTGTTGTCGACGTAAACTTCCAGTACGCACGACCACCAGAGCAGGTAAAAGATGCCTTTGATGACGCCATTGCAGCACGTGAGGATGAAGCGCGCTTTATTCGTGAAGCAGAAGCGTATCGTAATGACGTCTTGCCAAAGGCAACGGGTCGAGCCGAAACGCTGAAAAAAGCCGCATTGGGTTACAAAGCTCGTACGGTCAATGAAGCAGAAGGTGAAGTCTCTCAATTCGAAAAGCTGTTGCCAGAGTACATTGATGCGCCACGCGTGACACGTAATCGCCTGTATATCCAAACTATGGAACAGGTGTACAGCAGTACAAGTAAGGTGATGGTGGATTCGCAAAGCGGAAACAGCAACCTCTTGTATCTCCCGCTGGATAAGTTGATGGGAGGGGCAGCCGTTGGGCCTAACCAGCGTAAAGAAACGTCGAGCAGCCAGTATGGCATTGAGCTGGAGCAAAGCTCTCAGCCAAAACAGCCTGAATCGGCGCCGCGTTCTGGTTCATCACGTGAAGGGAGATACTAAGCATGCGTAAGATGATGATCCCGGTTATAGTCTTAGCGGTCGTGATATTTTTGATGTCGATCTTCGTGGTGAGTGAAGGTGAACGCAGTATTGTGATTCGCTTTGGACGTGTCCTGAAAGTGGATAACGAGATCGCGAAAATCTATCAGCCAGGTTTGCACTTTAAGTTGCCGTTGTTTGACCGAGTGAAGACCCTCGACGCGCGCATTCAAACCATGGATGACCGTGCCGATCGCTTTGTTACTGCAGAGAAAAAAGATGTCATTATCGACTCTTATCTGAAGTGGCGAATTAAAGACTTCGGTCAATACTACCTTGCCACAGGGGGCGGTAATAAGATCACCGCTGAGTCGCTGCTGCAACGTCGTATTTCTGACGGTCTGCGTGCCGAAATTGGTAACAAGACCATCAAAGAGATAGTGTCTGAAAAGCGCGACCAAGTCATGGAAGGTGTGTTGGAGCGTGCCGCGGGTGAGGGGATACGTGATTTAGGGATTGAGCTGATTGATTTGCGTATCAAGCGTATCAATCTACCAAGCGAGATCAGTGAATCCATCTATGCCCGTATGCGTGCAGAGCGTGAAGCAGTGGCGCGTCGTCATCGTGCTCAAGGTCGTGAGCAGGCTGAAATTATTCGTGCACAAGCAGAACTTGAGGTAGCCACTATTCTCTCTCGAGCAGAGCGTCAGGCGCGAATCACACGCGGTGAAGCAGACGCTGAAGTGGCGCAGCTTTTTGCCCGTGCGTTCAAGAAAGAGCCTGAGTTCTATAGTTTTGTACGTTCGCTACAGGCCTATCGCGAGAGCTTTGACAGCAAGGGCGATATGCTGATTGTTGATCCGAAAAGTGACTTCTTCAAATACATGAAGCAGCCAGATGTGATCGACCAATAAATCGTTATCACCGACAGAAAAGACAAGGCATCGTGCCTTGTCTTTTTTTTTATCGGGTATAATGATTGCGCACAGTAGAGTTCAACAAAGGAGAAGGAATCATGATGACATTCTGGGGGGCGCTCGCGCTGGTATTAATTGTCGAGGGGCTGGGGCCTATGTTATTCCCCAAGCAATGGCGACAAATGGTGACCGAGCTGAGTCAGCAGCCGGATAATCAGTTGCGACGTATCGGAGGATGTTTAGTGGTGATTGGCGCCGTATTCGCCTATTCCATCTTAGGTTAACAACGCGGCTGTCAGCTTGACGTGACAAACCCATGGAAAGAAAACGACAATACGGTTAAAAAATAACTGCAACCGAGTTTTTAAGGTGCTAGAATCCTTTTTTAACTAGCTGCATATCGAAGAAGATGGGTAATAACGTAGTCGTTCTCGGCACCCAATGGGGTGACGAAGGTAAGGGAAAGATCGTTGATCTTTTGACTGAAGATGCAAAATACGTGGTTCGCTATCAAGGCGGTCACAACGCAGGTCATACTCTTGTCATTGACGGTGAAAAGACCGTCCTACACTTGATTCCTTCTGGTATCCTCCGCAACAACGTTAAATGCATTATCGGTAATGGTGTGGTGCTGTCGCCAGACGCTTTACTGAAAGAAATGGGTGAGCTGGAAGCACGCGGCGTGCCCGTGCGTGAGCGCCTATTCCTATCAGAAGCGTGTCCTTTGATCCTGCCTTATCACATTGCGTTGGATGCAGCGCGTGAAAAAGCGCGTGGCAAGAAAGCCATTGGCACCACAGGCCGTGGTATTGGCCCAGCGTACGAAGACAAAGCGCGCGCCGTGGTTTGCGTGTGGGTGACCTATTCGATAAAGAAGCCTTTGCCGAAAAGCTGAAAGAAGTGATGGAACTCCATAACTTCCAGCTAGAGCACTTCTATAAAGTCGAACCTGTAAGCTATGAAGAAACTTTAGCGAAGGTCATGGAGCAAGCAGACATCCTCACCGGTATGGTGATTGATGTCACCCAAGAGCTCGATGATGCGCGTAAACGTGATGACAAAATCATGTTCGAAGGCGCACAAGGCACCTTGCTAGATATTGATCACGGCACTTATCCGTATGTGACCTCCTCAAACACTACCGCTGGCGGTGTGGCTGCAGGCTCTGGTTTTGGTCCTCGTCATCTTGGTTATGTGCTGGGTATCGCAAAAGCCTATTGCACGCGAGTAGGGGCAGGTCCGTTCCCAACAGAACTTGATGACGACATTGGTATGCATCTAGGTACCAAGGGTGCGGAGTTTGGTGCAACCACGGGTCGTAAGCGTCGTTGTGGTTGGTTTGACGCGGTGGCTATGCGCCGTGCCGTGCAGATTAACTCGGTCTCGGGTTTTTGTTTGACCAAACTGGACGTGATGGACGGCTTGGAAGAAATCAAAATTTGTACCGGTTACAAGATGGCTGACGGCACCATGGTAGAGGTATCACCATTGGCTGCGGATGCGTACGCAAACATCGAGCCTGTTTATGAGACCATGCCGGGTTGGAGCGAAAACACCTTTGGGGTGAAGTCACTCGACGAGTTACCACAAGCTGCACTTGATTACATCAAGCGTATTGAAACCTTGACTGGCGTGCCGATTGATCTGATTTCAACTGGCCCAGACCGTAATGAAACCATCATTAAGGTTCATCCTTTCGAGAGCTAATGCTTGCGCGAAGACAAACCATGAAGCCAGCGTTTAACGCTGGCTTTTTTTTTCGCTATTGGATGAAGTTGGAACCCAGATCGCCTGGAAAGCGGAAAAAACTTGCCGCCTTTGCTAAAGTCACTAAGCAGGGTGCCGATACAAAAAAGCACACGGTTAGCGCGCGCGTTGCTGTTGGGTTTCTTGGTTGAATAGCGAGTAGGCATGAAGTTTCGAACGCTGAGTTTTTCACTTTTACTAACGGTAACGACGTTGGCAACAGCAACCGCTAGAGCGGATGTGGGGCCAGCGGTGCCCTTGTATGAAGAAAGTGAACTGATCGCCTTATTTGAGACCAACTCACACCTTGAGCGTGTAGAACAAGATGAATGCCAACTCGTACAAGACATCGAAGTACGGGCAACACGTGTGGGATCTCCCGCCTATGAGTTCTTGTACGGCGATATGTTGGCGTGGGGCGTATGCGTTGATCAAGATGCCGAGCTCGGTGTGTATTACATGAAACAGGCTGCGCAGCAAGGGTTACCTGCGGCATTGGAGCAGCTAGGGCGATACTATGCGAATGGGACCTTGGTGCAGCAAGATCAACGACGCGCGATTCCTTACCTGCGCGAAGCCGCTTCACTGGGGGATACCCGCGCGCGAATTCAACTGGCCGAGTTGCTGGTGGATGACGTCGGTTCACCGCTTGATTATGAGGATGCTTATCGCTGGTTATATCAGACCATTACCGCAGACTCTGGCACGCGTGATCGTATTGCCGAATTACGCTCAGCGCTTGAAGCGCGAATGCCTCAGAATATTATCGCTCGCGCTAAAAGACGCACCAGTTACTGGTAACCACCAGCCTCTGACTGTAGGCGATTTTATCGTCAAAATCCGCTATACTCCCTTTACTCATCTGTTCCCAATCTGATTTGATATGGCCAGTTCGCCATGTTCCTCTCGTTGCCTACAAGCAAAGCGCTGAAACAAAACGTCAAACTGCGATCATCGCGGCGCAATCGCGACAGTTAACAGATATAATGAAATCAACATACGCCAATAGGAAAAGGTCTATGTCGCAAGACACAGGTTCGACAAATAATACGCCAAACAACATCGCTGCGGATCCACACCAGGCCCGTGAAGCTGAAAAATATGAAAATCCGGTTCCCAGCCGAGAGCACTTGCTGGAAGTGATCCGCAGCTTTAAGGCGCCAGTGAGCCGCGACAATCTGTTTACCCATCTCGGTTTAGACGGCGATGATCAGTATGAAGGTTTACGTCGACGCCTGCGTGCGATGGAGCGAGATGGTCAACTCGTGTTTACTCGGCGTAAGTGCTATGCCTTGCCCGAGCGTCTGGATCTGATTAAAGGGACCGTCATTGGTCACCGTGATGGTTTTGGCTTCTTGCGCCCTGAAGGGAAAGGCAATCATGACGATTGGACGTTACCGTATCATCAAATGCGTAGCGTGATGCATGGCGATGTCATTTTGGCGCAAGGTGTTGGCACCGATAAGCGCGGTCGCCAAGAAGCCCGTGTCGTGCGAGTGTTGGAAGCACGTCAAGGCCAAATCGTTGGGCGTTATTTTGTCGAAGACGGTATGGGCTTTGTCGTGCCAGACGATAGTCGCCTGGGCCAAGATATCGTGATTGATAAAGATCACACTCAGGGCGCGCGTATGGGCAATGTAGTGGTGGTTGAGATCATGCAACGTCCTACTCGCCAAACCAACCCAATGGGTAAGATTGTTGACGTGCTGGGCGAAAACATGGCGCCGGGCATGGAAATTGAAATCGCGATGCGCACCCATGATATTCCTCATCAATGGCCGGATGCCGTGCTCAAGCAAGTTAAAAGTTTGAACGAGGAAGTGCCGGAAAAAGCGAAAGAAGGCCGCGTTGATCTACGCGATCTGCCGCTGGTGACCATCGACGGTGAAGATGCCCGTGACTTTGATGATGCGGTCTACTGTGAACGTAAACGTTCTGGTGGCTGGCGTTTGTGGGTGGCAATTGCCGATGTTAGTTACTATGTGCGGCCTGATTCTGCGCTGGATAAAGAAGCGCAAAACCGCGGTAACTCGGTGTACTTCCCCAACCAAGTGGTGCCCATGTTACCAGAAGTGCTTTCCAACGGCCTATGCTCGCTCAATCCACAGGTTGATCGTCTATGTATGGTCTGTGAAATGACAATTTCTGAGTCAGGCGCACTATCCGGCTACAAGCACTATGAAGCGGTGATGAATTCACATGCGCGTTTAACCTACACCAAGGTGTCTAACATCTTAGAGGGTGATGAGACCTTGCGAGAGCGTTATCACACCTTGGTTCCACATCTAGAAACCTTGCACGATATGTACAAGGTGCTCAGTGGGGCTCGCCAACAACGCGGCGCCATTGAGTTTGAGACGGTGGAAACCCAATTTATTTTCAACGCACAGCGTAAAATCGACCGTATTGTGCCGGTGGAGCGCAACGATGCGCACAAGATCATCGAAGAATGTATGATCCTTGCCAACGTCGCCTCTGCGCGTTTTGTCGAGAAGCACAAAGAGCCAGCATTATATCGTGTTCACGAAGCACCGGGTGAAGAACGTCTTAGTGGCTTTAAAGATTTCTTAGGCGAGTTAGGCTTAAGCCTGAGTGGCGGCCTAGAGCCGACGCCGAAAGATTACGCGGCACTGATGCACGTGGTCCATGGTCGCGCGGACAGTGAGCTTATTCAGACCATGTTGCTCCGCTCGATGAAGCAAGCGGTGTATCAAGCGGATAACCAAGGTCACTTTGGTTTGGCATTAAAACAATACGCCCACTTTACCTCGCCTATTCGTCGTTATCCGGATTTGCTGTTGCACCGTGCACTCAAATACTTGATTGCCAAACAAGCGGGTAAAAACCAAGACCGTTGGACCCCGACCGGTGGCTACCACTACTCATTTGACGATATGGATGTGCTCGGCGAGCAGTGTTCAAAAACCGAGCGTCGCGCCGATGATGCCACCCGTGATGTGTCGGATTGGCTTAAATGCGAATATATGCAAGATCACGTTGGCGATGAACTGGAAGGCGTGATTGCCAATGTCACCGGTTTTGGCTTCTTTGTTCGCCTCAATGAGCTGCATATCGATGGTTTGGTTCATATCTCCAACCTAGATAACGACTATTACCGTTTTGATATGGTAGGTCAGCGTCTGGTGGGCGAAGGCTCTGGCCGCGTGTTCCGACTTGGCGATCAGGTAACGGTTAAAGTGCTGTCAGTGAATCTTGATGAGCGACAAATTGACTTTGAACTGGTAGGCTCTGAGCGCAAAGCCCGTCGCCCGGGTAAAACCGAACGCGATAAGCGCAAAAAAGGTCGTGCGGAGTCGAATAAAGATCCGCAAGCGCGCCGTGAGCGAACCTCGGTACGCCAACAGCTTAAACGTGGCGCAGTGCCCAGTGTTGAAGGCGATAAGGCGCCGGCGGATAAGCCAAGCAAAAAGAGTAAAGTAAAGTCGCCTGCGCAAAAAGCACGCAAGAAAAAGGCGAAAAAACAAAAAGCCGAAGCGGGTAAGAAAAAGAAGTAAATCATGAGTAGTGAAGTTATTTACGGCATTCATGCCGTCCAAGCGATTTTAGCAACCGATCCTTCCCGCTTTATTGAAGTGATGGTATTAAAAGGGCGTCAAGACGAGCGTTTGGTCCCCGTGCTCAATGACATTGCGATGCTGGGCGTGAGTATTCAGCAAGTGGGCCGCAAAGCGTTAGACGACAAAACTCAAGGTGCGTCGCATCAGGGGATTGTTGCCCGTGTCAAACCGGGTCGTCAGTACAACGAGAATGACTTGGAGGCGATCCTCGCTAATACCGAGAACCCTTTGTTGCTGGTACTTGACGGTGTCACCGACCCGCATAATTTGGGGGCTTGCCTGCGCACTGCCGATGCAGCCGGAGTGAGTGCGGTCATCGTTCCGAAAGATAAATCTGCTCAGCTTAACGCAACGGCCCGCAAAGTGGCCTGTGGCGCAGCTGAAGTGGTGCCTTTGGTGCGTGTTACTAACTTGGCGCGTTCAATGCGGACGCTCAAAGAGCAGGGCGTGTGGTTTGTGGGCACGGCCGGTGAAGCCGATCATGATGTTTACGACACCAAATTGGTGGGGCCGCTAGCCTTAGTGATGGGCGCGGAAGGAGACGGCATGCGCCGTTTGACCCGTGAAACCTGTGATGAGCTGATCCGGATCCCAATGGCGGGCAGCGTGTCGAGCTTGAACGTGTCCGTGGCAACTGGTGTCTGTTTGTATGAAGCGGTGCGTCAGCGTCGTTAAGTGCCTTGTCTCTTGTCCACCGTTGAAGAAAAACGCCCCTGTTGGGGCGTTTTGTCATTTTGGGAAGTGAACAATCGTTACAGTAATTGCCAGACCGCGGCGCTGCCCGGCTTTTCGCCTTGCGTCCACCACTTGGCTTGGTAGCGTTGGTTGTTATATTCAACCTCATCGCCGCCGGAATAAGCGACGGTCGCTTGCCATTCACTGCTTTGGTTGGCTTGGCTATCCCCGACACGCTCCCATGGCCCGCCTTGGTCTGGGCGCTGACCCTTGGTCCACCACTTGGCGCGATACTCAACCCCTTGATACAGGACGCGATCGCCGCCGACATACACGGTGTTTTCATCCCACATTGGCAAGCCACTGGTCGGCGTCACGGTCACTGTGAATTGCGCTTGCGTGGTTTTGTCGCCATCGCTGACCTCTACTGTAACCACATAGTCGCGATTCTCCGTCACGGTGGGCGCGGTCAGCGTCACCTGATCATCGGTGCCAGAGACGGCCAGATCGCCGGATGCACGGTAGGTGTAGCTGAGTGTATCGCCATCTGGATCGTTCGCCTCAATCGTCACGCGGGTTTGCTCACCGCTTTTCAGGCTCACTGGGGCGATAGGCGCCACGGTAGGGGCTTGGTTTTCACCCGGAACCACTACCTTAATAGTCGTGCTGGTCTCGGCATTGGCTTGACCGTCCGAGACTGTCACCGACAGGGAATAGTCGGTGCTGGTGCTCACATCGGGGGCGGTCACCGTGACCGTGTCTGTGTCGCTATTGGTCAGGGCCAACGCGGCGTCACCTTGCCAGCGATAGGTCAGGGCATCGCCATCCCGATCGCGCCCATTGGCCGCAATGGTTAATGATTCTCCCGGCGCCAGCGTATAGCTTTGTTGTGCGATACCCACAGTTGGGGCGTTGTTGACTGGCGGCTGACCATCCTGTGCTAAGCCTTCGTGCATCGCATTGAGGATATCGCCATTGTCGGCATCGATTTCCCAGGCAAACAAACCGGCGAAGTTGTGATTGCGCACATACTGGCCTTTGGCTTTGACCGATCGTGGGTTGTCGTAAGTGACCAGCTTGCCGTTGTCAGGGTTCCAAATGTAGGCCGCTTCAGCTTGCTCATCATAACCGGTTTGAAAGCCATTGATGCCGTTACCCGCGCTGCCGAGCATTGATTTGACGACGCCTTTGTAGTCAATTACGCCCGCTTCCCAAATACCATCAGCGGTGCTGCCTTTGATCGGGCCGTTACCGGGCGCGGTCATCGGGTTGCTAGGATCGGTTGCATTGGCAGGGAAAACGCCTTCCCAACCACGACCGTACATCGCGGTACCGATCACCATTTTTCCGGTGGCACGCCGCTTTCTAGCAGTAATTGCACGCCATTATCGAGCGTGTAGGCCGGGCCTTTGCGAGGTTCGCCGTTGTCATCGACACCGGTACCATCACATTCCCCCGCGCTCATATGGCTGCCACAGTAAATGGCAGTTTGGTGGCCGGTGACATTATTCCATGCACCGAAAAAGTCGTAGGTCATGGCAAAGATGTAATCCATGTACGGCGCGCTGGCGCTGTAATCGACGTTAGCGATTTTGTCATAACCGGCACCGACGGCCGAGGTGAGTTGGTACTCACGGCCCGTGTCGGCCTCGAGCTCATCCAACATCGAGCGCAGCTCACGCATTAAGGCCGCGTAGGCTTGGCTGTCTTTATCTGGATTGCCCAAATCTGGGTTGGCACCACCACCGCCTGGGTATTCCCAGTCAATGTCGACCCCGTCATAGAATTTCCAGGTTTGTAGGAACTCTTTCATCGAGGCGACAAAGACGTCACGGTTGGCCTTGTCGGTGAAATCATAGAAGGGGTCGGATAGGGTCCAGCCGCCAACGGAGGGGAGAATTTTCAGATCAGGGTAGCGCTGCTTGAGCGCCATCATTTGCGCGTAGGTGCCACCTATCGGATCTTTGGCCGGTGTGCCGGGCAGTTTTTTCTGAATCGCCGCCCATGGGTCATGGATTGCCACTTCATAGTCTTCTGAGCCTTGGCAGGCGAGCTCCAGCGCGCGCAAGCTGTTGCCATTTTCGATGCTGCCCAATGACTCATTGGGACCACAAATGGGGATAAAGCCATATAAGATGTGGGTGAGGTTACCTGCTGGCACCTGGCTGACATCGAAGTTACGACCATAAATACCCCATTCGACAAAGTACGCGCCCACCACGGTATCAGGCTGTTTGGGGTAGTCGTTGTTGTTGGGGTCGACATTCATCGGCAGTGGGTCAAGATGGACGCCGTCGGTGTCTGCGATGACGATGGGTTTGGCGGCACTGGTCGCACACTGACCATCGACGCCCCCTTCACACAAGGCGAGTTTAAGCTGGTGACGACCGCCTTTGTCATAGGGGAAAGTGACTGTGCCGGATTGGGTGCCTGCCGGTAAAGTGCCTTGATTGACCACCTGATCGTCAAAGTACACCTTGTAGCTGTCACCGCCATCACCGGACCAGGCATTCCATTTAATTTCAATTTGGACTTCATCCACGCGCTGCACCAGATCTTTGTACGATCCGCGGCCATATTCATCGACTTCAACAAAAGAATAGTTTTGTGGCTTCCAGTCCAAACTTGGGGTTGAAGGGGCCGCCACGGCGTGGCTGGCGCCCAGTGCCCCAGCAATCGCCAGAGAGAGTAGGGTCATTGGCTTCATGTTTGCTCCTTATTGTGTCACGCGTTGCCAAACAAGGGCAGCGCCGGGTTGCTCGTTTCTAGTCCACCATTTTGCTTGGTAGATGTTATCGCCGTAGCGCACGCGATCCTTGGCCACATAGACCTCAGATGCGCGCCATGCGGGCAGGTTGCTGGTGGGTTCGTCGGTAGCCGGGATCACCGACAGGTTGAAGCTATAGCTATCGTGATGGCTAAAGACTTGGTTTTGCACCACGTCATCGGCATTAAACTGGATCTCGCCGTGGCGCATCACCCCGATACGTAAGGGCTCGTTAGCCTGTTGCTCGATAAGGCTGGCCAGCGCGTGTGGCCAATTCGTCACATTTTGGTCCGTCAGGGTGAGTGTGACATCCACCACTTCTTGGCCTTGGCGATTGTGCAAGCGGGCCCGCACGCGATCGCCCAATGCTGCCATTTGTGGATGTTGGACAAAGTATCCTAGCTCGTGCCATTGGGCGGGTGCGGTCTGACTAGGGGTGATGGTAATGTCGGCACAGTTGTAGAAGCCTTCTCCGGCCGGATCAATACGTTGCCAACGGCTATAGATAATGGCATCACCTTGACGATCGGCGGGCAGGGTCACGGTCATCTCATAATACCGGTTACCGTTATCGCCGATCACAATGGGCAGATCGCCAAAGGTGTCGATCTTTTCGAGATCATCCCACGTCAGCGCATCGGTCGCGCCGTTGTAGTCTGGCTTGGTCAGATAAATTTCCCAAAAGCTTGGGTTGTGAGGTGTGGTGGCGCGAAAGCGCACGTCAATTTGACCATTGCCATCTGGGGTGACCTCGGTGCGTTGCCAATCCGATGAGGGCAAACTGATCCCGGCTTTATTGGGATCGCCGGCGCCACATAAGTTACCATCGGTAACGGCCGCTTTCACCGCATCCATATTACGGTAATCCGCCACCAATTGCGCCGATTCATGGTGTTGCACAAACGGGTAGTGCCCCGATTCTAAGAACGCAGCGCGACAGGCGGCGTTAGGGATACCTGACCCATCTGAAGGCCACCAATAGCCCCCTTGCTCATGGCAAATCGCCTGGCGCGCTTTGGGGCTTTCTAAATAGCCATGTGCCATCACCTGTGTGCTGCTTGCGACCAGCGCAAGGGCCACGGCGGTGCGGCAGGAAAGTTGAGTAAACGAAGACTTGAACATAACGACTCCTTAACGGGGGCACGCAGCCCCCGCATTCAAGACTAGAAATGGATTAGAGGCCGCAGACTTGGCGCCAAGCTTGACCACCGGGTGCCGCTTGGGTCCACCACTTGGCTTCCCATACCGCCTCTTGGTAGATAAGTTGGTCGCCACCGCTGGCATGATTGACCCCGTTAGGCCAGTTGGGGTAGGTACTCAGGCTGGCGATATCGACGCCAGGACACTGAGACTCTCCGCCACTTTGGCTGGTGCTACCGGGAAGCGCAGGCGGAAGGCTTGGATACTCCTGCTTCACCGCATAGCGCTGGCCATCTTTTTCGATGGTGATATTGGTTGGGTTGGTGATAGGCATGTAGTACATCACCTGAGCGTCCAAGGTTTCACCCGGCTTAAAGCTTTGCTCTATACCACCCCATTCGTTAATCAAGGTGATGGCAAAGCGATGATGGGTGGCATCAAACCCGCCGATGTTGTTACCACTGGCATTGCTGCTATCACGCACCACTTCCATGCGCAGCTTTTTCTGGGCGTTCCAGTCAGATTTAAAAATGGCCGAGGTAGACACTGGCACATCAAAGCTGATGGTGGCGCCCGATAAGTCCAGATCGGAGTGGTTGGTAAAGCGGAACGTGGGGCGAATAGGGTAGTTGTCATCGCCCACTGGGAAGTTCAGCGCGTCAAGCGTGACATCCACTTGCTCGCTTGGCACTTGGAAATTGGCGTCGCCACGTTGTAGTGAGTAGTCGCTGCCCGCTTGCTTAAAGGTTTGGTACGCCAGCGAGGTCAGGGTGTCACCCATAAAGTAGGCTTGACGCTGATCATCATAGCGATAATCCCCCGCCAGCTCCCAGAACATCACCCCGCCTAGGCCCTTATTGACCACGTAGTCGACCTTTTCGGCCATCGAGGTTTCGTCTTCCATTGACAGGAATACGCGTTTTTCTTCGTTCCAAACCCATGGCGCTTTGGCGATGTCATCGTAATAAGCTTGATAGTTACCGGTGAGACGGTCGCTAGGATCTTGCTCAGGGTCGAGCCCGTACTCTGCCGCATAGGCCGGTAGTTTGCCATCGAGCAAATTTTTCACATGCCATAAAGGGTTGGAGCCGGCAGGCACTTCGTTGCCGAGCTCGTCCACATCATGCCAAAGGTTATCTATCCCGACTGCACCGTTGCCGCATTTGTTTTTCTCACCGACACCGGTGCCGGCTGGGCACTCGCTTTGGTTTGGCAATGGCGCGCGTCCCCAAAGGCCTTTGTCGCCACCTTGCACGTCTTTAAAGCCGCGGGTGTAATACGGGATACCGATATTGATGCGGCCGGGAGACATACCGCCCATAAAGTAGGTGGCTGCCCAATCGGTATTTAAATAGCCAATCCCTTCAAATTCAGGGGTTTGGTAGACATTCCACTGTTTAAGTTCGGAATCCTCTCCGGTGTCATACAGCGGCGCTTGATGGCCAACATGATCGTTCCATGCCCCGTGCAGATCATAGCTCATGATGTTGACGTAATCTAAGTATTGGGTGGTTTGGAAGGTTTCCATCCCGCGCAATAAGTAACCCGATGACGGTGCGGCAATGGTCAGCATATAGTGCTTGCCATCTTGCGCGCTGGCTTTATCGAGCGCTTCACGCAGCGACTTCATCAGTACTTGATAGGATTTATTCAAGTGCGCGCGACGTGGGTTGGAGTACTCGAAATCGTCAGGGTGGCCTGAGTCTTTCATCGACGATGGGTATTCATAATCAATGTCCAGACCATCAAAGCCATACTGGCGCAAGAAGGCGACGGCACTGTCGGTGAAAGCCTTGATGCCGGCTTGGTTGACGCTGCCATCGGCATTGGTGGTCATGGTGTAGAAACCGCCACTGTCGATGCGCTCGCCGTTTTCACCGAAGTAGCCCCCGGTTTCGGCCCAGCCGCCCACGGAGATCAGCGTTTTCACGTCGGGGTGCTGCTTTTTATACTTGTTGAGCAAGTTAAAGTGGCCTTTGTACGGCAGGGTCGGATCCATCTCTGCGCCGGCCACGCCCGGCCAAGTCATCTGGGTCGCGGGGTTGTCGGGGGCATTGGGATCGCCGATAGACAGTTGGTTGTCCGCGTTGATGTGGGCAAAGGCGTAGTTAATGTGGGTGATCTTGTCCCAAGGAATATCGCTGACTAAATAAGCAGGCTGGCCGTTGGCACCGTTTCGCCAGCTAGTGAAATAACCGATGACACGGCGAGGGTGATCGGCCCCCATGTCTTCAAGGCCGTTTTCGTCATACACAGAGCAATACGGCACCTCGACATCTGGGGTGGTGTATAAACCAGCCGGACGACAGGCATACTCATCGCCGCCAGTTTGGTCATCACCCACCACCTGTTGCAATGTCTGAATGTCGGTAGCGCCTTTGTCGTCGGTCACGGTGAGGGTAAAGGCAAAACGCCCCGTTTGTTCGGCTTGCCAGTCAATGGTGGTCGCCTCGGCGCCTTCATACAATAGGGTGTCGCCTTGTGAGAGCGCGAATGAGGTCACCGTGCCATCCGTGTCGGTCCCGGCAAGGGTGAAGGTGAGTGTGTCACCAACCTCAATCGGTCCAGACGGAGAGACGGTTAAGGTTGCGGTAGGGGCTTGGTTGACGCTGCCCGCGCACTGGCCGAGGATTTTCCACGCTTTCCATTCGCCAGATTGGGTGGCCGGGTCGGCTTGCGTCCACCACCTCGCTTCATAGGCGGTGTTATCTGTTTTTACTTGATCCCCTTTAGTGTAGGTATTGCCATTCTGCCAATCGGATAATGGCTGGCAATCAACTGCAGCGTGTACGCTGGGGCTGCTTAATGCGAGCCCTGCCAAACCAAGTGCGACCATACGCGATGGTGTTACTATCTTCATATTTTGCTCCAAAAATTTTTGAAACGAATTTCATCAATACAGTCAGTGATTGATGAGGTCTTCCCCTACGCTTTTTGCACTAAAAACGGCTTTTCCGCTCAAGCATAGGCAATAAAAAGATTATTTTGGGCATTAACTGCCAAGAAAAGGAGGCGGGAATGTCATAATTTGAGCGTGGGTTCATAAATTAATTATTGGTAAAAAAGAAGTGCATCCATAGCGTGATGTTGGTAGTAATTCGCACATAATTGACAGTTTTCAGGCTTGATTTCTTATTTTTTTTGAAATTGGTCATGCTTTTTTCGGGGATGCCATGGAACAACCAACCGATAAAGACAAAATCCGTTTGCTTATGACGCTGCAATTCTGTACTATCTCGCGCCTGATTCTCGGTCTTTTCTTTTCCGTTCCTTGCTTCCGCTGGACGACCGAGCCAATTGTGGAAGCTGATTAATCCGTAAGGAGCAACTCAATGCGTCATTACGAAATCGTATTCATGGTGCACCCTGATCAGAGCGAGCAAGTTGCTGGCATGATCGAGCGTTACACTGCGTCTATTAAAGATGCAGGCGGTCAGATCCACCGTCTAGAAGACTGGGGCCGTCGCCAACTGGCTTACCCAATCAACAAACTGCACAAAGCACACTACGTTATGATGAACGTAGAAGCCGAGCAGGCTGTGATTGACGAGCTAGAAAGCATGTTCCGCTTCAACGACGCAGTGATCCGTAACATGATCATGCGTACTAAAGACGCTATCACTGAGCCATCTGTCATGATGAAGGCTAAAGAAGAGCGTACTGCTAAGCGTGAAGATCGCCCTGAGCGTGAAGAGCGTGCGGAAGCGAAGCCAGAAGCAAAAGCGGAAGCTGAAGCTGAAGGCGAAAACGCAGCTGAGTAATTGCTGTGATGACCAATCGGTTGGAGCTTGCTGGTGTTATCAGTAAAGGTCCGGTCCGTCGCCAAAGCCCTGCAGGCGTTCCGCACTGTCACTTTGTGTTAGAGCATCGTTCCACGCAGGTTGAAGCTGACTTCCCTCGACAAGTTTTTTGTCGTTTATCTGTGGTTGTGAGTGGGCAAGGGTCAACACAACAAACGCAAAATTTAGCTTTAGGTAGCCATATCAAGGTAAGCGGTTTTATTGCTTACCAGACCAGCCGACAAGGCGAGGGAAAATTGGTATTGCATGCCGACACTATTATAGACATTTAGATCAGGAGATAAGCCCATGGCACGTTTCTTCCGTCGTCGTAAATTCTGCCGTTTCACTGCAGAAGGCGTCACAGAGATCGATTACAAAGATGTAGCGACTCTAAAAAATTACATTACCGAATCAGGTAAAATCGTACCTAGCCGTATCACTGGTACTCGTGCTAAGTATCAGCGTCAACTGGCTCGTGCTATCAAGCGCGCTCGTTACCTGGCCCTGCTGCCGTACACTGACAAGCATCAGTAATCGGAACTGTCCAAGTTAGAGAGGATTGAAGAATGCAAGTTATTCTACTTGATAAAATCGGTAACCTGGGTGGCCTAGGTGATCAGGTAACTGTTAAATCTGGTTATGCACGTAACTTCCTTATCCCTCAGGGTAAAGCTGTTATGGCAACCAAAGCCAACATTGAACATTTTGAAGCACGTCGTGCTGAGCTAGAAGCAAAAGTTGCTGAGCAACTGGCTGCTGCTCAAGCGCGTGCTGAGAAAGTTGAAGCACTAGAAGCGGTTGAAATCGCTTCGAAAGCGGGTGATGAAGGTAAACTGTTTGGTTCTATCGGTACCCGTGATATCGCTGACGCTGTGACTGCAGCGGGCGTTGAAATCGCTAAAAACGAAGTTCGTCTACCAGAAGGCGCACTGCGTCACACTGGCGAGTACGAAATCAGCGTGCAACTGCACTATGATGTTTTCGCGACCGTCAACGTGAACGTTGTTGCTATGTAATTAGCAACAAGGTTTCGATAAAAAGCCAGCCTTCGGGTTGGCTTTTTGTTTTTTCAGCGGTTTATAACCATTGATAACGAATACCGACCGTGAACATACTGTCGCGATTTTTTAGTCCCGGAGGGACATCTGTCATGTAAGTCTGTTTGCTGGTTATTTTTATCGATAACTTTTCAGTAATGGTTGATGCCAAAGTGAGTGATCCTTCGACACTGGTATTACTGCTCCCTGAAATGATAATACTTCTTCCTTCTAAACTGACATTATCGAGCATATGCCACTCTCCTCTTGCCTGTCCACGTATCACTGATTCACTGACTGAGTAAGGCATGATCAAATCGTCATCATCAATTTCATCGACGTTCGGTTGTTGGTAACGAAAACCTGGGCCTATCTCGGTGCTTAATGTGACCTTAGCGTTTTGAAGCCAGTGATAACCTAAACCCGTTGCCAGCATAAAATCGTCATAATAAGGGCCGTAACGGTCGGCGACATAAGTGGCATTGAGTAGCGCATAGCTTCTGTCACCAAGTAGCATATTAGCTTGCGACTCTAGCTCTGTTTTACGTTTGTCCTCTTCACCATCTTTTTCAACTTGCAACAGGCTAATGCTGGCTTGATAACTGTATTGCTCAACTTGATATTGACCTGTGAGCGCATTATTGATGGTTTGAGAATCTGAGTTACCACCGAGGCGCTGATAACCGAGCGAAATATCGGCTGACCAAGGTGATTCTGATGTTTTATTATCGTCACTTGCATAGGCAGGGACCCCGCATACCATCCAAATTGATAACCACACGGGCTGACAAAAAGACTTCACTACTTTCATCTCACGCAATCTAAGGCGCCGCTATGCTAAGCGCTGTTTGCATTGTGATAGTCAAATTTGGGTTAGAATTCGAGGAGGTCATTCAGCGTTTGGAAAAAAATGTCTCATGGGGCAGCGTCCCACGAGGACAGCGGGTATAATGACCTCCATTAGCAATAGGTGAGTTTTTATGGCAGACAATCGTAAACCCGCAAAAGATCAGCAAGTCGCTAACCTCAAAGTGCCACCACACTCGATAGAGGCCGAGCAGTCGGTTTTAGGTGGTTTAATGTTGGATAATGAACGCTGGGATGCGGTTGCGGAAAAAGTCGTCGGCCATGATTTTTATAGCCGACCCCATCGGTTGATTTATGAATCGACCAAATCGCTACTGGATGAGGGGAAGCCGCTTGATCTCATCACCTTGTCTGAGCATCTCGAAAAGGCGGGAACGCTCGACGATGTGGGCGGCTTTGCTTACTTGGCGGAGCTGGCGAAAAACACCCCGAGCGCCGCTAACATTGTGGCGTATGCCGACATTGTGCGTGAGCGTGCCATGGTGCGCAACCTGATTGGGGTAGCCAATGAAATTGCCGATGCGGGCTATGATACCCAAGGGCGAAGCTCAGAAGATTTGCTCGATATGGCGGAGAGTAAAGTCTTCGCGATTGCTGAGTCTCGGACTAGTGAAACCGAAGGTCCACAGCACATTGACTCGGTACTGAGTCGCACCCTAGAGCGCATTGAAGAGCTGTTCAAGTCACCGCAAGACGGGGTTACCGGCGTATCGACGGGTTTTACCGATCTTAATAAGAAAACGGCAGGCTTACAGCCTTCTGATCTCGTTATCGTCGCGGCACGACCATCGATGGGTAAAACGACCTTTGCGATGAACTTGTGTGAAAACGCAGCCATGGATCAAGAAAAGCCTGTATTGATTTTCTCGCTCGAGATGCCGGCTGAGCAGCTGATGATGCGTATGTTGGCCTCGTTATCACGGGTTGACCAAACCAAGATCCGAACCGGCCAATTAGATGATGAAGATTGGGCGCGTATCTCGTCCTCGATGGGGATCTTGATGCAGAAAAAGAACATGTACATCGATGATAGTTCCGGCCTAACACCGACTGATGTGCGCTCGCGAGCCCGCCGTGTGGCGCGCGAACATGGTGGCGTGAGCATGATCATGGTCGACTATTTGCAACTGATGCGCGTGCCAGGGTTACAAGAAAACCGGACCTTGGAAATTGCTGAAATTTCGCGTTCACTGAAAGCGCTCGCGAAAGAGCTGAATGTGCCTGTAGTGGCGCTATCGCAGCTTAACCGTTCGTTGGAGCAACGTGCTGATAAGCGCCCCGTTAACTCGGACCTGCGTGAGTCGGGTGCGATTGAGCAAGATGCTGACTTGATCATGTTTATTTATCGTGACGAAGTCTACAACCCAGAAAGTGCCATGAAAGGGATTGCAGAAATCCTGATTGGTAAACAGCGTAACGGTCCGATTGGTAGTGTGCGCTTGACCTTCCAAGGCCAGTACTCACGTTTTGATAATTATGCAGGACCCGCGTTTGATGATGAGTGATCTGTCTACCATGACCAATGCGGCTCGCGCCTTCATTGATCCCGAGGCCATGGTGCACAACATCCAAGTGATGCGTCGCAAAGCCCCCGATAGCAAAGTGATGACAGTGGTCAAATCGGACGGTTACGGTCATGGGCTAACCTCCGTTGCGACGACGTTGGCGCCTTATAGCGATGCCTTTGGGGTGGCGCGGATAGAAGAAGCTCTGACGCTGCGTCAAGCGGGCATTACCTTACCCATTGTGCTACTCGAGGGTTTCTACGAAGCGGATGAGCTGCCGTTATTGGTTGAGCACCAACTGACCGCCACGGTGCACTGTGATGAGCAAGTGGCAATGCTGACACAAGCGACCCTGCCTTCGCCTTTGTCGGTATGGCTAAAAGTGGACTCAGGCATGCATCGGCTAGGCTTTGAACCGGATCAGGTGCCTGGTGCACTTTTTGCCCTGCATGCTTGCGACAATGTAGCGCCTGAGATTGGTTACTTGAGTCATTTTGGCTGCGCGGACGAAATGGATAATCCGATCACCCAAGCGCAAATTGACACCTTCTCGCGCGTTACGGAAGGGCTGCCCGGTGAACGCTCATTGGCTGCATCTTCCGGCACGTTATTTTGGCCGCAAAGTCATTTTGATTGGGTGCGCCCAGGTATTTGCCTGTATGGCATTTCCTCTCGTATTGAATTAACAGGCGACGCACTTGGTTTGAAGCCGGCAATGCGCCTGACATCGCGGGTCATGGCTGTGCGTCGTCTCAAAGCTGGCGAGCCGGTAGGTTATGGCGCGCGTTGGCGCAGTTCGCGCGATACCTTGATTGGCGTGATTGCGATCGGCTATGGCGACGGCTATCCGCGTTCTGCACCTGACGGCACGCCCGTATGGCTCAATGGTCGAGAAGTACCGCTGGCTGGGCGCGTCTCAATGGATATGATCACCGTTGATCTGGGTCCAGATGCGACCGATAAGGTGGGTGATGAAGCGGTGTTGTGGGGACCCGAGCTCCCGGTTGAGCGCATCGCGCGCTTGGTTGATACGATTGGTTATGAACTTGTCTGCCAGGTGACAGGCCGCGTCCCACGTCAATATCTAACCAATCCCTCCCCGAGGGGGTGAGCGAAACGCAGTGATACGCTAAACGCCTCGGGGCTGCTTTGTCTCGGTTGATTAGCCCGCGGTAGGCGCGCCTTGAAGTGTGACGACCAGCGTACGTGAACCGCCCTGATCACGGTGCTCGCCTAAATAAATCCCTTGCCACGTACCGAGATTGAGGTGTCCTTGAGTGATAGGGACATTGACACTGGCCCCCAGCAAAGACGCCTTAATATGTGCCGGCATATCATCATCCCCCTCATAGGTATGACGGTAATAGGGCGCACGCTCGGGCACTGAGTGATTAAAATGGGACTCCATATCTTGACGCACGGTGGGGTCCGCATTTTCATTGAGGGTTAAACTGGCTGAGGTATGTTTGATAAATACCTGCATCACCCCCATCTCAATATCATGCAACACAGGCAGTGCGTCGATGATCTCGTCGGTCACAAGGTGAAAGCCTCGAGAGCGCGGGCGTAAGCGAATTTCAGTTTGGTACCACATAAGCAATCCTTGTTGTGATCTCTATCGTAATCAGTTAGCCCAAAGGCGATCCAACTATTCTATGATTAATCGCAACCTACTCACAGCGATTGCATGTGAGAATCGAGCCATGATTATGTAATATTACACCAATAACCGCTGCGTACAGCATGGTGGTGCTGACGTTATACAGGACTCCAGCCTGCTGTGATACCCACAGCAGCACTCACAACGCGATTTGGATGACATGATGCTAAAGACAACGAACCCCACACAAACCGTGGCGTGGCAATCACTGACCGCCCACTTTGAAGAAGCACAGGACTATACACTGGCGGATCTGTTTGCGGATAATCCAGACCGATTTGCCCATTTCTCAACGCAATTTGAAGACAGCATTCTGTTGGATTATTCCAAAAACCTGATCAGCGAAGAAACCCTGACCAAGTTGTTGGCATTGGCAGACGAAACGGGCGTCTCAGACGCGATTACGTCGATGTTTAATGGTGAGAAAATCAACCGTACAGAAGACCGAGCCGTGCTTCATACTGCGTTGCGTAACCGTAGCAACCAGCCTGTTATGGTGGATGGCGAAGATGTCATGCCGCACGTCAACGCAGTACTCGCGCAAATGCAATCATTCTCTGAGCGTGTGATCAGCGGTGAGTGGAAAGGCTATACCGGTAAAGCAATTACCGATGTGGTGAACATTGGTATCGGTGGCTCAGATCTTGGCCCTTACATGGTCACTGAAGCGCTGGCAGCCTACAAAAACCACCTCAATTTACACTTTGTTTCTAACGTTGATGGCACCCACATGGCCGAAACGTTAAAAGCCCTTAACCCTGAAACGACGTTGTTCTTGGTGGCTTCAAAAACCTTTACCACCCAAGAAACCATGACCAATGCGCACACGGCGCGTGACTGGTTTATGAAGGCCGCTGGAGATGAAAGCCAGGTGGCGAAGCATTTTGCGGCGCTTTCAACCAATGCCGATGCTGTTGCGAACTTTGGGATTGATACGGCCAACATGTTCGAGTTCTGGGACTGGGTTGGTGGCCGTTATTCACTGTGGTCAGCCATTGGTCTATCGATTTGCTTAGGCGTCGGCTTTGACAATTTTGTCGCCTTACTCGATGGCGCACATCAAATGGATAACCACTTTAAAACCGCACCCATGGCGCAAAACATGCCGGTGTTGTTGGCGTTAATTGGTATCTGGTACAACAACTTCCACGGTGCTGAATCAGAAGCGATTTTACCGTACGATCAGTATATGCATCGCTTTGCCGCTTATTTCCAGCAAGGCAACATGGAATCAAACGGTAAGTATGTCGACCGTCACGGTAATCCGGTCGATTATCAAACGGGCCCAATCATCTGGGGTGAACCTGGTACAAACGGCCAACATGCTTTCTATCAGCTTATCCACCAAGGCACTAAGTTAATCCCGTGTGACTTTATTGCCCCCGTGCATAGTCACAACGCGATTGGCGATCACCACGCTAAACTGATGGCGAACTTTTTTGCTCAGACCGAAGCATTAGCCTTTGGTAAGAGCCGTGAGCAAGTCGAAGCCGAGCTAGTGAAAGCGGGCAAATCGGCCGAAGACGTGGCCGCGATCGCGCCCTTTAAAGTGTTTGAAGGTAACCGTCCAACCAACTCTATTTTGGTTGAGAAAATCACGCCTTATACACTCGGGGCTTTGATTGCAATGTATGAGCATAAAATCTTCACTCAGGGTGTGATTTGGAACATTTTCAGCTTTGATCAGTGGGGTGTTGAGCTGGGTAAGCAACTGGCAAGCAACATTTTGCCTGAGCTGAGTGATGATCAGCAGGTTGAGAGCCATGATAGCTCGACCAATGGACTGATCAATGCATTCAAGCAGTGGCGCCAAGCGTAAGCTGACCGACTACGATTAATTGAGAAAGCTAAACGCCGCGATGCTTATCGCGGCGTTTTTTATTTTAATATAGGTGGGTTGACTAAGCTGCGCATCGTTGTTTAATGATCGAAGCAGATCTCGATAAACGCTGTGCCATGTGGGGACTTAAATGGCATGATAATCACTGGGCCATCACTTTTATGGTTGATGGTATGGCCTTTGCCTGAGACAACCACTGGGGTCGCCATTTCAAACTCAAAGCCTTTTTCGGATAGGATCCGCTTAGCGCCGCCTGTCACCATATTAGTAATTTCACCGACCATGTCGGTC
The DNA here is from genome assembly GCF_013366455.1 of Salinivibrio sp. EAGSL. Lineage (NCBI taxonomy): Bacteria > Pseudomonadati > Pseudomonadota > Gammaproteobacteria > Vibrionales > Vibrionaceae > Salinivibrio > Salinivibrio sp. EAGSL. The sequence goes on along the minus strand of NZ_JABWMG010000004.1, from coordinate 127,587 downwards.
ACTTCTTCATCAATGGATTCTGAACGCTCGCCCAGCATGCGTTGCATGATTTCCAGTGCCATATCTTCATCAAATGTGACTGAAAATGATCCTTTGGTTTGTGGGCCAACCATGCCTATCAACCCAGAGACGTCACCTTTTGCGATCTCTGACTTTTTTAAATGAGGCTTCTCTGGCTGGATGTCCAGCTGTGCCATGGTTTGTAGCACATTAATCAGTGAAGTAAGAAATGGGTTGACGAATTGTGCTTCCATAAAGAGTGTCCGTCCTAATCAAATCAGTGTTAGTGAGCCAAGCATTGTGCACAAGTGCCATGGGTTTCAATCACATGATGTTGCACATCAAAGCCCATTTTACGCGCTTTCTCACGCAATGCCTCTGATAGCTCTTCAGTGTGACACTCTTCCACGGTGCCGCATTGATCACAAATCAGCAGTTGAGAGCAGTGCCCCTGATGCCCTAAGTGGCAGCAGGCAATATAGCTATTGGTCGACTCTACCTTGTGCACAAACCCCTGTGCTAATAGAAAGTCTAGCGCACGATACACCGTTGGGGGTTTCGCTTGTGGCTCGGTTTCACGCAATATATCGAGCAGCTCGTACGCGGTAATCGCCCGTGAGTTATTGGCGATAATTTCATAAACGCGGGTTCGTTGCGGCGTTAATCTCACACCACGTTGCTCACACAGCTGCTGTGCGCGGTGCAGTAAACCAGTGATCTGGGTCATAGCGCCTCAAAGTACTAACAGTCAGACAGTTATCTTATCATAGCTGTATACCAACGCACCCTGCGTATCTTTATCCTATGCGCTTTGCCACAAGTGTAAATAGATAGTCTATGACCACTTGATCGCGATCAGCTACCTTTGGGTAATGATAGAAGTAAAAACAATAAACAATCAGTCGATTTTTGAATCGGCTAACTGTTTTACGCTGTCATGTCAGTATGATGGCAGTGTGCCACAGGCATAAAAAACATACCTTTACATCCATAACAGGAGTATGTACCGATGAAAAAACTGTTAGCCCTCGCCGCTTTGGCGTTCGCGTCTGTCTCAACGCAAGCGGCTGCCAATGAGTGTGAGTTAACTGTCACCACCGGCGATAAAATGGCCTACGACCAGTCATCGTTGTCCGTACCAGCAAGCTGTAGTGAAGTCACGCTCACGCTGGAGCATCAAGGCTCAATGCCTGTGACCTCGATGGGCCACAACTGGGTGCTGTCGGAAACGTCTAACCTGCAAGATATCGCCATGAAAGGCGCGGGTGCGGGTGCCGATAACGATTACCTACCACAAGGTGATGATCGTATCTTGGCACATACCAAGTTGGTTGGCGGCGGCGAAAGCACCACCATCACCTTCTCAACCGATGGGTTGCAAGGCAAAGACTTAACTTATTTCTGCTCTTTCCCCGGCCATTGGACGGTAATGAAAGGCAAATTCACTATCGAATAAGTCTTGTTGCGAGAGAGCGCATCGTTCGGCTCTCTCGCTTGCCAAGGTCTTTGTGATTTGGCACTCTACCTATAACTTTTCTGATAAGTCATTAAACGTGAAGAAGTTTCAATACTACGGCTATAATATTGCGATAAATACTATCCCTAAGTTTTTATATCGTAAGATAGTAGACAGAGACTTCGATGAGCTTTATCGCCAACACAAAGATTATATTGATGATCGTGTCGCGTATTATAATCGCATGGCCCAACCATTCTCCTTTGTTCCTTCGCTCATTAAACACCAAACAGGTAACTTGAAACGAGACTGTGGCTCAGCCTACTTTTTCGATATGTTACGAGTCATGCGCCGTTTTCCAGATGGGTTATTTTTGCACTATATAGGTGGAGATGTCATCAATGTACCTGTATGTCCTGCGTTCGTGAAAAGTCGCCCGATTCATGGCGATAACCAAAATGCTGTCCTACTGAAACTCAATGCTATCCGTCATTTTCAATTTATGGATGATCCTGTGCCTTTTTTGCAAAAGCGGGATAGTGTGGTGTGGCGAGGACGATGCTTTAATGATAAGCGTCGTCAGCTCCTTAAGCGCTTTTACGCTCATTCCACGATTGATGTAGGGGATACGCGTCCTGTGAGTACTGATGATCAGTTTTATCGAAAAGCCCCGCTTACACATCAAGAGCAGCTTCAACATAAGTTTATCCTCAGTGTGGAAGGGAAAGATGTCGCGACCAACTTAAAATGGATCATGTCATCTAACTCGCTTTGTTTGTCACCACCAATGGAGTATGAAACTTGGTTTATGGAGGGCCGATTGATTCCCGGTGTTCACTATGCCGAGGTTAATGCGGATTTCTCTAACCTCGAGGCGGTGATGGACCACTACCTTGCTCACCCTCACGAAGCACAGACGATTATTAACAACGCCCATCAATGGGTAAGTCAATTTTTTGATCACCAACGAGAAAGTGTGATTAGCTATCTTGTCGCAGAAAAATATTTCCGGTTATCGCAGCAGTCACCTTAAAGCTAACCATTCAACTTTCTTTTTAGCAATCCCCATAACGGTCTCCATACTGTTATATTACCGATTTATTTCTCCAAGCCTGCTGGTGAACCGGTTCTGCTTAAATCTTACCGATGCAATGTGTATAATCCGCGTCCGCCTGTCGAAAACGACCGTCGTTCAACGTAATTTGCAGAGATTCGAGACCATGACTACCCCTAGCAAAACCGCCGCCAGCCCTGATATGACGCCAAAAACGGTGATGCAGCGTTTCTCTGTTGCACCCATGCTCGATTGGACGGACCGACACTGCCGTTACTTTCATCGTTTATTATCTGGGCAAACCTTGCTGTTTACCGAGATGGTTACCACGGGGGCGATCATTCATGGTAAAGCGGATTACCTTGCCTATAACGAGCAGGAGCATCCGGTGGCGTTGCAACTGGGGGGTTCGGATGCGGCCGATTTGGCAACATGCGCTAAGCTGGCGGCTGAGCGTGGTTATGATGAAATTAACCTTAACGTCGGTTGCCCGTCGGATCGGGTGCAAAACGGTCGCTTTGGTGCGTGTTTAATGGCGGAGCCTGAGCTGGTGGCGCAGTGTGTGGCTGCCATGCGAGAAGTCACCGATGTGCCTATTACGGTGAAAACCCGCATTGGTATTGATGAGCAAGACAGCTATGAATTTTTAACCGACTTTGTTGAGACAGTCAGCGAAAAAGGTGGCTGTGATATGTTCACGATTCATGCGCGCAAAGCGTGGTTAAACGGTTTGAGCCCAAAAGAGAACCGCGATATCCCGCCACTGGATTACCCACGCGTGTATCAGCTCAAAAAAGATTTTCCGCACCTGACGCTTGCTATCAATGGCGGGGTGAAAAGTCTTGAGGAAGCGGAGCAGCATCTTGAGCATCTTGATGGGGTGATGGTTGGTCGCCAAGCTTATCAGAGTCCTTTTATGTTGGCCGAGGCCGATCAGCGTTTATTTGGTATGACAACGCCTCGCATTACACGTCGTCAAGCGGTTGAAGCCATGTTCCCATATATCGAAAAACAGCTCTCTCAAGGGGCGCAACTGAACCATATCAGTCGCCATATGTTAGGTCTGTTCCAAAATATGCCAGGCGCGCGGCAGTGGCGTCGCTATATCAGTGAGAATGCGCACAAGCCGGGAGCAAGTATTGAAGTGCTGACCACGGCGATGAGCCACATTCCTGACGATTGGCTTGATGCGTAATTGAGTGAAAATGACTAAATTTAGGTTTACATTTAACCACCACGTTGACATCGACCGGAAAGCCAATCCTAACGTACTGAAATAATGAGAATATATAGAGTGACAAATTGGCTTAAAACCTGCAGAGTCTGTCTCGCTATCAAGACAAGGAGATCGTAATGATCGAACTACTTTTTCTGATTGGCTTTGCGGTGGTGTTATTCATGACCGGAGTCAGCATTATGGGCATGGTATTGGCGATGCTCGCGGGTTTTGCTGTGATGATGTTGGCCGGGATGATCGGTACGCTGCTCAAGCTACTGCCATGGCTTTTAGTCATTGCTTTGGTAGTTTGGTTAGTCAAACGTCAACGTCGCAGCCGTAAACGTGAGCCTGAAGTGATCATCAATGAAAAGCGCTGGGCACGATTCCGTCGCCGCTAGAGCGTGAAAACTTGCGCGTGTGCACAGCAAACGGACAGCATAAGTTGTTTTTGGCTTCTTCTCGGCACAAAGCTTGCTATCATTATCAGTTACCGGCGACAAGGCATGGCTTTGCCGCCTCCGCGTGACGACACTTTTTTATCGACAATGTGGAGACTTTCATGAAAACCACTTCAATGACGCTTGCCGCCGCAGCGTTTACCGCGCTACTGGCCATGCCCTCTCAAGCAGCAACCCTTGCCGGGGGAAAAGTCGGCGCCGATGCCTGGTTTATGGATGCTGATGTCAACAATGTAGAAGCCGATGATGCCAGTACAGCGGGTTCTTATTATGCGGCACTCGAGCACCCGCTTCCGTTAATCCCGAATGCCAAGATCCGTCAAACCTCGGTGAGTGTTGATGGCACTCGCTCGGGCAACGTTGATTTTGACCAAATCGACTTCGTGGCGTATTACGAGTTTCTCGATAACGATCTTGTATCTGTGGATGCTGGCGTTAATTTACAGCGTTTTCAATCTGGTAAGTTCAACGGGGAGAGCTTCGACGAATGGCAGCCAAACCTGTATGTCGATGCGCGCGTTGGCTTGATAGGCACGCCGTTAAATGTGTTTGCCACCGTAAGCAAAGGCGAATTTGATGGCACCAGCACCTTAGATGCCGAGGCGGGCCTTATTTATCAACTAGGCTTGGTCGCCGCAGATCTGAATGTGCGTGGTGGCTATCGGATGATTGACCACGATTTCGATTATTTTAATAAAAAAGCTGAGCTTGATCTGACCGGTTTCTTTGTCGGTGCTGAATTAGACTTTTAATCTCGCTTTTTATCAGCCTTATGCCCTAAACCGCGCCTCTGCGCGGTTTTTTAATGCCTTCCTGTTTTTTCCCAACTCTGTTGCATATGTCTCACTGCGACTTTCGCCTAATATCCAGCAATAAAAAACTCTGCCACGATTTTTGAGTCATAACGGCAAGGAGAGGGCAGTACGTGCTCCGCCATCGACTCAAACACGGAATAAGGAAAGAGTATGATTTACGCAAAGCCAGGAACAGAAGGGTCAGTGGTAAGTTTTAAATCACGCTATCAAAATTTTATTGGAGGTGAATGGGTTCCACCCGTGAAAGGGCAGTATTTTGCTAATACCTCGCCCTGTACCGGTGAAACCCTAGCAGAGATACCGCGCTCGAGCGCCGAAGACGTGGATCTGGCATTGGATGCTGCCCATGGCGCGAAAGACGCGTGGGGAAAAACCTCCGTCACTGACCGTGCGAATGTTTTGTTAAAAATTGCCGACCGGATTGAAGCTAATCTTGAGATGCTCGCAGTGGCAGAAACATGGGAAAACGGAAAAGCCGTACGTGAGACCTTGGCGGCTGATATTCCGCTTTGTGCTGATCACTTCCGTTACTTTGCCGGTTGTATTCGCGCCCAAGAAGGCACTGCGGCGGAGCTGGATGCAGGGACCGTTGCTTATCATATTCATGAACCACTGGGTGTGGTGGGGCAAATTATTCCGTGGAACTTCCCTTTGCTGATGGCGTCATGGAAACTCGCACCAGCACTGGCGGCGGGAAACTGTGTGGTGCTCAAGCCGGCGGAGCAAACGCCGACGACCATCTTGCTGCTGATGGAGTTGATTGGTGATCTGCTACCGGCCGGGGTCGTTAACGTAGTCAATGGTTATGGCGCTGAAGCCGGGCAAGCTCTCGCCACGTCACCAAGGATTGCCAAGTTAGCGTTTACTGGCTCCACTCCGGTGGGACACCATATTCTGCGCTGTGCGGCAGAAAACCTGATCCCTTCAACCGTTGAGCTTGGTGGTAAATCGCCCAATATCTATTTTGAAGATGTGATGCAGCAAGAGGAGGCCTATATCAATAAAGCGGTCGAAGGCTTGTTGTTAGGCTTTTTCAACCAAGGCGAGGTCTGCACCTGTCCATCACGCGCATTGATTCAAGAGAGTATTTACGATGCGTTTATTGAAAAAGTGATTGAGCGCGCCGGGATGATCAAACAAGGAAATCCGCTCGATACCGAGACCCAGGTGGGCGCCCAAGCGTCTGACGAGCAGTTCGATAAGATCATGAATTATTTGAACGTTGGACAGGAAGAGGGAGCCAAAGTATTAATCGGGGGCAGCCATAAAGACCTGGGTGGCGGCTATTACGTGCAGCCGACATTACTGCAAGGGCACAATGACATGCGTGTGTTCCAAGAAGAGATTTTTGGTCCTGTGATAGGGGTGACCACCTTTAAAGATGAAGCCGAAGCCTTGGCGATTGCCAACCACACCGAGTATGGCTTAGGGGCGGGGTTGTGGACGCGAGATATGAACCGCGCCTATCGGGTCGGTCGCGCGATTGAGGCGGGACGTGTGTGGACCAACTGCTATCACCTCTATCCGGCGCATGCGGCGTTTGGTGGCTATAAAAAATCGGGAATTGGCCGTGAAAATCATAAAATGATGTTGGGTCATTACCAACAAACAAAAAATTTATTGGTGAGCTATGACATTAATCCTTTAGGCTTTTTCTAAGCTAGCATATCTTGATATCCGGTGCGGCGACTATGCCGCACCACGCTAACTCCGTTTTACGTTAAGGCCATGCATGGCACCCTCGTCTATCTGATACTAAGCTCAATTCAAGATGTGGATTTTATCGATAGGCAAATGACGATGACAGCCGAACAACTCCGTGCGTTATACCGCCAACAGCTTTTGATTGAAGCGCTTGTTGAGCCGTCGTTAGATAATGAAGGGTGGGTGGTTGAATGCCGCCATGCTGCGGGAGGCTTGATGGCATTGACGAATGCCGACGGCGTTGAGCAGTGTTTTCTCGATATCGATCAAGCGACCTTGAATGCATTAGAGATTGGTTTTCAGCAAGTGCGCATTATCGACTAATCCCGCGACCCCGCTTAAGCACTCCTTTCTACACATGGTATCTTACAAAAAGTTATAAAACATTCACATCTATTCTTTATTGTTATTAACTGGTGAGGTTACGCTAGCATTTACGCAATGTTAGCAAGGAATGTCGTCACCATGTTACTCAAGGATCTCTCCGGGTTAACCAGCCCGCTTAATGATCAGCAAATCGGCCAGTTGCAACAAGCGGTGGCGGAGTTGTCGCCGCAGCAGCTGGCCTGGATCAGTGGTTATTTTTGGGGGTTAAGCCAAACACCTGCCGGTGAAGCGGTGGCACCCAAGACCATGCCACAAACCAGTGCCGCGCCCAACCACACCCTGACTATTCTGTATGCCTCGCAAACGGGTAATGCCAAAGGCGTGGCGGAGGCGTTGCATCAAGAGGCCGAGGCAGCAGGGATCCCAGCCAAGTTGGTTGCGACCGATAACTATAAAGGCAAGCAGCTGGGCAAAGAAACCCACTTGGTGATAGTGGCTTCCACCAATGGTGAAGGCGAGCCGCCTGATAATGCCATTGAGCTGCATGAATTTTTACAATCTAAAAAAGCGCCTAAGCTTGACCATCTTCACTACGCCGTTTTGAGCTTAGGAGACTCGAGTTACGAGTACTTTTGCCAAACAGGTAAAGATTTTGACGCCTTTTTACAAAAACTCGGCGCTAAGCCCATGGTCGCCCGTCTTGATTGCGATGTGGATTATGAAGCCACAGCCAGTGCCTGGCGCGAGCAAACCTTAGCCGAGGTCAAGCAACAATTTCAGGCCAGCGGGGACGCGCAAGTGGTGCCACTCCATCAAGCCACCTCGCACGCTAAATATACTAAGCAGTCTCCTTACACAGCCGAACTACTCACCTGTCAGCGTATTACTGGACGTGGGTCAGATAAAGCGGTTTACCACATTGAATTTGATCTGGATGAGTCCGGCATTCAATACCAACCGGGCGATGCCTTGGGGGTGTGGTATCAAAACGATCCTGTATTAGCCGATGCCATTTTAGCCCAAGTAGGACTGAGTGGTGACGAGTCGGTAGCGGTGGATGGCAGTGCCGTTTCGTTGCGCGAGGCGCTGATCACTGACTATGAAATCACCGCTTCTAACCCGCAGCAGATCACTGCGCTGGCGGCGTTGTCGGAAAGCGACACACTCACCGCCTTGACGGAAGACAAAGCTGCACTGCGTGAGTTTGCCAATCGCACTCAGCTCATTGATGCATTGACGCTGGCCGATGTCACTCTCAATGTCGAGCAATTTCAATCGATATTGCGCCGGCTTACCCCGCGTTTGTACTCAATTGCTTCCAGCCAGGCAGAAGTAGAAGACGAAGTGCACCTCACCGTCGGGCTGGTGGAGTATCAGCATGAGAGTGGAGCGTCACGCCAAGGCGGCGCATCGAGCTTTCTCGCCCACCGCGCGGCGAAAGCGGAGACAGTAAAAGTGTTTGTTGAGCATAACGATAACTTTAAGCTTCCTGATAACGATGCCACCCCGATCATTATGATTGGTCCAGGCACCGGTATTGCCCCATTCCGCGCCTTCTTGCAAGAGCGAGAGCAACGGGAGGCACAAGGTGACAACTGGTTGTTCTTTGGTGATCGCACCTTTACTGATGATTTTCTCTATCAGGTTGAATGGCAGCAATACCTTAAATCTGGCCTACTCACGCGGATGGATGTGGCCTTTAGCCGTGATCAGGCAGAGAAAGTGTATGTCCAGCATCGGTTACGCGAACGCGCTGAAGCGGTATGGCAATGGCTATCAAACGGTGCCTACCTCTATGTGTGTGGCGATGCTAACCAAATGGCGAAAGATGTCCATGAAGCGTTAATCGAGATTGTCCAAACACAGGGTCAGCAAAGCCGTGAGCAAGCCGAAGCCTTTATTAACGAATTGCGCAAAGATAAGCGCTATCAAAGGGATGTGTACTAATGAGTGAGCAGAAATTTGCGGGCGATACACTGGGCCCACTGGCCGATAATGAACGGCTAAAAAAAGACAGTGATTATTTGCGTGGCACCATTGATCACGACTTGCAGGATCCGATCACGGGTGGTTTTACCGATGATAATTTCCAGCTGATCCGTTTTCACGGCATGTATCAGCAAGATGATCGCGATATTCGCGCGGAGCGGCAAAAACAAAAATTGGAGCCACTGCATAACGTGATGCTACGCGCGAGGATGCCGGGCGGGATCATTACTCCTAAGCAATGGTTAGCGATTGACAAGTTTGCCCGCGAAAGCTCGCTCTATGGCAGCATTCGCCTGACCACGCGACAAACTTTTCAGTTTCATGGTGTCCTAAAGCCTAACATCAAGCTCATGCATCAGACCTTGCATGAATATGGTATTGACTCGATTGCTACTGCTGGGGATGTGAACCGTAATGTGTTGTGTACCTCTAACCCAGTGGAGTCCGAGCTCCATCAGCAAGCCTATGATTGGGCAAAACGCATCAGCGAGCACTTGCTGCCTAAAACTCGCGCTTACGCAGAGATTTGGCTCGATGGTGAAAAAGTCGAAGGCAGCCAAGATAAAGAGCCGATTTTGGGTGAGCGTTACTTGCCGCGTAAGTTCAAAACCACGGTGGTGATCCCGCCACAAAACGACGTGGATGTGCACGCCAACGACCTTAACTTTGTCGCCATCGCCGAACAAGGACAGCTGATCGGCTTTAACGTCTTAGTCGGGGGTGGGCTGGCGATGACCCATGGTGACACTAACACCTACCCGCGCCGCGCAGATGATTTTGGTTTTATTCCGCTTGAACATACGTTGAAGATTGCTGAGGCCGTGGTCACCACCCAACGTGATTGGGGAAACCGTTCGAACCGTAAAAATGCGAAAACCAAGTACACCCTTGATCGTGTTGGCGCGGATGTATTCAAAGCGGAAGTGGAAAAGCGTGCTGGTGTAATATTTGCGCCAAGCCGGCCTTATAGCTTTACTGGTCGCGGTGATCGCTTGGGCTGGACCAAAGGGATTGACGGTAAATACCACCTCGCCCTATTTATCGAAAATGGCCGCTTGCGTGATACACCAGAAAAGCCGCTCAAAACCGGCATGGCAGAGATCGCCAAGGTACACCAAGGCGATTTTCGAATGACCGCCAACCAAAACCTGATCATTGCCGGGATCCCTGAAGCGCAAAAAGACGAGATTGAGGCGTTAGCGCGTCGTTATCGGTTAATTGATGATGCGCACAGTGTACAGCGCACGAATTCGATGGCGTGTGTTTCCTTCCCAACCTGTCCACTTGCCATGGCAGAAGCGGAGCGCTTTCTTCCCGATTTTGTCACCGAAGTGGAAGCGATTCAGAAAAAACACCAAGTAGAAAACGATCCGATTGTTTTACGGGTAACCGGCTGTCCCAATGGTTGCGGCCGCGCGATGCTGGCAGAAGTGGGTTTGGTCGGCAAAGCGCCAGGGCGCTATAATCTGCATTTAGGCGGAAATTGGGAAGGTACCCGAATCCCCAAAATGTACAAAGAGAACATCACCGATCGTCAGATCCTTGACGAGTTGGATCAGTTGATTGGTCGCTGGGCAACGGAGCGTGAAGTGGGTGAGCACTTTGGTGATTTCTTGATCCGCCGCGAGGTGATTGCCCCCGTGCATGTATCTAAGAGGGATTTTTATGCTTGAAACCGTTCAACCTAATGCGACGTTAGCCTTGGCTGACATTGCCGCGATGAATAAAAGCCAGCAAGCCTTGGCATTGGCGGAGGTCAATGCCACCTTGGAGTCACTTTCGGCGCCTGAGCGTGTGGCCTGGGCACTTGAGCATCTCGAGGGGCAATGTGTTCTGTCGTCCAGCTTTGGTGTACAGGCAGCGCTTATGCTTCATTTAGTGAGTCAGGTGAAATCCGACATTCCGGTGATCTTAACCGACACGGGCTACTTATTTGCCGAGACTTACCGGTTTATCGATACCTTAACTGCACGGCTTAACTTGGATTTGCGCGTCTATCGTGCTGAGCTTTCCCCCGCGTGGCAAGAAGCGCGTTACGGCCAACTCTGGGAGCAAGGCGTGGAGGGGATCAGCCAATATAATCAAATCAACAAAGTTGAGCCGATGAAGCGTGCGCTGCGAGAGCTAAAAGCCGGGACCTGGTTTTCTGGGCTCCGCCGAGGTCAATCTGACTCTCGTGCTAATTTGCCGATACTCAGTGTCCAGCATGGGGTGTTTAAGTTCTTGCCTGTGATTGATTGGTCGAACCAACAGGTCGATGACTACCTGCGCGAGCATGACTTGCCTTATCATCCATTGCGCGAAAAAGGCTATGTGTCGGTGGGGGATGTTCATACCACCCAGCGGTTAGAACCGGGCATGCGTGAAGAGCAAACACGGTTTTTTGGTCTCAAACGCGAGTGCGGCTTGCATGAGGACGACTTAAATGATGGTTCGGAGATATAGCCCCGTCGGGAATAGCCTCGTCGAGAATAGCCCCGCCGAGAAAGAATGTAACTAACTCTCGGCCCTTAAATAGTGTCACCTTGTGATGGCATTTTTTTGTTCAATTTCACTGAGTTTGTCTACTCTTTAACTGAGTAACTCATCAGCCGTGGCGTGTTTTGTGCTATAAATAGCGGGTAAAGCTAGGAGGCAGTGAATAAGAGCCTAATACTTTTATTCGCAACGTGTCACGGATGCGCCATTAATGTGACCAACAGTGAATCTTATGAACAAAAAACTATCTTTAGTCGCGCTTGCCGTCGCCGGTGTCGTTGCCATTGGCGCCCCGGCGGTCATTGACTATACATCAGCAGCTCCCTCCACGTCTGATGCTAACCAGCGTTATATGGGGCACGGCAACGGCTGGCTGGAAGTGAACACGGCCACTTTTGCTAACAATATTCAACGTGTTCAACAGCAAGTCAGTGAAGGGACGAAAATCTGTGCCGTCATGAAAGCGGATGCCTATGGCAATGGTATTGCAGGCTTATTGCCCACCGTGATTGCAAGTGGTATCGACTGTGTTGGTATTGCCAGTAATGAAGAAGCTCGGACGTTGCGCGAAGGCGGCTTTACCGGAGAGATCATGCGTGTACGGACCGCGACCTTGCAGGAAATGGAAAGTGCATTAGCATTGAACATGCAAGAGCTCATTGGCTCGGCAGAGCAAGCCGAGCAAATGCGTGAGTTAGCCGACAAGCATGATATTACCATTCCGGTCCATATGGCCTTTAATGCCGGAGGTATGGGGCGTAATGGTATTGAGATGAACGAGGAATCTGGCAAACAAGTTGCGGTGGATATCGCTACCGACCCACGCTTTAACGTCGTCGGTATCATGACTCACTTTCCTAACTATGAAGCGGAGTATGTTCGTAGCAAGTTAGGACAGTTTACTGCGAACAGCGAATGGCTAATAGAGGAAGCTGGGCTTCAACGTGAAGACGTATTGCTGCACGCGGCGAACTCTTTTGTGACCCTGAATGTTCCTGAAGGCCATCTTGATATGGTTCGTCCGGGAGGCGCCTTGTATGGCGATCAGCCCACTAACCGTGAACTGCCACCGATCATGAGCTTTAAAACTAAAGTGGCCTCTGTGCATCACTTGCCTGAAGGCAGCACCGTGGGGTATGACAGTACCTATACGCTAAAGCGTGATTCGGTGTTGGCGAACCTACCGGTGGGGTATTCGGATGGTGTGCCACGTAAAATGGGCAACAACGCTGATGTCTTGATTCAAGGTCACCGAGTCCCCGTGGTCGGTGTTTCATCCATGAACACCATTATGGTCGATATTACCGAGATTGCGGATCAAGTGATGCCAAACGATGAAGTGGTGCTCTTTGGTCAGCAAGGGGAGGAGACCATTGGCGCTGAAGAGTATGAATCGAGTGCGGATGTGATCTTCCCTGAGATATACAGCTGGTGGGGCGCGGTCAACCCACGTGAATACGTGCAGTAATCAGTACAAAAAAAGCGATGCCGATTGGCATCGCTTTGCTTGTTATTCAAGCGCTGATCCGTTTTACAGGATATCAAGCAACTCTACTTCAAATACTAATGCAGCAAATGGCGGGATTGCTGCGCCAGCACCACGCTCGCCGTAGGCCAGATCTTGTGGTACATACAGTTTCCACTTAGAGCCAACCGGCATCATTTGCAGGGCTTCCACCCAACCTTTAATCACGCCAGTCACTGGGAACTCGACCGGTTCGCCACGCGTAACTGAGCTATCAAAAACGCTGCCATCGATCAGTTGGCCATGATAGTGCACACGTACCTGCTTATCGCTGGTTGGGATGTCACCGTCGCCTTGTACCAGCACTTCGTACTGTAGGCCTGATTCGGTTACCGTCACTTCATCACGTTTGGCATTATCAGCCAAGAAAGTATCGCCTTCTGCGGCTTGTGCTTTTGCAGCTTCTTGACGAACTTCTTCCGCTTTTGTGTGAAGCTCACGCAATGCGTTATTAATGTCATCAATTTCGATCTCTGGCATTTCGCCAGCTAAGGCCGTGCTGATGCCTTTGGCAATCGCATCGACGTTTAAACCTTCAAGGCCACTGCCCGCAAGTTGTTGGCCCATTTGTAGGCCGATGCCATAGCTGGCCTTCTGTTCGACGGTTTCCAGTTGTACGTCAGACATAACGTCTCTCTTTTGTGGGTCAATAAAGTGTGAAAGGATAACAGGTGATGGATTCGTGGGTAAACTTTTGTGCCAAAAAGGCGTCCAATGTGAGGACAAAACAACAATATATGCGCGGAGTGGCAATGAAGTTAACAGCAATACTAGCGCTCTGGGATAAACTGCGTGCGAAAGGTGGAGACAAACTCACCACTGTTTTAGAGCAAGCGGCGACGTTAAGTCGTCACAGTGCGATGCTAACGCGAATACAACACGCGTGGCGCCACCTGCCTCGTCTCCACCGGCGACTGTTGATGATCCTGGTTCCCGTCGTTGTGGTATTGGCCTTACTTCCTAGCCCCACGCCGCCTGAGTCGTCATCGGATAAACCTGTGCGCCAGGCGCGACAGCCGGTTGCGATCAATCCAGATGCGAGCCGTTCGTTATCATCGTCAACAGCTCCATCGTCAACAGCGTCACAAAACGCATCGTCAGTGGCTGACTCTGCGACGTCACAGAAGGCCTCAACCGCAGAAGAGAGCGCTTGGACACGTCATCAAATTGAGTCTGGTGATACCTTGGCCAAAGTGTTCCGACGCTACGATCTCGCCTTAACGGACTTGTATTCGATTGCCAATATTGAAGGTGAAGGCAAACCTATCAGTCGCATTCAGCCTGGCCAATGGATTCGTTTTAAACGGACATCCAGTGGCGCGCTAGATATATTGCAGATCGAAACGGAGAAAGGTCAATCCGCACTGTATTTTCGCCTTTCTGATGGCGGTTTTGCCCGTCAACGTTAGTTTCTTGAAACCGTCAATCTAACCGAAGGCATTGATAGGTGGTGCTTTCGGTCTCTTCCCTGTCTTTTATAGTCCTTACTCTGTCTGTTTTTTGCGCAATTTTGTGATTAAAGTCGCTGCAGCACGATTTTTAAGCTATTTTTTATAAATCAGTCAATACGGCTGGATACATTGCATCATTGAGGCGGAAAAGGGACAAATTGCGGTTAAGGGTGTGAATGCCTGCCAAACAAGCCAGTGTTGTATGACATACTTTTTACGAAAATAATGAGTCTTTCATCACACTTTGGTTATTTTTTGTGCTAGTATTCGCGCCGCTGTGTAGGACAGACACGCAAGCCCGCCTCAACATGGATGTCTAGGCATTAACACGCTAATCACTAATTTGTTGAGGACTCGCTTTTCCATGTTGAAAAATCTATCTATTGGCAAAAAGTTTACCGCGGCTTTTTCCCTCATTGGTATTGCTGTCGTGATCTTTGGGTTTTACATCTTCACCCAAGTCAGCGGCATGCGCGATAATATGCTGAACTTTACTGACGACACCCTTCCCGCAGTGCTTGAGATCGAACGACTTAGCGAAGAAATCGTTCGTATTCGTCAGGATCAGTATGCGGTTCTTACCTTTAGTGATCCGGCAGAGCGACGTGAAATCTTGGGCGAGATCGATGTTATGAAGCGCGATTATAGCCGTGCTCTCGACGCCTACCAGGAGACGCTTTGGTACGATGATGAAAAAGCCGTTTTCAGTCGTATCCAGAACAATTGGGACAAATATAATCAAGAGCTCAGTGCTTTTCCTGACCGTGTTGAAGACGGGCAACTGACCGCAGCACAACAAATTTTATCTAAATCATTTGGTACCTTCGGCCAGTTAGATAAGTCCTTAACGGAAATGTCTGAGTTGATGCAAGGCTTTATCGTTAAAAACCGCACCTCGATGCTTAGCCAGGTTTCCACGGTGAGCATGACTATTATTGGGGTACTGCTTGCGGTAATCGCCTTTATGATTGTGGTGGCAGTGGTGTTCACTCGAGCGATCATCAATCCGTTGCGTTTAGTGATGGAGCAGTCTTCTGCGATTGCCGATGGTGATTTGAGCTATCAATTGGATCGCAGCCAGATTGGTAATGATGAAATGGGTAAATTGGCAGACTCAAGCATCGCCATGCAAGATAGTCTGCGCACGCTGATTGAAGAAGTGATTGCCGCGGTAACCCAATTGAGCAGTGCAGTCGAAGAGGTCAGTGCCGTATCGAGCCAAACCTCAAGCGGGATGCAAAGCCAGCAACATGAAGTATCACAAGTGGCGACCGCGATGGCGCAGATGAAAGCCACCGTTGCCGACGTGGCGCAGAATACCGAAAGCTCATCCACCGCCGCCAACGAAGCGAGCGAGCAGTCCCGTATGGGGGCGCAAGACATCGATGGCATGGTTGCTTCGATTCGCAAAGTAGCAGAGGACATGCGTCAAACGGGCAATACCGTGAGTGAGCTCGATCAGCAGTCGAAACAAATCAACATGGTGGTGGATGTTATTCGTGATATTGCCGAGCAAACCAACTTACTGGCGTTGAACGCGGCAATTGAAGCAGCGCGTGCTGGTGAATCGGGCCGTGGCTTTGCGGTGGTGGCCGATGAAGTGCGTACCTTAGCGGGCCGTACCCAAGACTCAACGGGCGAAATCACCACCATCATCGAAAAACTGCAGCAACACGCCACGCAAGCGCGCAATGCCACTACGCAAAGCTGTGAAAGCATTGAGCAATGCGTAGAGCAGGGCGACCAGGCTCAACAGCTGGTGCGTGGGATTGAAACCTCAGTGGAAAACATCGCTGATATGGGCATGCAAATTGCCAGTGCCTGTGGCGAGCAAGACTCGGTAGCGGATGAGCTAAGCCGTAACATTGAGCGCATCAATGATTCGTCACAAGAAGTCGCTGGCGGTGCTGATCAAACCGCACAAGCCTGTAGCGAGCTCAGCCAGTTGGCGCAATCACTGCAAACGACCATGCAGCGCTTCCGTCTAACCAAATAGGTCTTACCGCCAATAGATGAAAACAAAATCCCGCTGATTCAGCGGGATTTTTTGCTTTAAACGGCGGATGCGTCACTCACCGATAAACGCATATCAATATGGGGGATCCCATCTTCTAAGTAGGCGTCGGAAAACGCCGAAAAGCCATGGGTTTGATAAAACCGCTGTAAATGTGTTTGTGCGCCAATCTCAATATCATCATGTGGCCAATGTTGCTGGCAAGCCTGAATCGCGTGGCGAACCAATTGATGCCCCCATTGACCGTTTCGGTGAGCGGGCGCAACGATCACACGGCCAATGCTGGCGCCTGAGTAACTTGCACCTGGTGCCAGCACACGGGCATAAGCCGCCAGCTCGCCATTCAGCCAGCCCATTAAATGCAGCGTCTCTGGCGCGGTGTCGAGCGCATCAAGCTCTGGGTAGGCACAGGCTTGTTCCACTACAAACACATCTACCCGTAATTTCATCAGTGTGAATAAGGTGCGCGTATCAAGCGCGTCAAATGTCACGATTTGCCAATCCATACCAAAACTCCAAAGGGGAAAGTAAAAAAATACCGCAGACAGGCTGCGGTATTCAAAAGCTATTTAGTGGGTGTCGTTAACCAGCTACTGACGAGGCTGGCTTAAATCAACATGATAAACGCCAAATCCCACTTCATCAGTGCCTTGGCGGCGCATTGACCATTGGCCTTTTTGCTCGATAAATTGCGCCGCTTTCTCGCTTGGTGAGGTTTCAAAGCTGACCACAGCGTCGCCTTCGATAGGCGCGATGGACCAGTTGTTATCCGCACTCACTGTGACTTGGCCTTCTTCTTGACTCACACGGCTGATGTAGTTGGCGACCACGGTACGGTTTTCATCCGGCGCGGCAAAGGCGATATGGTCGCTGCCGGTGCCTGGGAACTTACCACTATAAGCACGGTAATTGTTGGTCGCTATCAGGAAGGTTTGCTCAGGGTCAACCGGCTCACCTTGATAGGTCAGGTTGATGATTCGCGACGCGTCTGGATTGACCTCATTGCAATCTCCGTCGTAGCGGGCAGGCTTGGTGATATCAATCTGATACTCGACACCGTCAATGACATCAAAGTTATAGGTGCGGAATCCATCCCAGTTCACCAGTGACTGGGGCTGCTCTGTGTTGGGATTGATTTGGTTAAACTGGCCGGCACTGCACTCTAGCCATTGGGTAAGCTCGGCACCAGAGACTTTCAGTGCCACCAAGGTATTCGGGTACAGATAAAGATCGGCGGCGTTACGGAACGTCAGTTGGCCCGCCTCCACTTCGGTAAAGTTGCTCGGATCGTTTTTGCGACCACCGGCTTTAAAAGGCGCGGCGGCAGACAGCACCGGCAGATCGGCTAAGTCAGGGTCCCCTTGAATCATGCGCTCGACATAGTCTTGCTGTGCGAGGTTAACGATTTGTACGGTCGGATCGTCTTGAAGCAGGGCCAAGTAGGAATACATCACATCATTAGCTTGACCAATTGGCTGATTGACGAAATCTTGTGTGGCTTTATGGTCTGACTCCACAGCCTTAAGCAAAGCTTCATCGGCCTCGACTAAGGCCTTGTTATTCGCCTGATCAAAAATCGGACGCGCCTGAGCCTGACTGTCAGTGACTTGCCATTGACCATCGACTTGCTCGAGCGCCAGATCTATTACACCGACATGGCTGCCCCAGCGGCCGGCCATCACACTGGCCACACCATTGATCGTGCCTTTATCGATATCCGCACCGGGAATATTGGCGAAGTCTTCTCCAGGGAAGACGGCATGTGAATGACCAAAGGCAATGGCATCAATGCCGTCGACATCCGTGAGGTAATACACAGAATCTTCTGCCATCGCTTTATACGGCGCTTGTGAAATACCTGAGTGAGGAATAGCCACGACCACATCGGCCCCTTTGGCTTTCATTTCCGGCACTAACTTTTCTGCGGTTTGTTTAATGTCTTTGGCGATCACCTTTCCTTCGAGATTGGCTTTATCCCAAGTCATTATCTGTGGCGGGACAAAGCCGATATAGCCGACTTTGATGGTATGGGTGTCACCGTCTTCGTCTTGAAGTTGATAATCTTTAATCAGGTAAGGGTCAAAGTAGTGCTCACCGCTATCGGCATCAAACACATTGGCGTTGATATACGGGAAGTTGGCGTCGTTAATCGACTCTTTTAAAAACGCCAAACCGTAGTTGAATTCATGGTTACCAATATTTCCCACTTCATAGTTAAGCAAGTTCATCGCTTTGTAGACTGGATGCACTTCCCCCGGTTTAATGCCTTTGCTCGCCATGTAATCGCCCATCGGGCTGCCTTGGATTAAGTCACCATTATCGACCAATAATGCATTCTTTGCTTCGTCGCGCGCTTGTTTGACCACGGTTGCGGCGCGTACCAAGCCGATTTTTTGTGACGGCTTGTTTTTGTAGTAGTCGTAATCCATCACATTAGTGTGAATATCGGTGGTTTCAATCACACGCAGGTTGATGGTGTCGGCAAAAGCACTGCCAGATGCGGCAAATAAACCGGCAACCACCGCGGTGGCGACAGCAGAAGGAAGCAAACGCATAACAGGATCTCCAAGTGAAAAGTGTGCGTTAGTTATCAAGCGAGTGAATTATGCCGTTTATTGTGCATATGAAGCTGTGCGCTTGATCGGCTTTATCGAACTGTTTCAACGATCTGAAGCAGTGATTGAACGCTTTGCGATCTCGGTCATTATGAGATTGCTCAGGATCTTCGCGGATTCGTCATTCCTAAAGCACCAAAAAGAATAAAAAATGAATTTATAGAATTTCAGGTAATAGTTGTGGGGCGATATAGTGGCGGTATTGTCATCAAGGAAATGCGCGAACATGGATTATCTCCCCCTCTTTGCTCAGCTTAAACAGCGTCCTTGCCTCGTGGTGGGCGGCGGCGAAGTCGCGTGGCGCAAAACCCGTATGTTGCTCAAGGTCGGCGCGGCGGTCACCTTGGTGGCTCCAGACATTGATCGCGAGATTGCCGAGGCGCAAGCGCAGGGGAAACTGACCGTCTTGCGCGAGGCGTTTCGCCCTGAGCTCTTGGATGGAAATATGTTAGCGATTGCCGCGACCGACAATGCCTTAGTCAACGAGTTGGTCAGTACCGCTGCTGACAGCCGCAATATCTTAGTCAATGTCGTTGATGATACCCCTAAGTGCAGCTTTATTGTCCCTTCTTTGGTTGATCGCTCCCCCATCATCATTGCTATCTCGTCGGGCGGTAAAGCACCCGTGCTGGCGCGGATGCTCCGTGAAAAAATTGAAACCTTGGTCCCTCAGCACATCGGCAAGATGGCGGCAATGGCGGGCGCATTTCGCGACAAACTGAAAGCACGCATTCCGACGCTGACGGGCCGCCGCAAATTCTGGGAGGCCGCCTTTAGTGGCAGGTTTGCCGATTTAGTCGCGGCGGGCAAACACCAGCAAGCCGAGCAGGCGCTGGAACAGCTTAGTGGACAAATCACCACCCAAGGCGAAGTGGCTTTGATAGGCGCCGGGCCAGGTGACCCAGGGCTACTGACCTTGCGCGCCTTGCAACTGATGCAACAAGCCGATGTGGTGTTATACGACTACCTAGTTGCTGAGCCGATTATGGAGCTGTGTCGCCGAGATGCGGAGCTGATTTGCGTGGGTAAACGGGCGAGCTACCACAGTGTTAGCCAGGACGACATCAATCGTCTGCTGGTGGAGCATGCTCAGGCCGGAAAAAGGGTGGTGCGCTTAAAAGGGGGCGATCCTTTCATGTTTGGCCGTGGTGGTGAGGAATTACAAACCCTTGCCAACGCCGGTGTCTCGTTTCAAGTGGTGCCTGGAATCACGGCTGCTGCCGGGGCGACAGCCTATGCCGGTATTCCGCTCACCCATCGCGATCACGCTCAAACCGCGCTGTTTATTACCGGTCATTTGAAAAAAGAACAAGACACCTTGGAATGGGCCACATTGGCACGCGCACAGCAAACCTTGGTGATTTACATGGGGCTAATGAAATCGGCACACATTCAAAGTCAACTTTTGGCCCATGGTCGCTCGCCGGCGACGCCGGTGGCGGTGATTGAAAACGGCACGCGTCCAGAGCAGAAAGTCTTGACTGGTCAACTCAACAATCTCTCGTCGCTGGCCGAGCAAGCCGCGTCTCCCGCCCTGATCGTGGTAGGCGAAGTCGCGGCCCTCGCCGGTCAGTTGACCTGGTTTGGTGATAATAATGTGGCAATCGATGCTGATCCCACCCAAGCGCCCACCGCTGTGGTTAACTTCGCTTAAAGGATAATGAAGATGGACGCAAAAACACTGACTCACCTCCAGCAGTTGGAAGCCGAGAGCATTCATATACTGCGGGAAGTCGCGGCGGAGTTCGATAACCCCGTGATGCTCTATTCAATTGGTAAAGATTCGTCGGTAATGCTGCATTTAGCACGCAAAGCTTTTTACCCCGGGAAAATTCCGTTCCCGCTGTTGCATGTTGATACTGATTGGAAATTTCGCGACATGATTGCCTTTCGCGATCGCACTGCCAAGGCGCTGGGGCTGGATCTGATTGTGCACAAAACCCAGAAGGGATGGCACAGGGGATCAATCCTTTTGATCACGGCTCCGACAAGCACACCGATATCATGAAAACCCAAGCGTTGAAGCAGGCGTTGGATCAGCATAAGTTTGATGCGGCGTTTGGTGGCGCGCGTCGGGACGAAGAAAAATCCCGTGCCAAAGAGCGTGTCTATTCGTTCCGCGATAAGAACCATCGCTGGGATCCGAAAAACCAACGGCCAGAACTATGGCGCAATTACAACGGCCAAGTGAACCCGGGCGAGAGCATTCGTGTGTTTCCGCTCTCTAACTGGACCGAGCTCGATATTTGGCAATACATCTATCTGGAAAATATCGACATTGTCCCGCTTTATTTGGCCGCCGAACACCCAGTGGTCGAACGTGACGGCACTTTGTACATGGTGGATGATGCGCGGATGCCGATTGGACCAGAGGAAACCGTGATGCACAAATCGGTACGGTTTCGCACGCTGGGCTGCTACCCACTCACGGGGGCGATTGAATCCACCGCGACCACCTTGCCAGAGATCATCGAAGAGATGTTGGTCGCCACCTCGAGTGAGCGTCAAGGGCGGGCGATCGACCACGATCAGTCCGGATCCATGGAGCGCAAGAAGCGTCAGGGTTATTTCTAAGGAGCAGTCATGAATCCAGCAATTCAACAACAGGTAGCCGATCTGGGCATTGAGGGTTACCTGCAACAGCACCAACACAAAAGTTTATTGCGCTTTTTGACCTGTGGCTCGGTCGATGACGGTAAATCGACCTTGATTGGCCGTTTGCTGCATGACTCACAGCAGATCTATGAAGATCAGCTTGCTGCTGTTCATGCCGACAGTCAGCGAGTCGGCACCACGGGCGAGAAACCGGATCTGGCGCTATTGGTAGACGGCCTACAAGCTGAGCGCGAGCAGGGGATCACCATTGATGTGGCGTACCGGTATTTCTCCACCTCCAAGCGTAAGTTTATCATTGCCGATACCCCAGGCCATGAGCAGTACACCCGTAATATGGCCACCGGTGCGTCGACTTGTGACGTGGCGGTGATCTTAATCGACGCGCGCCACGGCATCTTGGATCAGACCCGCCGCCATTCATACATCGCTAACTTGCTGGGTATTCAGCATTTTGTGGTAGCGGTGAACAAGATGGATTTGGTGGCATATAGCCAAGCCCGATTTAATGAAATCCAAGAGCAATATTTGGCGTTTGCCGATCAGCTCAACCCCGGCTTGTCAGTGTCTATGGTGCCCTTGTCGGCACTGGAAGGCGACAACGTGGTCAATGCCAGTGACGCGATGGCGTGGTATCAAGGCGAGCCGCTACTCAGCCAGCTAGAAGCCATCGACATTGAAAAATCGCGCGGGACGGGCGCATTCCGTTTTCCGGTGCAGTATGTCAATCGACCAGATCTGAACTTCCGTGGCTATGCAGGCACCCTTGCCAGTGGCGAATTGCATGTGGGCGATGAGGTTAAGGTACTCCCCTCTGGGCTTACCGCGAAGGTCGCGCGCATCGTCACCTTTGACGGTGATCGTCAATTTGCCTTTAGTGGCCAAGCGGTCACCCTCACTTTGGATAGAGAAATTGATATTTCGCGCGGTGATCTCTTGGTGCGTGCGGATGATGACGTCGCGGTGGGGCAACGATTTGACGCCGATGTGGTATGGATGACGCAAACCCCGCTGGCATCAGGACGCGAGTACGACATTCAGCTAGCCAGCAAAAAAACTTCGGCGCAGGTCGAAGCGCTGTCGTATGGGGTCGATGTTAATACGCTTAACACTCATGACGCAGACACCTTGCCGCTCAATGGCATAGGTCGTTGCACCTTGACCCTGAGCGAAGCGGTGCCGCTGGATACCTATTACGATAGCCCGAATACTGGTGGCTTTATCCTAATTGATCGCCTCACCAATGTGACGGTCGGCGCAGGCATGATCCGCCATGTGGCTGAGACGCAGCCGCAAACCACCTCGTCGTTCTCAGCGTTTGAGCTTGAGTTAAACCAGCTGATCCGCAAGCACTTTCCGCACTGGCAAGCGCGGGATCTTGGTCTACTGGGATAGATAATACCTTGGCTGTTAATGAGCCATAGGCCGGTTTGGCGACGTCTATCGCCAGCCGGATAGGGGGCCTTATAAAGGAAATGATAAGACAATGGGTGAATCGTGATAACACAAAACTATTGGCGTGACGGATGGAAAGGCTTTTTATGACTCACACGATTTTATCGTCATCCGATCCTAATGTGGTTTGGCATCAGCACCATGTTGACCAAGCAACGCGTAGCAAACAAAAGCAGCAGCAGCCGGTGGTACTGTGGTTTACCGGCTTGTCTGGCTCGGGCAAATCGACCATCGCGGGTGCGCTAGAGGCGGCCTTGGTAGCAGAAGGACATCATACCTATTTGCTGGATGGCGATAATATTCGCCATGGCTTATGTTGCGATCTAGGCTTCTCTGATCAAGACAGGCGCGAGAATATTCGCCGAATTGGTGAAGTGGCTAAGTTGATGACCGATGCTGGCCTGATTGTCCTCAGTGCCTTTATCTCACCGTTCCGTGCGGAGCGAGAAATGGTGCGCGAGCGTTTGCCTCAGGGGCAGTTTATCGAGGTCTTTGTTGATACGCCGCTGGCAGTGTGTGAGCAGCGCGATCCGAAAGGGCTCTATAAAAAAGCGCGTGCTGGTGAGATCCCGGCATTTACCGGTATCTCGTCCGACTACGAGCCACCGCAAACGCCGGCGATCCATTTAACCGGCGAGCAGAGTGTGGCTGAGCATGTAGCGGCGTGTCTTGACGTGTTGCGTGAGCGGAGGGTGCTGCGCACCTAAACGTAATCACGCATGGGTATTGACCGTATCGCCTATATCGCTGTGCATCTCAAAGCCCTCGGCGAGCAGATCGCAAATGGCATGGTGGTAATCAGTATGTACGCGCTTTCCGACCAGTTTGGCCAGCTCATGGCCGGTGGGGCTAAAGCGGTAATAATAAAGGCGCATCCCTTTGTGGAGCGGCGTGAGCATGTATTGGGTGTCTTGCAATGTAAATGGCATAGCTGGATGCATATCAATGATCCCAGACTCTAACTCGGTGCGCAGGATCAGTCCCAAATCCATCAGTAACATCAAGTCGGTATAAGAAAGCTGGTAATGCCCAAGCGAGAGTTTGTGTGGCGGCTCTGGGCGGATCAGTTGCACCAAACCTTGACGACGTCGAAAGCCAGTCACTAACTTTTTAGTGCTGTCTTGACCAAAGGTGCTCGAAAGGGCACAGGCGCGTTGCAGTGCTTGTGCTTCGCGCTGGGTCATGGTCTCTAACAGGGTGAGTGCTTTGATCGAGGTACTGCCCGGGCGCAACATCTCTTGTTTTAGGATCTTGGCCCAAAGCTGTTGCATGGCGTGGCCGTGAATATTGCGTGCTAAGTCGAAAAAGCGCACTAACCAATCCGGATCCGGCGTTTGAGCGGTTTCACTGTGACAACTTTCGTAGGTATGCGCAATGATCGCCTCGAGGTTGGCTTGTTGCTTTTGCATTACTTGGCGTTGACGATTCGCGCTACGGTGGGCGAGATCTTCTTGCTCCACGTCTTGTAAGCGAGCATCAACCTGATACTCGCTCGCAATCGCTTTGAGTCGTCCTTTGCTGCCGCGTAGATCAGCGTCTTCTTTATAGCTGTGGTCTTGGTGTTGCCGTTTCTCTGGGTGGGCGTCGACGACCACGGGTTTGTCTTGCTCTGCCATGCGGTTCTCACACTGATTGTCAGCAAAATTTAATACTGGCAAATATGTTAATTATTGATTAAATTTGTTAACATTATGGTGTTTTTTTATCAAGCGTAGGGATGCGTGTGCGAAGGCAAAAACCTAACTCCATCAATTTACTATTGATCGCCATTTATATCGGCGCACTAGCGATATTGTCTCATTATATTGCCTGACAATGGTATCGGCGCCGATCCAGCTCACTGATTGATAGAAATCTACCCGTCGTCGTAGGCGCTTAGCGTTGTGCCTTGTAGCACATAACCCACTTCTGCCAAGTCATGGCTGACATGTTCGGTTTTCAGCGTGCCTTCGACATAAACCACATCCCATAACTGTTGAATCGGCGCGCCATCGGCAAACTTTACATAAATTATCTGATTAGGGGGCGGGGGTGGAACATGAATACAGGCGCCAAGAAAGGGAACGAGCAAGAATTCGGTCACCACTTTATCGTCACCCTCTAACGGGATCACAAAGCCGGGGATTTTGACCTGGCTGTTGTTGAGCTCCGGGCGAACTGAGCCGACAAGACTTTGTGGATTCTCACTGTCGTGGCTGATTTCCGGCATCCCGCGGCTATCAAATTGGGCGCGTTCGTGCTCAGGAACTAAATCTATCCAATCGAGCGTGAGTGTCTCACTGCTTGCCCAAGCAAGCGAGCTCAAAAGGCCGGTCAGTAAAGCGATAAGACCGAGCGTTATCCGTTTTTTCATCTGTTATACCTTTATTGTCATGCCATCGGCGAGCGCCTGTCGATAGGCCCGCCAGGCCGGGATCAAGCCCACGATAAAACCGGCGATTAACACACCTGCCATCAGTGATAGCTCATAAGAAGACGGCCAGTTGAGTGGCAAGAACAAGCCAAACTCACTGAGGATATAAGGCTGCGCCAGCTCCAGCCCGCCATAAAGCAGGAGCACACCAAAGACGATCCCTGCGACGGTGATCGCGACCGCCTCACTGACCAGAAGCAAAATAATATGCAAAGGACGCGCGCCCATCGCCCGTAAGATTGCCATTTCTCGACGTCGCTCATTCAGGCTGGTTAGCAGACTAGAGAGCATGCCTAATAATCCAGCGACGGCGACAAATCCAGCGATGACTAATAGCGCTTGCTCGCCCACGCGCATCATGCCCCAAAGCTCATGCAAGGCAATGCCGGGCATGATGGCGGTTAATGGCTCGCGTGGATAAGTATTAACCCAACGCTGGACGGCAAACGTTTTGATTTTACTGTTTAGACCCACCATCACTGCAGTGAGTTGTTCGGGCTGCAATTCACGCTGCTGCGCTTGGTCTTGAGTGAGGCCTTGGCCAAGTCGTGCGCCACTTTCCCAGCCGACATGAATCGCTTCGATAGCTTCGAGCGACACATGTACGCTGCGGTCCACGGGCGTACCGGTGGGCGCCAAAATACCGGTGACAGTAAACGGCAGATTATCGTGTTGATTAAAGCTTTTATCGGCCAGTCCATGGGCAATGATCAGACTATCGCCCATTTTGTATCCCAGCTCTTTCGCCACCTGGGCACCAATTACGGTATCAAATAAGCTGGAAAATTGGCTGCCTTGGCGAAAGGCGAGTGGTTGTTTTTGACCATATTGATAATGGTCAAAGTAATCATTGCTGGTGCCGACCACGCGAAAGCCGCGGTGAGAGTCCCCCAGTGAAATGGGGATGGTCCAACTCACATCTGAGTGCTCGCGAAGGCGTTGATAACTTTCCCAGCCGATATTGTTGGTGGCGTTACCAATCCGAAACACGGAATAGAGCAGTAAATTAATGGGACCGGAGCGGGCACCGACAATTAAATCGGTGTTGGAGATGGTGTTGGCAAAGCTGGCTTTAGCTTGGGTGCGCACCTTCTCCACCCCGAGCAACAGCACCACGGCGATAGTGACGGTCAGTAAAGAAAGCAGCGCGGTGGCACGACGATTTTTAAGGCTTTGTCCCGCCAGTCCCAATAGCGAAATCATTGGTGAGCCTCCTTGCGATGTATGGCACGATTCAGCATGGCGCGATTCAGGCTAGGTAGCGACACATCACGATCAAACAAGCTAGCTAATTGGCTGTCGTGGCTAACAAATAATAAGCTGCTATTCGCGTCACGACATCGGTCTTGAAGCAACTGAATAAAAGTGTTGCGGGTGTCAGCGTCGAGCGCAGAAGTCGGCTCGTCAGCGATAATTAATGCCGGCGCACCAATCAGCGCCCGCGCCGCCGCGACCCGTTGTTGCTGGCCGATACTCAGCGCGGTGACCGGCTGGTGGTGGCAGTTTGTGGATAAGCCCAATTGGTCGAGCAAGGTGGCGGCCTCTTGATGAGGCGATCGTGTCAACGCCTGACGACGCAAATGAGAAAAGCGCAGCGGCACGGTGACATTATCGATCACCGATAAATAAGGCAGCAGATTAAATTGCTGAAAAATATAACCAATGTGGTTAGCACGGAATTGATCACGCTCGCGATCATTCAGTGTCGTTAGCGCTTGATGATTGACCGTCAGCGTACCCGTCTGGGGGATATGAATACCCGCAATCAGGCTTAGCAGGGTGGATTTACCACTGCCGCTGGGACCTTGTAAAAATATATGCTCGCCAGCATTGACCGCAAAACTGTCGATATCAAGGATCGGTTGCGGCTGGCCCGGCCACGTAAAACCTAGTTGTTTGATGGTTATCATGCCTGACAGGGGCACTGGATGCGCCCCGCCTCCTTTTTTCACTACCACTGGATGTGCGACTTAGCACGAATCAAGGTGTCAACCCAGACCTTATCATCGGTGACGGCCTGAATTTTGATGGCTTCTGTGTTGGGGAACAGGCTAAACCAATCCGTTTTCAATTCGGTGAAGGCTTGTGGGGTTTGGCAAACGAATTGATAGTTCACGGATAAAGTGTTGTGGTTACCCTGATCATGCTCGTCATGGCCGTAGTGCTCGTCGTGGTTATGGTGCTCGTCGTGGTTATGGTGCTCGTCATGACCGTGGTGTTCATTGTGGTCATGGTGCTCGTCGTGGTCATGGTGTTCGTCGTGGCCGTGGTGTTCGTCATGGCCGTGATGCTCATCGTAGTCGTCAAAACTGCTAGTGACTTTGGTCTCGGCAAGCTGGCAATTCGCTGCTTCAGCAAGTTGGAAGCGTTTTCCACCATCACGCAGAAGCGCATAGGCATCTTCGACCGCTTGCTGGTCGGCGGCGTTTTTAGGCTGGTGTTCAAAGCCGACCACATCATTGCCGGGGGCCGTTAACTCAATGAATACGCGCTCACCGTCTTGGGCGAGGCTCAGTGCTACCTCCCCGTGGACGTGGGCATCGAACGACTGATAGCTGGCTTCATCGGCTAATGTTGCTGCAGAGGTGGTCGCGATGGCCATAGTGATAACGCTGGGTAATAAACGAGCTTTCATGTGGTTTCTCCTCGTGAATAAATGAATTAGATAATGAAGGCATTTATTTCACTCGGTGGGGCGCGCGCCGAAAAGGCAATAGCGGTACGATAAGCTCGCTGAGGTTTTGACCAAACGATGAGGGTATTGGCAGCATAGGTGGGCGTCGGTGTCACGATACTGGAAGCCAGTATTGCTGGTGGGATGAGATGACAGACACCACAATGCTCACTGTGATGGCTCGGGGCTAAGGTGTCGACTTGATGGTGCGCCCACAGTCCGGCTTGGCTAAGCACCAATACAAATAGCAGGTTGACGAGCACTCGCCGAGTCATCCAGACGTCCATGAGGTTATTGAGTAATGTGATAACATAACAATTGTAGCCTTGAACGCCAAGTCTGAAATGAAAGCGCGGGCCTTGCCCGCGATATGATTATTGGTTTACCAGCTCTGTCACCAAGCTGACAACTTGATTCACTTCATCCTCGTTTAGCTTGCCTTCTTTTACAAAACGCACCATGCCTTTATCATCCAGTACGGCAATCAACGAGCTCTCTTCTTTTAAGCGCCATGCCTCTGCGACACTGCCATTTTCGTCGAGCACAATCGATGACCAGCTAAATTCGCGTTTACTGTCTTCGGCTGACGATTTTACAAAGCCGCCAGTTCCCCACATGGCATCATCTTGATTGATGATGGTGGTGGTTTGATAGCGTGCATCGTCAAAATCCGCGGCGGTAATTGCCGCCATGAGGGGGGCGTTCATTTCTTTGGCGCTACTGCGTCCAGCAATGGCTTGGATCACGCGTACTTTTTCCTGCAACTGTTCGGTTTGCCAAGCTTGATAAACGATATCGTCGCCATTCAAGGTTAGTTCGCCGTGCTCGGCGACCTTGGCTGACGGTAAAGGTGCACCGTTTTGGATCGTGTGCGCCCAACTGGTGCCTGTGAATAACGCAAAAGTGAGAGCAAGTAGGGTTTTGTTCATGCTTTATCATCCATGTCTGTGGTCATTATTTGGCATTCGGTGCCAAGTTATCTATGGTTACGCCAGACAGTGCGTTGTGCCAAGTGCCAAGAGTTAATCCGTGCGCAAGATCGGAGTTTTATCCAGTGATCGTCACTTCAAAGCGCGCGTATTGATCTAAGGTAGGAACTTTTCGTGCCCAGTAGGCTCTAATTCTGTGCTTGTCATCAGAATAAGATGGCACTTTGCTTGCTTAGCTTTATACGTGGAGATTGCCAGATAATATTCGGTGCTCCAAGGTGGTAACACATGATTTACCGAGAAACGGTGAAAGTGCGTTGTTACTGTTTCGGTCTGTTCATCAGACTTGGTTGAGAAATAAAGGGATCCCTATGCTTCGCATCTTTCGTCAATATCGACCAACCCAGATTGCGCGATATGTGAAACGATTTTTTAAGGGCCGACTTTATATTGAAGGTGTCGGCGCGTTTGAGTTTGATGGTGGGCGTTTGCTACCTCCAGGACACAGTGATAAACGTGCACTCTCGGTCATGACGAAGTAAATAAAGAAATTAAATCGATGGCCATCACCGCATAAAAAACGTGCGATGCAGAAAAAACACGTCTAATGACGTGTTTTTTTATCTCTGAGTTTGCGTGTCATCAGACTTTTGCGTGCCTTCAGACTATTGTGGCGGGAAGCAAACGCCGGTGCCACCCAAGCCGCAGTAGCCTTGGGGATTTTTGTGCAGATACTGCTGATGGTCTGTTTCTGCTAAGAAATAAGTACCTGCGGGGGCGATCTCTGTGGTGACGGCATCCGACTTGCCCGCTGCTTTTAAAGCGGCTTGATAGGCGGCAAAGCTGGCTTCTACCGTCGCGCGATCGGCAGGATCACAGTAATAAATGGCTGAACGGTACTGTGGGCCCACGTCATTACCTTGGCGCAACCCTTGAGTTGGATCGTGGTTTTCCCAAAAGATCGTCAATAAAGCGTCCAGACTGGTGACACTCGGGTCAAAAATGACATTAACCACTTCGGCGTGGCCTGTTTGACCCGTACAGACATCTTGATAGCGCGGGTGTTGTGTTACCCCACCGCAGTAGCCAACAGAGGTCATGACTACACCTGGTTGTTGCCAGAGTTTGCGTTCCGCTCCCCAAAAACAGCCCATCCCTAAAATGACCTGTTTCTGACCGTTCGCTGGGGCCGTTGTGATAGGTTGCCCAAATACGGCATGTGGCTCGGTGGGCGTGATGGCATCAGCACGATCCGCAATCGCATTATCGGGTTGGCTGAACGAAGATTGCATCGACATAGGCATCCTTTTACTGCTGTGATGAAAAGCGTTATGTGTTGTATGAAACCGCTTTGGGTGTGGACTGATGTGAATGGCGCTAGCATCAAGCCCAGCTCAACGCGTAATATGGCAAGATATCATCAATTTTGTTGAGCGGCACCCTAGTAATGGTTCTCATTGCATGAAGATACGTAAACTCTCCCTTATTGCGATCGCTTTTTTACTGCTACCTAGCTGGGTACGCGCGAGCCTCGACGTTGAGCTCCAAGGACTCGAGGGGGAGGCGCAACAAAATGTAGCAACCTATTTGGCGGCGATCGCGCCCGAAGAACGCGATGGGTCGTATCGGTTTAAGGCGCGTGTCGAGCGCGATGTCCGACAAGCACTCCAGGCAGTAGGCTACTATCAGCCAAAAATCACGCTGAACGAGCCAGAGGGCGATACCCTGGTTGTCTCCGTTAAGCCTGGCCCCCCGGTCAACGTGGCGCAAGTCGATGTCGTCTTTTCCGGTGAAGCTGCGATGGATGATGACTTTCATTCGCTTAAAGCGAAAGGACCGCAACCTGGTCATCGGCTCAATCACAGTGATTATGAGTCACTCAAAAGTCAGATCCAGAGCTTAGCCGTGAAAAAGGGCTATTTTGATGGTCGTTTTACGCAAGCCCGGCTCGAAGTTGCGCCTGACCGCCAGCAAGCCTTTATTCGTCTGCATTTTGCCAGTGGCAAGCGTTATCATTTTGGTGCGATCGATTATCAAGGCTCGCAAATCCAGCATAAGCGACTTGATACACTGCGAGATTTTTCACCAGGTGATCTCTATCAAGTTACTGACTTAGGCGAGTTTAACCAAGCGTTAGCAAATACGGGCTGGTTTGCCAGTGCATTAGTCCAAGCGGATATGGAAGACGCCGAGGACAATGAAGTGCCGATCAAGGTGACGTTGACCCCGGAAGCGCGCAACAAGTTTGAAACTGGGGTGGGGTATTCCACCGACATTGGTCCGCGTCTTAAGCTTAATTGGCGTAAGCCTTGGTATAATTCAAGGGGGCATAGCCTGAGCACATCACTGGCGGTTTCTCAGCCAGAGCAAACCCTTACTTCTACCTATAAAGTGCCGCTTGACGATGTTTCACGGGAATATTATCAAGTTCAGCTGGGGTTAAAAAATACAGACCAACGCGATACCACCAGTTTTGAAGCGACGACCTCTGTCTCCCGACACTGGCTTTATGATACCGGCTGGCAGCGCAGTGTATCGCTGCGCTGGCTGTACGAAAACTATAGCCAAGGGCAAGATGAAGATATCGTCAGCGTGGTGCTGCCGGGCGTCAACGTTACCCGAACGCGCGTGCGTGGTGGTCTGATGCCGCATTGGGGAGACAAGCAATCACTGACGCTGGAGGCAGCCGATCCCGCGTGGCTGTCGGATATTAGCTTGCTGCGACTTCAAGGTCGTAGTGCTTGGATTCGCAGTTTAAATAAGAATCATCGTGGCTTACTCCGGGTCATGGTGGCGCCCTGATTTCCGAGGAGTTTCGTGAAGCACCACCATCATTACGCTTTTTCGCTGGGGGGGATAACAGCATTCGTGGTTATGGCTATGAAACCGTCTCGCCTGTCGATGACAGCGGTCAGTTAAGTGGTGCACGCTATATGTTAACCGGGACTTTAGAATATCAGTATCGTCTTGGTGGCAATTGGTGGTGGGCGGTGTTTGCTGACGGCGGCGATGCGTGGACCAACCATTTGTCATGGAAGCGCGCGGCCGGGACAGGCATTCGTTGGTCATCACCGGTGGGCCCGATTCGCCTTGATGTCGCCCATGGTTTTGATAATGACGATGACGACTTTCGTGTGCACCTGACGTTGGGGCCTGAATTATGAGCCGGTGGTTGGTTAGATTAACTTTGATTCTATTAATCACGATATTTGCGCTGGTAGGTTTGGTGTCCACCACCTTATTTACGCCGATCGGGTTACAAGTTGGAGTGTGGGGGGCACAGAAAGCTATACCTGCATTATCGCTTGAACAAGCCGAGGGCACTTTGCTGACCGGCTTTGAACTTCGTGGTCTGCAATATCAGGATGAGCAAATCCAATTGGCCGCTAATAAGCTGGGGATTGAGATAAAAGGTAAGTGCTTACTTACCCCATCAATCTGTGTCGAACAACTGGCGGCTGAAGGGGTAACGCTTGCGCTTAATTTCCCGCCAAGCGATGACAACACCGCCGCCGAGCCGTCTACCGCGAGGATCCAATCGCCGCTACCGATACATATTAACGCGTTTGCATTCAATGATGTGGCGATTCAGGTGGCGGGACAGGCGATTGACTGGCAGCAGCTTCAAGGCGGTGTGCATGTCGAGGGAGACACATTAACCTTATCGCCCACAAAGTGGCAGCAGCTGGTGGTTACCCTGCCCACCAACGACAGTGATCAAGAAAATACCGACCGTGCGGTTGGTAAACCTGATAGCGACGCCTCGAGTGCCCCTTTTCATTATCCAGGGCTCCGCTTGCCGTCTATTCATGTGCCGCTAAATATCAATGTTGAGCAATTTAGCCTACGCGATACTCGTATTGACGCCGGTACAGTACATACTTTTTCTTCGTTAGATCTCGTCGGCGCCGTCAAAGGCAGTGCGGTGACGATTGACCATTTTTCGGTGGCCGCCCCTCAGGGCACGGCTAAGCTTTCTGGCGATATTCTGTTGGAAGGTGAGTACCCACTGACCTTAGAAACACAGTTGACCACGAACTTGGCATCGCTCCAAGGCCAAGCTTTATCGCTGTCGGCCTCAGGAAGTCTTGCCGCGCTTAAGCTAAACGCGAGCGCGCGCGGCCCGGTGACGGCGACGCTTGAGGGAGAAGCAAACGTGCTGGCACCGAACTTACCTTTTGCCGTGCAATTGGATAGCGAGGCATTGGCGTGGCCGCTGACGGGGAAAGCGATCGCGGCATTACGCGAGCTACACTTTCACGCCGATGGTGACTTATCTGACTATCAGCTGGGGCTACAAAGTGACGTCGACGGTCCTGAGGTGCCGAAAACACAACTAAACCTTGCCGGGCAAGGTAGCCTCTCGGCGCTCAAGCTCTCGCAATTTGAGGCACAAACACTCGGTGGTACTGTTGCTGGGCGCGCCAGCGTGGATTGGTCCAGCGTGCCTTTTTGGCAAGCCGAGTTAGGCTTTGCCCATATTCAGCCTCAGCGGCAATGGCCTGAAGTGAATGGTGATCTCACCGGCGCCGTGAGTCATCGTGGGCGCTTAACGCCACAGGGTGGTTGGGATGTATCTATGCCAACCTTGGTTATTCATGGTGAGCTTCAGCAACTCCCCCTTTTGGTATCTGGCGCGCTCAATGCCCATGATCGTGATGGCGATGGACAACCTAGCGTTTCTACCTCCGGTCTGACGTTTTCCCACGGCCCTAACCGTATTACTGCACAAGGACAAGTGCGTGACGAGTGGCAAATGGGGCTATCGGTGGATATTGCTGACCTGTCTCAATCATTACCGATGTTAACTGGTGTGATTCGTGGCGATGCGCGTCTGAGCGGGCCCTTTGCCCATCCCGATGCCAAACTGGCCGTCGATGCCAAGCAGTTGCGCTGGCAAGATCTTCGCATCAATCAGCTTACCTTAGACGGCGCGCTGGCCTTCAAGGATACCTTAGGTGGCAACCTGAATGTGTCTGTACTGGGAGGGCGCTATCAAACGCTGCGTTTAGAGAGCTTAGATCTTACCGTCCGCGGTGATGAAGCCGAGCATCAGCTGGATTTACGCTGGCAAGGCGTCCCTGCCTCTGGCGTGCTACGTATTCAAGGTGCGTTGGCGCGCGAGTCCGGTTGGCAAGGGCAACTGCTCGATACGCGGGTGAATGTAGAAGACATTGGCGACATCGTGCAGCAAACCGCGGCGCCCATTGCGTTTACTTTCGCCGATAAGCAAACCCAGGTCGGCGAGCATTGCTGGCAGTGGCAAGCCACTTCTTTATGCTTATCACAACCGGCCTATATTGGTGAGCAAGGAGAGGTCGTTGCCAATATTGAAGGGTTTGATGCGAAGCAAATTGCGGCGTTCATGCCGCCGGAATGGCACGTTGAAACACGTGCCAATGCAGCCGTTCACGCTCGATGGCAGCCTGACGCCTCGCCAGATGTACGCGCCTCGATTGATATCACCGACGGTACACTGCGTCAGCAAACAGAGAGGCCACTGGTCATTGACTGGCAACACGCGAACATGGATGCACGCTGGCACAATGACCAATTACAAGGAGCGCTTGCTCTGACGTTGGATGATGGTGGCACCCTTGCGTCTGGGTTCACCCTAACCGATTTATTGGCCCCTACACCTACGATTACTGGCGATCTTATCGTGACTGCTGTGCAGTTGGCCAAGCTTGAGCCCTTGCTCGGAAACGATAAACAAGCGGATATGAATGGTGAAGTGAATGCGAATTTACGTCTTGAAGGCCCACTAACGTTACCGCAAGTGTATGGCGGCATGACGGTCAGTGGGCTGCGGATGAAAGGCTTATCGTCACCGGTGGATGTAGATAACGGGCAATTGGCTCTGACGGTTGATGGGCAACAAGGGCAACTGGATGGGCAGTTAATCACGCCTGAGGGTCCGCTAACACTAAAAGGCGATGGCCAATGGCCCCGCATTGATGATTGGCAATTTGGCTTGAATGTATCGGGTGATACGTTACGTGTTAACCTTCCCCCAATGGTA
This sequence comes from Salinivibrio sp. EAGSL, assembly GCF_013366455.1. Classification (NCBI taxonomy): domain Bacteria; kingdom Pseudomonadati; phylum Pseudomonadota; class Gammaproteobacteria; order Vibrionales; family Vibrionaceae; genus Salinivibrio; species Salinivibrio sp. EAGSL. Next base: position 92,376 of record NZ_JABWMG010000004.1, on the reverse strand, counting down.
AAGCTCGATGTCGCGCCAGATCTTACCGTCTCTGCGACGCCTGACCAGGTCGCGATTCGTGGTGATATTCATGTGCCTTGGGGACGGATAGAAGTCGAAAATTTACCTGCGTCAGCGGTGACGGTGTCAGACGATACGGTGCTGTTAAACCAAGACTATACGCCAAAAAGTGCAGAACAAGACGAGCCGATGCCGTTTAACCTAGTCACCGATGTAAAGTTAGCGCTGGGGGATGACGTTAGTCTCGCAGCCTTTGGTTTAAAGTCGCGCTTATCCGGTGAACTGAATATCAAAAACAACCCGCAAGGTGTATTAATTGTCGGGAATGTCAGCTTACTGGACGGAACGTATCGCTCGTTCGGGCAAGACTTGATTATCCGCAAAGGGGAAATCTTGTTTAATGGCCCCGCCGACCAACCCTACCTGCAAGTGGAAGCGATTCGTAACCCAGAGCGAATAGAGGGGGATGTGATCGCAGGTATTCGCTTGAGTGGCCCGGCCGATGATCCGGTTGCGGATATATTTATGGATCCGGCTGGCTCGCAGGCGAATGCCTTATCTTATCTATTGCGTGGCCGAGCGCTGGATGCTGGCGCCGGCGATGCCAATATGACCTCGATGCTGATTGGTATTGGGTTAGCGCAAAGCGGAAAATTGGTAGGAGAGATCGGCCAAGCCTTTGGTGTTGAGGATCTCACCTTAGATACCGCGGGTGCCGGCGACGAACAAAAGGTCGAAGTGTCAGGCTATATTTTACCGGATTTGGAAGTGAAATATGGGGTCGGGATCTTTGATGCGATTGGGGTATTTACTGTGCGCTATCGTTTAATGAAAGACCTTTACCTAGAAGCGGTGTCGGGTGTTGACCAAGCGGTCGATGTGCTTTATCAGTTTGAGATTAAATAAAAAAGCCCGCTGATAGAGCGGGCCTTTGCTGTCTCAGTTACACGCTCGATTATTTCTGTGCGCGCTCAAAAGAAGACAGGATTTCGTCTTTTGCGGCTTGTGCATCGGCCCAGCCATCGACTTTGACCCACTTGCCGGCTTCAAGCTCTTTGTAACGCTCGAAGAAATGCGTGATCTGTGCTTTGAGTAGCTCAGGCAGATCGTTCACGTCTTTCACGTGATCGTACTCTTTGGTCAGCTTGCTATGAGGCACTGCGACAACTTTGGCATCTTCACCAGACTCATCGGTCATTTTTAGCACACCCACTGGACGGCAGCGGATTACTGAACCGGGTACGAGAGGGAATGGGGTTGGAACCAGTACGTCTACCGGGTCACCGTCAAGTGACAAAGTATGGTTTACATAACCATAGTTACATGGGTAAAACATTGGGGTAGACATAAAGCGATCGACGAATACCGCACCGCTATCTTTGTCCACTTCGTACTTGATTGGATCAGCGTTCGCTGGGATCTCAATCACCACATAAATATCTTCAGGCAGATCTTTGCCCGCAGGGACCTGGTTCAGGCTCATGGAATGTCCTTTTGTTAAATCAAACAGTGTGTGCCAATTATAACCGCCAAGCGTGAAAATAACAGAGGCGACCTACCAGGTCGCCTCGTCATCATAAAAAAGCGCGGCATTCTTTTTGCTAATACGCGTTAATTGTCTTCATGATCAGGATAGGTTTCCAGGTATTCGCCGACTTTATCCACCATATTACTAGAGCCAACGAAGAAGGGAACGCGCTGATGAAGTTCTTTGGGTTCAATGTCCATCACTCGCTGCATCCCATCCGTGGCTTTACCGCCGGCCTGTTCGATAATAAACGCCATGGGGTTGCACTCATACAGCAACCGCAATTTACCATTTGGATAAGCTAGGGTACTCGGGTACAAGTAAATGCCACCTTTTAGCAGATTACGGTGAAAATCGGCCACCAAAGAGCCAATGTAGCGTGACGTATACGGCCGTTTCTCGTCAGGGACGTTTTCTTGACAGTATTTGATGTATTTTTTGACGCCCTGCGGGAACTTGATGTAGTTGCCTTCGTTAATCGAGTAAATCGTTCCCTCTTTAGGAACGGTCATATTCTCGTGAGAGAGGCAAAACAGACCCAGCGATGGATCATAGGTAAAACCATGCACACCATCACCTGTGGTGTAAACCAACATGGTGGATGAGCCGTAAATGATATAGCCGGCAGCCACTTGGCGATGACCCGGTTGCAGGAAGTCGTCTTCGGTAGGGGGGGTGCCGACCGGTGAAACACGGTGATAAATGGAGAAAATGGTGCCGACGGAGACATTGACATCAATGTTTGATGAGCCATCAAGCGGGTCAATCAATACCACATATTTAGCGTTACGATTCAGTTGCTTGTTGAAGATGACCGCTTCATCTTCTTCCTCACTCGCGACACCGCAAACGTGGTCGCGAGCCTCCATCGCAGCTTTAAACTTTTCGTTGGCGTAAACGTCGAGCTTTTGTTGTTCTTCACCTTGTGCGTTTTCTGTGCCGATAGCGCCGGCGATGTCGACCAAGCCCGCTTTGTTGATCTCACGGTTGACAATTTTGGCGGCGAGACGAATCGAGGCAAGCAAAGAAGATAAGTCGCCGCTGGCATGCGGGAACGCGTGTTGCTTCTCAACAATATATTCGCCGAGGGTCTTAATGTCGGGCATTCTCAATCCTTAGTGATGATGAACTGTCTTTCTAATTCAATGGCATTTAAGTGGGCAGTGGTCTGCCTCTTGAAATCGTTGTCATTCTAGCGCTCGTGACTTTTTAATCGTACTGAAGAAATGGATGAGGCCAGGGAAGTGTGATCGCGACATAAAAAACCATGTCATATGCGCGCAAGCGATAAGACCCAAGCGTTAATCCAAGGCATAATAATGGCCCGCGTCCAACGGCTGGGTAACCAACAATACAGTGAAGGCCATGCATATTCATATTTTAGGCATTTGCGGCACCTTTATGGGTGGAGCCGCCATGCTGGCAAAACAATTGGGGCACAAAGTGACAGGCTCAGATAGCCAGGTTTATCCCCCAATGAGTACCTTACTCGAATCCCAAGGGGTTGCTATCATTGAAGGCTATGATCCTGCGCAGCTTACACCTAAGCCGGATTTAGTGGTGATTGGTAATGCCATGAGCCGCGGGAATCCCTGTGTTGAAGCCGTACTCAATCAAGGTTTGCCTTACACGTCTGGTCCGCAATGGCTGCATGATTTTTTACTCCAAGACTGCTGGGTGTTAGCGGTTTCAGGGACACACGGAAAAACCACCACCGCCAGCATGCTGGCGTGGATTTTAGAAGACTGTGGTTATCAGCCTGGATTTTTAATCGGTGGCGTGGCCAGCAATTTTAATGCGTCAGCCCGTTTGGGGGATAGCCCGTTTTTTGTGGTCGAGGCCGATGAATACGACAGTGCATTTTTTGATAAGCGCTCCAAGTTTATTCACTACCAACCGAAAACCTTGGTTATTAACAACCTTGAGTTCGATCATGCCGACATTTTTGATGATCTGGCCGCGATCCAAAAGCAATTCCATCATGTGATACGCACCGTACCTGGGATTGGCCAGATTATTGCGCCGTCCGATGATCCCAACGTAGCTGAAACACTCGCAATGGGGTGTTGGAGTGAGTGTGTGTATGCGGGGCCTGATGGCCAGTGGCAAAGCGTGAAAAAAGACGCAGCTGGCAGCCAATTTGATGTGTACTTTGCCGGTGATCTCGTGGGATCGGTTAGCTGGGATTTGGTCGGTGATCATAACGTGCGTAATGCCTTGATGGCGTTATCAGCGGCGCGTCATGTGGGAGTGACCCCGGGCCTGGCTTGTCAATCGCTCGAGAGATTTATCAATACTAAGCGTCGGCTTGAGTGGCGTGGCGAGCGGGCTGGCGTCACGGTATATGACGATTTTGCCCATCATCCGACCGCTATTCGACTGACCTTGGAGGGCTTGCGAGCCAAGGTCGGCGCAGGGCGTATTCTCGCCGTATTAGAACCGCGCTCGAACACCATGAAACAAGGGGTCCATAAAGACACGCTAGCCGCGTCGTTGGCGAGTGCGGACAGTGTGTTTTTATATCAGCCTCAAGGGCTCGATTGGTCGCTCGATGCGGTGGCGGATCGTTGTGCTCAACCTACGCAAATTCACACTGATATAGGCACACTGGTTGTCGCGTTGTGTGAGCAAGCCTTGCCGGGCGATACCGTGTTGATCATGAGTAATGGGGGTTTTGGTGGTATTCACGATAAGTTGCTCAGTGCGTTGAGTCACAAAGGAGAAAAGCATGACGGATAAGCGTATCACGCTGGCATGGACAGGAGCGTCAGGCGCGCCATACGGCCTACGGTTACTGGAGTGCCTGCTTGCGCAAGATTATCAGGTCTTTTTACTGATATCCTCGGCCGCTCGCGTGGTGCTGGCGACCGAACACGGGTTGAAACTCCCGTCAGGCCCGCAAGCGGCACAGAAAATATTAGCCGAACATCTGCAATGTGATAGCAATAAACTGATCGTTTGCGGTAAAGAAGATTGGTTTTCGCCGGTCGCCTCGGGCTCGGCAGCGCCGAAGAAAATGGTTGTCTGTCCCTGCTCGGCCGGATCCTTGTCTTCGATTGCCCATGGTCTATCCGATAACTTGATTGAACGGGCGGCGGATGTGGTGCTCAAAGAACGGGGGCAATTGTTACTGGTCGTTCGCGAGACGCCGTTTTCAACGCTGCATTTAGAAAACATGCACAAGCTATCGCAGATGGGCGTCACTATTATGCCTGCTGCGCCGGGTTTTTATCACCAACCCCAGTCTATTGACGACTTGGTCGATTTTATGGTGGCGCGCATTCTCGACCACTTAGGGGCGGCGCAAACCTTGGTGCCGCGCTGGGGGTATGATCAACGCCCTCGCGATAAAGCATAATCAATCAGGTTCAGGCAAGGCCTGAACCTTCACTTTACGAGGGTGGCCCTAAACGAGCAGCCAGATATCGGCTAAGGTTTGAGTACCATCACATGCATGGTGGCGCCTTCAAGGACTTTCGCGGCCACCGATCCTAACATCATCTTGTTGACGCGAGAACGCTTATGACTTGGCATGACGATCAAGTCGCACCCTAAGCGCTCGGCGGTTTTGATAATCCCTTTGTAAGGCTTGCCTTCTTCAACAGACACCTGGCAGGCCACGTTTTTCGGAACATATTTATCCGCAAATCCTTGCAGATTTCGCTTCATATCGCGTTTCATTTTATTGGCAGCTTCTTCAGGGAAGTAAGAGGCGACCATGGAATTATGAATCCCCGGCAAGACTGTCAGAAGGTGGAGCTTAGCGCCGGATTGACTGGCCAGCCATGCAGCGTGATCGACCGCTTTATCCGCGAAGCTCTCATCATTTAAATCGACCGGAACCAGAATGTGTTTATACATAGCGATATCCTTTGCTATCAAAAAAGAAAAGGGCACGCGCCGCGCACGTACCCCCTGTCATTAGGCTTGGCGGATGCGACGGCGTTGATTCCAGCCTAGCAATGCCAAGAGTAATAGTGTCGGCACAAAAACCCATTCTTTCCACGGGCGGATGTTATCCACCGTGACGGTTTTAATTTGCCAATCAAAGTCGATCCCCGCCTTATCGGCATCGCTTCCAAATTGGACTCTATCAACCAGTAATGAGTCATCCTCTTCGCGCAGTATCAAACCGGTATCACGTACCCGTGCATCGCCGCTTTCGAGGCGACTATCTACCGACAAAACCACATGTTTGGAAATCTGATCGCCAAAGAAGTCTTCCCCTTCCACAACCAGTTGCAGCGGTTTTCCGTCAGGCAGTTGCTCGGCTACGCGCATAATTTCTGTTCCTGGATAGCTGGTGGTGGGTGGATAGACTTCATCCCACCAAAAACCAGGTCGAAATAGAGAGAAGGTGATAAGCAACAGCAACACGGTTTCCCACCATTTATTTTTGGTCATCCACCACCCTTGGGTTGCGGCAGAGAAAGCCAGCATCGCAATGGTCGCGGAAATAATGGTCAATATCAGGTGGAAAGGACCGTCGAGGTCGAGCAACAACAACTGAGTGTTGAAGATAAACATGAAAGGTAAAATGGCGGTACGAATATCGTAGGTAAAGCCTTGTACACCGGTACGAATCGGATCCGATTTAGCAATGGCCGCGGCCGCGAAAGCGGCGAGACCGACCGGTGGCGTGTCATCGGCGAGAATCCCGAAGTAGAACACAAAAAGGTGCACGGCAATAAGCGGAATAATCAGCCCTTGTTGTGCCCCCAAGGTCACAATGACAGGGGCCATCAGTGTAGAAACCACAATATAGTTTGCCGTGGTCGGTAGCCCCATGCCTAACAGTAAGCTGATCACTGCCGTAAAGAGCAACATCAAGAAGATATTACCGCCAGAAATTAGCTCGACAAAATCAGTCATGACCAAACCAATGCCGGTTAGAGTCACGGTGCCGACAACGATCCCGGCAGCCGCCGTGGCGACACCGATGCCAATCATGTTGCGCGCGCCAGTGACAAAGGCTTCGAGCAGATCAACGCCCCCTTCTCGAATTTCTTCTTTGAAGTTGGTGCGTTGATTAAAGTAGGCGATCAGTGGACGCTGGGTCACTATGATAAAAATCATAAAGATAGTTGCCCAGAACGCCGATAGGCCGGGTGAAAAACGCTCGACGGTCAAACACCAAACCAGCACGCCAATTGGCAGCAAGTAATACAACCCGGAGCGAACGGTAGGGCCTGGCTCTGGCACCTCTGATAAATCCGTGGCCGCTGGATCTTCGGCGGCTTCAGACTTGTAGCGGGCGGAATAGCGCACCAGAAGAACATACGCAATTAGGGTCAGTATGCCGATCACCACGGTGGCCATGACGCCAAATACGTCCTTGGTCCAGCCAATGCCGTAATAGACCGCTGCGCTGAGCACTAATAGCCCAACAAATACCGTCATAAAGGAAAAGAGCTTTTGCAATACCGTACTAGAGTGGCGGCGCGGCAAGCCTTCCATACCCGCTTTACAAGCTTCCAAATGGACGATGTAAATCAGCGCAATGTAGGAAATCAACGCCGGGAGCAGGGCAGCTTTGATCACTTCGACATAAGAAATCCCTACGTACTCCACCATCAAGAAGGCGGCGGCCCCCATTATCGGCGGTGTGAGCTGACCGTTGGTGGACGCGGCCACTTCTACTGCCCCCGCTTTGTGGCTTGGGAAACCGACCCGCTTCATCAGTGGAATGGTAAAGGTGCCGGTGGTCACCACGTTAGCAATCGAGGAGCCTGAGACTAACCCGGACAGGCCCGAGGCGACCACTGCGGCTTTCGCGGGACCGCCGCGCATGTGGCCCAGTAAAGAGAACGCCACTTTGATGAAATAGCCCCCAGCGCCCGCGCGATCGAGTAAGGCACCAAAGAGTACAAACAGGAAAACGAATGAGGTAGAAACGCCCAATGCGACCCCGAACACCCCTTCAGTGGTTAGCCACAGATGCGACATCGCCTTATTAAGGCTGGCGCCTTTGTGGGCAATGACATCGGGCATGTGGGGGCCAGCAAAGGTGTAAAACAAGAAAACGGCGGCTACCACCATTAATGGTGGCCCTAAAGCGCGTCGTGTCGCCTCGAGCATCAATACCATGCCGATCGCGGCAACACTAATATCGAAGGCAGTATAGGCACCGGCACGATCGGCCAGTTGATTGTAAAATAAGAATAAATACCCGGCGGCTAGGCTGCCGATAAGGGCAAAAATCCAATCTAGAAGAGGTACACGGTCGCGAGGCGATGTTTTACGTGCGGGGTAGGCAGTGAAGGCCAAAAACATCGCGAACGCTAAGTGGAGTGAGCGTGCTTGTGTATTATTGAGGACGCCAAAATCGAGCGCAAAGGGAAGTGGCGACGCATACCAAAGCTGAAAAAGGGACCAGATAAGTGGTACCAGCCAAAGAATACGTCCTGATAGTCCATGTGGTGAGCGCGCACCCGTATCTGCTTGCGCCACCATGTCTTGCACATCAGGAGACGGTTGATGTGTCTTCGTCATGCAGTTTGTCCTTATTATCATATGCACCGCTGATGCGGCGGCAGTGTCCCGAGAAAAGCCTACTTGGCCTATTTCACTGGTGTGGTGATTGGCCAGTCTGCAGCTCACTGCTCCCCGCGTTTTCATTGACCCTCAACGAAAGCGTGGACAGTGTGTTAGCAGCTAAAAACAGATAGTACTAAAAACCGATAGTAACAGAGCGGTACAGAAAAATTAAAAAGATGTTATCGCTTTTGTCTTAGGGAGGGCGCTTCAAATATGAGACAAGGCAGACAGGCAGCGGTGTCACGCTGCCTGATAAAAAAATCAATAATGGTATTCGAACAAGTCACAAATCGCTTCAAATAGCGCTTCTGTGCTGGTACCTCGGGTGGGGGTGATAAAGATCGTATCGTCCCCGGCGACAGCGCCTAAAATGCCTTCGGCCTTACCGAGTGAGTCGAGTAGACGCGCAATTAATTGGGCGGCACCTGGACCGGTATGAATCACGACCACGGCCTCGTTGTAGTCGATTTCCATCACCAGCTCGCGCAACGCGCTGCCAGTGGTCGGAACACCGAGCTCAATCGGCAAGCAATAGACCATCTCCATTTTGGCGTTACGGGTACGTACAGCGCCGAATTTGGTCAACATGCGCGAGACTTTCGATTGATTGATGCCCTCAAATCCTTGAGCACGTAGGGCTTCGACTATTTCGCCTTGAGAACTGAATTTTTCTTCTTTGAGGATCGCTTTAAACGCTCGAACTAATTGGTCTTGTTTTTCTGAGTTACGCATGACGGCAGACTCGTAATGACAAACGAGTAGCTATTTTGCATATACATGCAATCAGGAGCAATCATTGCGCGCCTAAAATGGCGACAATATCACTGTTGTTACGTCTCGGCTAAGCCTTGAACGCACACCGGTTTCGAGGGTGAGCGAAAAAATGAGAGCTTAGGCTGATCATCACCGCCCGAAGCTTGAGTGGGGGTATACCCGGGCATATGATGAAGCAACAGTTCGCACCATTGATGGGCGATTTGTGCCCGAACAGAAGCCGGACCGGATCCGGACAATAAGAAATATCGAAAGGAGAACGACATGAAAGTTGCTGTGATTGGCGCTGCGGGAGGCATTGGTCAAGCCTTAGCCCTACTACTTAAAAATAACCTGCCAGCCGGTTCCGACTTGGCGTTATATGATATCGCACCGGTGACGCCCGGTGTGGCCGTCGATTTGAGCCATATTCCGACCCCCGTCAGCATTAAAGGGTTTAGCGGTGAAGATCCAACCCCGGCGCTAGAAGGGGCCGATGTTGTGCTGATCTCTGCAGGGGTAGCACGTAAGCCGGGCATGGATCGCTCTGACTTGTTCAATGTCAATGCAGGTATTGTTAAGTCATTGGCGGAAAAAATCGCCGATGTGTGTCCAAAAGCCTGCGTTGGTATTATTACTAATCCAGTCAATACCACGGTAGCGATTGCTGCGGATGTCTTAAAAGCGAAAGGCGTCTATGACAAAAACAAACTGTTTGGTGTGACGACGCTGGATGTGATTCGTTCTGAAGCTTTCATCGGCGAGCTTAAAGGAATGGATCCTCGTGACGTCTCCATTCCCGTGATCGGTGGCCACTCAGGTGTGACGATCTTGCCACTATTATCGCAAGTTAAAGGCGTTACCTTCAGTCAAGAAGAAGTGGAGTCACTGACGCCACGTATTCAAAACGCAGGGACGGAAGTGGTTGAAGCGAAAGCAGGGGGAGGCTCAGCAACCCTATCCATGGGACAGGCGGCATGCCGTTTTGGCCTGTCTTTAGTGCGAGCGTTGCAAGGTGAAGCTAATGTGGTTGAATGTGCGTACGTTGAAGGCAGCGGTGAACACGCACGCTTTTTCGCGCAGCCTGTACATTTAGGTAAAAATGGTGTCGAGGCAATCTTAGACATCGGTGAGCTGAGCGCCTTTGAACAGCAAGCGATGGACAAGATGTTAGACACCCTGCATAACGATATCCAAATGGGTGAAGAGTTCGCCGCAAAATAAACGGCAAGAACGAAAAAAGCGGCGTCCAATTAGGGCGCCGCTTTTTACATGTAGGCACAAGCGTGATAGCGAGGCATCACTGCGGTGAAGTCTGCGCTGACTAAGCTCTGCGTTGCCTAAGTTCTGTGCTGACTAAGTTCTACGTTGACTAAGTTCTACGTTGACTAAGTATTGCGATCAACGGCCAACTTGGCGAGCGCGACTAAGGCTTGTTTGTAGGGCGAATCAGAAAGGCTATCGAGGGCACGGACCGCTTTTTCCGCTTCTTGCTCTGCGCGTTCACGGGTATAAGCGAGCGAGCCACAGGCGTCCATACAGGCTAAAATAGCGTCGAGTTTGTCGCGTCCGTTCCCTTTTTCGATCGCGTCGCGAATCATCGCCGATTCAGCGTCACTGCCGTGCTGCATTGCATGAAGCAAAGGCAGCGTCGGTTTGCCCTCAGCCAGATCATCACCGGTTTGCTTGCCCATCTCATCATCTTTACTGGTGTAGTCAATGACATCATCAATGAGCTGGAACGCAGTCCCCAGGTAACGGCCATAATCTTGCAGGGCTTTTTCCGTATCAGTATCCGCTTGGTTGAGAATCGCCCCTATCTGTGTCGCAGATTCAAACAAACGCGCTGTTTTTGAATAGATCACCTGCATGTAACTGCTTTCACTGGTGTCGGGATCGTTACAGTTCATTAACTGCAACACCTCACCTTCGGCAATAACATTGGTCGCTTCACTCATCAAATCAAGAATTCTCAGTGAGCGTAAGCTGGTCATCATCTGAAATGAACGCGTATAAATATAATCCCCCACCAAGACGCTTGCCGCATTGCCAAATAAAGCATTGGCGGTGGCATTACCACGGCGTAAGTCGGATTCATCGACCACATCATCATGAAGCAAAGTGGCAGTGTGGATAAACTCAATGAAAGCGGCTGCGGTGGTGTGTTTATCACCTTGGTAACCCAATGCACGCGCGGCCAAAATGGCCAACATGGGACGTAAACGCTTGCCACCGCTGTTAACGATGTAAAAACCAAGCTGATTAATCAGCGCGACATCAGAATTGAGCTGAGCGAGTATTTTTTGGTCGACCTGCGCCATGTCATCACTGATCAAGGCTTGGATTGATTTGAAATCCATGTATATATCCGGGCGTTGTCCTAGTTACTTGCCTGCCGAGCTAACGATACACAACTTACCCCATGTAAGGTGTGAGTCACGATCGCTAATACGTACAGACGGTGATGGATCTTTCGTCAGTATCGGCACTAGAGCGGGTATTAAGACTGACATGGTACACCAGATAACGTATGACGAGATAGCGATCACACCGGTAAAATGTGTGGGAATGAATGCTGAGCAGCTTTTCACCAATTTTCTTGCGTTACCCTCTTGCCTCTAATTAATTTCTACCGTAGAATTCGCGCCCTATTGATGAATTATATGCGCACCCCTTGTTGTTCATAAATGCAGCAGGCCGTGCGGAAATGCGGAGTAAAACATGTACGCAGTTTTCCAAAGTGGTGGTAAGCAACACCGAGTAAGCGAAGGCCAGACTATTCGCTTGGAAAAGCTAGACGTTGAAACTGGCGCAAGTGTAGAACTTGACAAAGTATTGCTAGTGGCAAACGGCGAAGACGTTAAAGTTGGCGCGCCTTTTGTTAGCGGTGCAACCGTAACAGCAGAAGTTGTTACTCACGGTCGCGGCGATAAAGTGAATATCGTTAAGTTCCGTCGTCGTAAACATTCTCGCAAGCACATGGGCCACCGTCAGTGGTTCACTGAAGTCAAAATCACTGGCATCAGCGCTTAAGAGTAGGAGAGAGAAGAGATGGCACACAAAAAAGCTGGCGGTTCCACTAAAAACGGCCGCGATTCAGAAAGTAAACGCCTAGGTGTTAAGCGCTTCGGTGGTGAGTCTGTACTAGCAGGTAACATCATCGTGCGTCAACGTGGCACTAAGTTCCACGCAGGTAGCAACGTAGGTTGCGGTAAAGACCACACTCTATTCGCTCTGTCAGACGGCAAAGTGAAGTTCGAGACCAAAGGTCGTCATAACCGTAAATTCGTTACTATCGAAGCTGAATAAGCTTCAACGCAACGCGAATTTTTGAAGCCCTGCCTTATGGCGGGGCTTTTTATTGTGTCTGGGGATCACCGATCAAGCCACCGCCTCATCACGGTACGCAGATAATCGGCCAACGCTGAAAAATGATCCTAAGATCGATATGATCACCATTCACTAATCTGGGATAAGGCTGGTTGTGAGACGCCATAGGCATTCATAACTGGTGCGGAGAAGTTAGCATGAAGTTTGTAGATGAAGCGATTATTCGCGTCGATGCCGGTGACGGGGGCAATGGTACCGTCAGCTTCCGGCGTGAAAAGTATGTGCCTAAAGGGGGCCCAGATGGCGGCGACGGCGGTGATGGTGGTGACGTTTACCTGCTTGCCGACGAAAACCTGAATACCCTGATTGACTATCAATTTGAACGTTTTCATGCCGCGGCACGTGGTGAGAATGGTCGAGGCGGCAACTGCACCGGGAAACGCGGTGAGGATCGCGTCTTGAACGTGCCGGTGGGGACGCGCGCAATCGATGAAGACACGGGCGAAGTGATCGCAGACCTTACCGAGCATGGTATGCAGGTTATGGTGGCGAAAGGGGGCTTCCATGGCCTCGGAAATACACGCTTTAAGTCCTCGGTCAATCGTGCACCTCGACAAAAAACCATGGGCACGAAAGGTGAAGTACGTGCACTGCGTTTGGAGCTATTACTGCTTGCCGATGTTGGCATGCTTGGCTTGCCGAATGCGGGTAAATCGACCTTTATTCGTGCGGTATCGGCTGCCAAACCGAAAGTGGCTGACTACCCATTTACCACCTTGGTGCCAAGCCTTGGGGTGGTTCGTGTCGCCGCAGACAAAAGCTTTGTCGTGGCTGATATTCCCGGCTTGATTGAAGGCGCGGCAGACGGCGCAGGGCTAGGGATTCGCTTCTTAAAACACCTTGAGCGCTGTCGTGTGTTGTTACACATGATTGATTTGCTACCCGTTGATGGTACCGATCCGGTTGATAATGCGTTTACCATTATTGATGAGCTAAACCAATACAGTGAGAAACTTGCCGATAAACCGCGTTGGTTGGTGTTCAATAAAGTCGATCTGATGCCGGAAGATGAGGCCCAAGCTCAGATTGAGCGTGTGCTTGATGCGCTCGCTTGGGACGATAAGCATTATGCGATTTCGGCGATCAATAAAGCGAATGTGCAACCGCTTATTTATGATCTGATGGCGTCGATTGAGGCACTGCCTGCGCCGAAGCCAGAGGTTGAGCCTGAAGATGAAACCGTCGCCTTTAAATGGGATGATCATCACGAACAACAGCTCAAGCAAGACGACGATAACGATGATGACTGGGATGATTGGAACGAAGACGACTACGACGTCGAGATCATCTACAAGCCATAATCAGACTCACGCCGCTGCCGATTGCAGCGGCTTTTTTTTGTCCGTGATTGAGCGAACAATTGAAGAGACTTTTATTTGCATCAAAGACTGGCATGAGCCAATCGCCAATACTGAAGGCGTCGCAGAGAGAGAAGAGGGATTTTGGGTGACAAAACGACTTACTGAGCCAGAGCAACGCGCGATATCACGTTTAGTGATTGAAGTTGGGCAACGGCTATTACAGCATGGTGCGGAGAGCAAACTTGTCAGTGATGTAAGTATCCGGCTCGGTCGTGCGTTAGGGTTAGACAGTGTTGAGCTGTCGTTATCCGCCAGCTCGTTGGTGGTGACCACCTTGAGTCATGGTCATTGTATTACCACGGCAAGACGTAGCCCAGATCGTGGTATTAACATGAAAGTTGTAACAGATATACAGCGGACGGTGATCTTAGCAGAGAAGGGCTTTCTCGACGCGTTAGCGGTACGCAAACGCTTAAGCCGTATCAAACCATTCCGTTACCCTCCTTGGCTCGTTGTTGGGATGATAGGCTTGTCATGTGCCGCCTTTAGCCGGTTAGCTGGCGGCGATGCCGTGGTGTTTGCGCTGACCTTTGTCGCCTCTGCCACCGGCATGCGGGTTCGGCAACTTATCGCTCATCGTCACTTTAACCCTTTTTTGACCTTTGCAGTGACCGCTATGGTGACCACTCTCCTATCCAGCACGGGGACCATCATGGGATGGGGCAATGAGCCTTTTTTGATCATGGCATCATCTGTCTTGATGCTGGTCCCTGGGTATCCCTTTATTAATGCCGTCTCGGATATGATGAAAGGATTTGTGGATATGGGGATCGCACGTTGGACCATGGCGTCATTACTGACCCTTGCCACGGCACTGGGGATTGTGGGGGCGATGAACTTGGTGGATGCATGGGGCTGGTTATGAGCTTACTCGTTGCGTTATTGCAAGACATGTTCTTTGCGATGATCCCTGCCGTGGGGTTTGCGTTAGTCTTTAATGTTCCGGTGAAAGCGCTTAAGTATTGTGCTTATGGCGGTGCGGTTGGGCATGGTTTACGCTTTGTTCTGATGGAGTCGGGGGTGGCGATTGAGTGGGCGACACTGGCCGGTGCGACCACGATTGGTTTTCTGGGCGTGTATTGGTCTCAGCGCTTCCTGGCTCACCCGAAGGTTTTTACCGTCGCTGCAATTATTCCCATGATTCCAGGGGTATACGCGTTTAAGGCCATGATCGCACTAGTGACGATTAATAACCAAGGTTACAGCCCGGCGCTATGGGCCAGTTTGATTGAAAACTTACTCAGCGCTGGCTTTATTCTCTCCGCGTTGGCAATTGGTCTTGCGATGCCTGGGCTATTGTTTTATCGTCGCCGACCAGTGATCTAATCGAGGAAGGCGAGCGCAATGCGAATTAGTTTAGTGGCCGCAATGGCAAACGACCGCGTGATCGGAAAAGACAATCAAATGCCTTGGCACTTGCCCGCTGATTTAGCGTGGTTTAAGCGTACAACACTGGGCCACCCTGTGGTGATGGGACGTAAAACCTTTGAGTCGATTGGACGCCCGCTGCCTAAGCGTGTCAATGTGGTGGTCAGTGGTGATGCGGACTTTGCGCCCGAGGGCGTGACTGTGGTGCGCTCTCCCGAGCAAGCGCTTGAAGTGGTGGCTGGCTATGAAGAAGTGATGGTGATTGGCGGCGGTACTATTTATCAGGCGTTTTTACATCAGGCTGATCGTTTGTATCTCACCTTTATCGATTTAGACGTTGACGGTGATACCCGTTTTCCAGAATGGGGAACCGGATGGTCAAAAACCGAGGTCGGCACGCATCCCGTGGATGAAAAAAATGCGCACCCTCTTACCTTTACGGTTTGGGACCGCGCTTAACCTTTTGTCTATTCGGCGGGAACGGTAAAGCAGGCTTTGTCTTCCCAACGCAGGAGCGTCAATTTTCCTCCCCAGACACAGCCGGTATCTAGCCCATAAAGTTTGGGCTGAATAGTGCCATTCAATGCCGCCCAGTGACCAAAGACTACGGCTTGCTCAAGCCGTTGGCGATTAGGTACCTCGAACCATGGTACTAAGCCACTGCCTAAGGCTTGATCTGGGGGGAGTTTGCACTGCATATCCAAACGCCCGTCAGGGGAACAAAAACGCATCCGCGTGAAGCTATTAATAATATAGCGATAACGTGCTATCCCGGTCAGCGTAGCATCCCATTGATCAGGGCTGTCATGGTACATATTCTCCAATAACCAAACTTGGTCTTCACTCCGCAGAATCGCTTCCACCTCACGGGCGCAGGCGACGGCAGTCGATTTATCCCACTGCGGACTGATGCCGGCATGGGTCAGCAGAAACCCGCCGTCTGTTGCGGGTACATCGCGTATTAGCGGCTGTTGAGCCAGCCAGTTTAATAGTCTGTCTGCGTCTGGTGCATCAAAGATAGGTTGCGTTTTATCTTTTGCTTTGACGGGTTTAATCCCATTGGCGACCGCCAGCAAATGGAGATCATGATTGCCCAATACCAACTTTGCGGATTCACCAAGCTGATAAAAATACCGTAAAACTGCGAGGGAATCGGGACCGCGTGCGACGAGATCGCCGACCGAGTAAAGCGTATCTCGGGCCGGCGAAAAGTCAGCTTCAGCCAATAAAGCATGTAGCGCTTTATCGCAGCCGTGGATGTCCCCGACAAGATAGGTAGCCATATGCCTCCTTGGAGGAGTTAGTGAAGAATGTTGGGGAGCGCGAGACGGAAAGGTGCAATATTGACCTTAAAAGACTGCGCATCTTGATCTTGCATGGTATAAAACCCTTGCATCACCCCAACAGGCGTTTCAATGATGGTACCACTGGTATAGGTATACTTTTCGCCTGCGGCAATCTTAGGTTGCTCGCCGACAACACCCTCACCTTCGATTTCCAACTCCTTGCCATTAGCGTCAGTGATCAGCCACTTTCTTCGCATCAACTGTGCGGGGGCATCTCCTACATTTTTAATCGTAACCGTGTAGGAAAAGACAAAGCGTTCATGGTCTGGTTCCGATTGGTCTTCCACGTATTGAGTGGCGACGTGGACCTCGAATTGCGCGGGTTCAGTGGCTTGCAAGTCAAGACTCCTGTTTATGATGAGTGATTGGCATCTAACCAATTTGCGAGGCTAGAGAATTGCGCCAGTGTCATGTTCTCTGGACGTAAACTGGGATCGATTCCGAGCTCGGTTAAGGTGTCAACATCGACCAGCGATTTGAAACCGTTCCGGATAGTTTTGCGGCGTTGATTAAAGCCTTCACGACAAACACGTTCCAACCACGACAAATTAGTGACTGGATGCGGTAAGGTTTTATGTGGGACGAGGCGAACGACCGCAGAATCAACCTTGGGCGCTGGCTTAAAGGCGCTTGGCGGTACTTCCAGCACGGGCACCACTTTACAGTAGTATTGTGCCATGACCGTGAGGCGGCCATAGGCTTTAGTGCCTGGGCCTGCGGCCAAACGTTTTACCACCTCTTTTTGTAGCATGAAATGCATATCCTGTACGTGGTCAGCAAAGGAAAAGAGATGAAACATCAATGGGGTGGAGACATTGTACGGTAAGTTACCGAAAATGCGCAGAGGCCCCTGCTTTGCCAGCTCAGCAAAATCAAACGCCATGGCATCGGCTTCATGAACCGTCAGCTTTGGTCCCATAAATGGATGGCTTCGCAGGCGCGCGGCAAGATCGCGGTCGAGTTCGACCACGTTGAGGTGATCGACTTGTTCGGTCACCGGTTCGGTCAATGCGCCTAAACCCGGGCCAATCTCTACCAGGTTTTCACCAGATAAAGGATTGATTGCCGCGACAATACCGTCGATGACATACGGGTCGTTTAGGAAGTTTTGTCCGAAACGTTTTCTGGCACGGTGGCCTTGATGGACTTTATCGCTCATGCTTTGCTATCTACTAATTCAATGGCGTGGGAGATGGCCGTCCGCAGGCTTCCTGTATCCGCCGTACCGGTACCCGCTAAATCCAATGCGGTACCATGATCTACTGATGTTCTGACAAATGGGAGGCCCAAGGTGATATTCACCGAGCGTCCAAATCCTTTGAATTTTAACACAGGTAAGCCCTGGTCGTGATACATCGCTAAGACAGCGTCGGCGTCTTGCAAATATTTATCCTGAAAAAGGGTGTCGGCGGGCAGTGGGCCAATAATATCCATGCCTTGTTGGCGTAACTCATCAAGCGCTGGCTCAATGATGTCGATTTCTTCTCGACCCAAGCAGCCGTCCTCTCCCGCGTGCGGATTGAGACCGCAGATATAAATGCGCGGTTGCTTAATGGCGAATTTTTGTTGTAAGTCTTGATGCAAAATCGCAATGACGTCATGCAAGCGCTCACGAGTAATGGCTTTAGCCACATAGGCGAGTGGGATGTGCGTCGTCACCAGCGCGACACGTAAGCCTTCGGTGGCCAGCATCATCACCACTTGGTTGACGTTGGCGTGTTGGGCAAAAAACTCAGTATGACCGCTGAAGGAAACGCCGGCGCGATTAATGATCCCTTTATGGACAGGCCCGGTGACAACCGCTGCAAATTCGCCGGTCATATTGCCTTCTGCCGCACGAGTCAGCGTGTCGAGCACATAGCGACCATTGGCCTCATCTAACTGGCCTGGCACAACATCTGCGCCCATCGGGATATCTGCAACGACCAGCTCCCCTGCTTGATGAGGGCGAGACCGTGCTGATGGGTCATAGTCCCGCAAACTCACGGCGAGATTGAGCGCTTCGGCTCGCGCTGCCAGCATCTGTTTATTGGCGATGGCTACCAGCTGATGTGGCCAAGAGAGCAGGGCCATTGCTAAGACCAAATCCGGACCAATGCCCGCCGGCTCGCCAGGGGTGATCGCGATACGCTCAACTGTCATCACTGATCACCTCAACATAGGCACCCGCACGCAGCTCTTGCAGCCAGGCTTGCGCTTCTTCATTAAATTTGCGGTTAAACAGCATACGGTAAGCACGGTTTTTAACTGCCGCATCGGTTTTATCGACATCGCGACGATCGGTCACTTCAACCACATGCCAGCCATGTACGGTTTTAAAAGGCTCACTAATTTGACCTTTTGGCAAACTATCGACTTTGGCTTTAAACGCGGGCACATAAGCTTCTGTGGTTGACCAGCCTAAGTCTCCCCCGTTAACGGCAGAGCCCGGGTCATCACTGTATTGTTTGGCGAGGTCGGCAAAGGTTTGTTCGCCACGCTCGATTTGTGTAATCAGCTGATTGAGCTCTTTTTTCGCCCCTTTATCACTGAGTACGATCGAGGGTTTGATCAAAATATGGCGGGCTTTAACTTCGGTAACGGCGACCGTTTCCAAACCTTGCACATCATCGATTTTCAAAATATGAAAACCCACACCACTGCGAAATGGCCCGATAATAGCGTCTTTTCCTTGGTTGGTAATTTGGTCGGCGAAAATCGTTGGCATTTCTTCTAGGCGCAACCAGCCCCAATCACCGCCATCAAGTGCTTTGGGTCCCTTAGAATATTCCATCGCCAGCTCCGCCACGTTGCCGCCATGACGTAATGTATCGACTAAGCGATACGCTTGCTTTTTCACCGCGTCACGTTCAGCTTTGTCCGCATCATCATCCAATTTGAGTTGGATGTGAGAGAGCTTATAACGCACTTTTTGCATCTGCTGTTCGTTAAGCTGACTGGCTAATGTCTCAACTTCTTGCGGCAAAATGCTAATACGGCGGCGTACCTGTGCATTGCGCGCTTCTGAAATCGTGAGCTCTCGGCGAACTTGCTCGCGATATTGATCCCATGCGATCCCTTGCTCTGCCATTTTGTCGCGCAGAGCATTCACACTGACCGATTGCTCTTTAGCAATATTTTTGATCGCTTGTTGTAACTGGCTGTCGTCAATTTGGATGCCTAGCCGCTTTGCTTCCTGTAGCTGTAGTTCTTCAACAATGAGTCGCTCGCGCATCTGCTCTTCAAGAACGTCTTGAGGCGGTAATTCACGATCTCCGTTGGCCGCATTACGGGTGACCGTTTGGCGCATGGCCGTCATTTCACTGTTCAGCACCACACCATCATTCACAACGGCGATGACGCGATCTAGCTCTTGAGGTGCTGCTTGGGTTAAGGGGGTCAGCAACACTAAAACGCCAGTGATGAGGGCGTGACTCCATTTGTTCATGCTTTGTCCACTTTTTTTCATAGGTTCAACAGTCCAGACCACAATAAGGCGTGTTAGTTCTTTAATGCAAAGGGATCACGATAACCCAGAGCGTTACCTGAGTCAGTGTTAAAGTTAAAGCCACTGTCAGCTCCCAATCCGAGTAAGCTGAATGACAAGGTAACATTGTTGTCGTAAACCGGATCGGCGTTAATATCAGCGCGCGACATTAAGTACTCGTTGTAACTTAACCCGACGACCCAACAGTCTGAGCGATAGGTGAGGCTAACTTGGTTTTCCAACATGACATCTTGGGTAAGGTCGCGCCAGTATTGGCCTGTAAAACTTAGCCCGCCGCCGAGAGGAAACCCTGTGACGACGCCAGCTTGTGAGAGGCCATCATCGGTGAGCCGGCTGATGTCTCGGTTTGGCAGCGTCGAGACAATATATTCTTGTGCGACGTAGCGATAACTGGTTTGTGCATAAAACTGGCCGCGGCGATATTCAGCAATCGCGTTACCAAACTGCATTTCGCGTAAGTTGCTGTCATATTGCATCGATGCGCGGACAAACAAGTTGTCATCAATGTTGGCTTCCCCTTCTAACGCCCAAGACGAATAATCAAAGGTTTCTGCATCTTGGTTAGACGGTTGGTCAAAGTAGTAAATTTGCCCAAAGGACAAATTCAGACGCTCTTTATATCCGCCATCATAAAAGCGGGTCGTCGCGCCGTAGGTGAGTTGGTTAGCCGGATTAATGTAATCAATGCTACTGAATTGATTACCGCGAAATAGACCGTAGTAGTCGGTTTGCAAGCGTGCGGTATCATAACCGCCGCCACTAAAGTTGACCGGGTTATAGATACCGTCTTGATCCACATCTTTAATATACAAATATTGGACTTGCGGCTCGATAGTTTGGCTGAAATGACCGCCCATGGCCCAGAAGTTACGCTCTAGGACAACGCCAGAGTGCAGGCGCAGAGTGGGGATTTTTCGCTCGACTGAATGACTCAGCTCCGCATTAGATTCTGCATCCTGGATGGCGCTATCAAAGCGCTGATCATAGTGCGTATACAGCATGCTGGCTTCCGCCGTGGCATTAAACCAAGGGCGGGTATATGGCAGCGTTAGGGTCGGGGCTAAATGTGTCCGGGTGGCTTCGGGTTTATTGGGATCATCGTTAGCAAATACACTAAATTGCGCAGGCACACTAATATCGAGCCAATCCGTGACTTGTGGCGCGTAGTAGTTAAGATCCACTTGTGGCATCAAGCGATAGACACTGGTGCCTTCTGTTAGCGCTTGGAAGTCGCGAACACGAACTGTACTGTTCCAATCTAAACCGCGATAACTGATTTCGCCCGTTTGGAGTAGCGTGTTGTCTTCTCGTTTGCCCACATTAGAGTCCAGGCTCTGAAAGTAAGCGACATCACTGACTTTGCTGTAATCTGCTTCGTAGCGCCAGTGACCTTGTACACCGCTATGTTGCCAGTTGAACCCCCAACGTGAATCGAGCTCGGGGTTGAGTTGATCGTCAGGCAGGTATTCAGAGTAAAGCGACCCGCTTCCTATTGGTGTAAGGTAGCGAATGTTGGTCTTTAATTGAACGCCTCGCTCAGACATATATTTGGGCGTGAGTGTGGCATCCAGTTGCGGATGGATATTCCAATAAAACGGCGTTTCCATCTCGATGCCATCACGATCACTCCAAGTAAGCGACGGATATAAAAAGCCTGTCAGCCGACCTTCTTCTACCGGTACACGCAAATAAGGCAGATAAAAGATCGGGACGTCCATTACCTCAAATCTAGGGTGATAAAGATCAGCAAATAAGCTGCTGTCTTCTTTCTCAATTTTTGAGGCAGAAAACCGCCAGCTTTTATCTTCATCTGGACACGTGGTATAGGTGCCATCCTCAAGCTCGTAGAAGGTGGTGCCGTTTTTAAACACCCGTTTCGCCTCGCCCCGTCCTGGGGTACATAGCATCTTATACTGGGCATTATTCAGCGTGGTGTCTTCGCTTTCGAGATTGGCTTGTAGATAATCTGATGTCACCATCATCTGGCCATCATTGAATACCACATCTCCTTGTGCCGTAACGATCCGCTCTGGATCGCGTAAGGTTGCGGTATCGGCCGTCATCTTTCGGTGGCCTTGCGTGACTTCGACATTGCCACTATAGATGGCTTTGTCGTTGGTCTGCGCCTCAGCACGATCTGCGACCACACGAATGGGCGCGTTATTCACATCCTGTGTCTGCTCGCTGGCCGGAACGCACTGGGCCTCCTTGTCAGAGCAAGGCTGAGTCGCTGGGTCTGTGTTGGCAAACACAAGGGCTGGGCCGTAGAGCGCCAAGCTGATCATGGTGGCTAAAAAGCTACGTGCAGTCGGTGACATTGAAGAAGACATTCCTGTTTTATCTGATTGCGTGGTGTACACGAAGGCAACGCATCAGTATGCTTTGGCTGCAAAATGCGATTATCATAAATCAATTTGCGCCCGGCATCACCTTTAAATGTGCAGGGTGTGAAACTAGCAATGAGACCATGGCATGCGACTAAATGGCAAGGTAATTGGGGCAATTCTCGGCACATTGTTGGGAGGCCCAATCGGTTTTCTTCTTGGCCTTTTCTTAGGTCATCAGTTTGATAAAGCGAAACAGCGCGCGCGTTTCGGCGGTTTGGGTGGCCAAGGGCCACAAGCACAACGTGTTTTTTTCCATGGCACCTTTGCCGTGATGGGACATATGGCGAAAGCTAAAGGGCAGGTGACGCAACAAGAAATTCAGCTCGCCAGCTTATTGATGGATCGCATGCAGTTGCAAGGTGAAGCCAGGCAATTGGCCCAGCAGGCGTTTCGCGAGGGAAAAGACAGTGACTTTCCGCTGGATGAAACCCTCAACGGTATTCGTGCCTTAAGCCAGGGGCAACGTGACTTATCGCGTGTCTTTTTGGAAATGCAGATACAAGCTGCGTTTGCCGATGGTGAGATCCATCCTAAAGAGCGTGAACTTTTGTATGTAATTGCCGAAAAGCTGGGCTTTTCGCCACAGCAACTGGAACAGCGTCTGCGAATGCAAGAAGCTGCGTTTCGCTTTAGCCAAGGCTATCAAGGCGGCTGGCAGCATCAATCCGATGGCCCCGGTGCGCCGCCGCAGCAGAATGAAATCGACGATGCTTATGATGTATTAGGTGTTGACGCTTCTGCTTCCTCTCAGGAGGTGAAAAAAGCGTATCGGAAACTGATGAATGAGCATCACCCCGATAAATTGATGGCGAAAGGTTTGCCGCCAGAAATGATGGAGATGGCGAAAGAAAAAGCGCAAGAAATCCAAAAAGCGTACGACGTAGTGAAAAAAGCCCGCGATATATAGCGGGCTCGTTAGGTTGATTAATCGTCGCGATCATCAATCAAGCGCATCAATCAGGGTGTGTTGTGGTGCACCACGAAAGAACCCATCAATGTTGGCGATCAGCTGTTGTGCCAGAGTGTGAACGGCTTCGTCAGCGCCCCAAGCAATATGCGGGGTGACAATAAGGTTGGGTAATGATGCTGCAACTAACGGATGTGCGTCGGGGGCGGGCTCTTGACTGAGTACATCCAAGCCAGCACCACCAATTTGGTCGCGTTTTAACGCATATAACAGGGCATGTTCATCCACGAGATCGCCGCGCCCAGTATTAATCAAAATGGCATGCTGTGGCATCTTGGCCAACACATCTTGATTAATCAGATGTCGGGTTTTGTCGGTTAACGGGCAATGCAGCGACAGCACATCAGCCTGTTGAATCACCTGTTCAAAGGGCTGATAGCCTGGCCGGCAATGGCTCGCCCCTTGATGCTCGGCAAACATGACTTTCATGCCAACGGCCTGGGCCAATTGCCCGACCGCTTCTCCTAGTGCGCCTTTGCCAATAATCCCTAAGGAACTGCCAGCGACACTGCCTATCGGGTGAGTAAAAAAGCAAAACTGGCCCCGTTTTTGCCATTCACCTTGACGCACATCGGCATGATAACCCATCAGCTGACGTTTCAAGGCATAAATCAGAGCCATGACATGCTCGGGCACGGATTGGGTGGCATACCCTTGTACGTTGCAGACTTGTACGCCGTGTGCCTGACAAGCCGCTAAATCGACATTGTTGACCCCGGTTGCCGCGACCGCGATCAGTTTTAGCTTGGGAAGTGCAGTCAGTATTGCTTCATTGATCACGACTTTATTGGTGATTGCCACATCGGCATGTTGCAGGCGATCGATCACGTCACCGGGAGCGGTGGCAGGGTAGGATTGCCAATGATGGGGGTGATGAAGCGTTGGCAGCGTAATGTGAGCAGGAATGGTGTCTCTATCGAGAAAAACCACCTTGATGGGGGTGTGATGAGCCATGTTGATCTCCGTGTCTCAATGCATGGCCCTAGAATGTGAGATTAGTAGCTTTTCTGCAAACCTTAATGGTCAGCCTGTGAGGTTAGCAGGCGCAAGCTGATACTCACTCGCTAGTCGATTATCCGGCATCTGCGGATAAAATGCGCAGGGCGCTTGAAAGTGCATCGGCGTTTCAGTGACAGGATGCAAAATGCTTAATTCTGCGGCATGCAAATGAAGGCGAGAGGCATACTCAAAAGCTTCTGGCAGCGCATAAAACTCATCGCCGACAATCCCATGCCCAAGGGCCTGCATATGCACACGGAGCTGATGAGAGCGGCCGGTGAGAGGATACAATGCCATTAAGCTTGTCTGTGCATGCTGATGCAAACAGCGGTAGTGCGTTTGCGAGGGCTTGCCGTGTTCAAAACAGACCTTCTGTCTGGGGCGATTGGGCCAGTCGCAAATCAAGGGCAGATCGACATTTCCCTCGTCGTGTATAGGGTGCCCCCACACTTCGGCGTAATACAACTTGGTGGGCACGCGCTCGCGAAATTGCGCTTTAAGGTGTCGCTCAGCGGCTTTGTGCGCGGCAAACGCCATGACGCCAGAGGTCGACATATCTAAACGATGGACCAGCTCTGCGTCCGGGAATTCGGCTTTAACCCGTGACCACGCACTGTCGTAATGCGCAGGATTACGGCCAGGGTTAGCCAATAATCCACTGGGTTTATTAATTACCACCAGATCGGCATCTTGATACAAGATATCGAGCCAAGGTGTAGAGGGAGGATGATACTCAATGATTGCCATATAAGGGTTCGGGGCCGGCTGGCTCCGCCTTCGTTCAAAGGGTGATTATTGGTGGCTGACCACAATCAAACGCAGGGCGTCTAAATCGACTTGTGCGTGTTGAATATGATGCGACAAGGTACTGATCTGATCCCGTAGTGCGTCGAGCTCATCATCACGAATATTGGGGTTAACCGTTTTCAGTGCATCGAGCCGTGCTAAGGCCTGATTCAGCTCGCTGTCCATCTCTTGGTGGGCGGCCGTTTGAATCTCAGACAAGGCTTTTTGGGCCAGCGGTTCGCTTTTCTCAATCAGCTGGTGGACTTGGGCTTGAACCGAGTTGACCATTTTACTGCCTAAATGACGATTCACCGGGCTGAGCTGGCGATGAAACGATTCAAACTCAACGTTGGCTGAGAGATCATTGCCGTTCGCATCCAAAAGCAACCGCACCGGCGTTTGCGGTAAAAAGCGATGAATACCCGACGATTTAGGGGCTTGTGCATCAATGGTGTAAATCAGTTCAACAAACAGGGTTCCCACAGGCAGCGCTTTGTTTTTGAGCAAAGAGACCGCGGTGGTGCCGATGTTTTCGCTCAGCAATAAGTCGATACCGCCACGCACGATCGGGTGCTCCCAAGAGACAAACTGCACATCTTCGCGACTGAGTGCCGTATCGCGGTCGAAGGTCAGTGTGCACCCATCCGTTGGTAGGCCAGGGTAACTGGGCACCATCATCTGCTCCGACGGCTTGACCACGATGGCGTTTTCACCTTTGTCATCTTGATTAACGCCGATGGTATCAAACAGACCGAGCGTGAAGGTGACAAGGCCCGTATCGCCATCTTGATCGGCGATGGTTTGCGCCAGCTGCTTGGCAGCCTCCCCGCCGTGTGAGTGCATCTCGAGCAGTTTATCGCGGCCTTGCTCCATTTCTGCTTTAAGGCGTTGATTCATGGCGGCGCTATCGTGAATGAGCGTATTTAGCGCATCATCATGTTGATTATTGGCTAACAGGGTTAACAATGTCTCGCCATACTGCTCAAACACCGCACGGCCGGTTGGGCAGGTATCCTCAAAGGCATCAAGCCCTTCGTGATACCAACGCGCTAAAATGGTTTGCGCTGTGCCTTCAAGGTAAGGAACGTGAATGGCAATATCTTGACGCTGACCAATACGATCAAGGCGACCAATGCGCTGCTCGAGCAAGTCGGGGTTCATCGGTAAGTCGAACATCACCAGCTGATGGGCAAACTGGAAGTTCCGGCCTTCTGAGCCAATTTCAGAGCAAATCAAGACTTGAGCCCCGCCTTCCTCTTGGGCAAAGTACGCTGCCGCTTTATCACGCTCAACAATCGACATGCCTTCATGGAACACGGTGCCACGGATCCCCTCACGCTCGCGCAAGGCCTGCTCAAGCGTCAGTGCGGTTTGCGCGCGTGAGCAAATGATCAGTACTTTGTCGCGACGGTGGGTTTTTAAATAATCCAGCAACCAATCGATACGTGGGTCAAAGCCCCACCAGCTGGCACTATCGCCCTCAAACTGCTGATAAATATCTTCAGGATAAAGATTTTGTACCGCTTTTTGTTCGCTCGAGCTTGTGCCTCCCATCATGCCCGCCACCCGCATGGCAGTTTGATACTGGCTCGGTAACGCCATAGGGTGCATGTGCAGATGCCGGCTAGGGAAGCCACTGATGGCAGCCCGCGTGTTACGGAACAAAACGCGCCCGGTACCGTGGCGATCCATTAAATCATCAATCAGCTGTTGGCGAGCGGTGTGCTTGGTTGCATCATCATCGCTATCAATGGCGCTGAAGCGTTCATCAAGCTCGTCACTTTGCAATAGCGCCCGAATGCTACGTTGGGCATTATCACTTAACGGGGCATCGGCAAGTAGCGCTTCAACCGCCTCGGCGACAGGGGCATATTGTTCGGCTTCTTCAACAAAGGCGTCATAATCATAAAAACGATCAGGGTCGAGCAGGCGTAAACGCGCAAAATGACTTTGCTGACCTAACTGCTCAGGGGTCGCGGTGAGTAACAACACCCCAGGGGTATGCTCAGCAATGCTTTCGATAATCTGATATTCACGGCTCGGTGCCGTTGGTGTCCAGGTTAAATGGTGTGCTTCGTCCACTACCAATAAGTCCCAATGGGTGTCACAGACTTGCTCGACGCGACGCCGGTTTTTGCGTAAAAACTCCAGTGAACATAACACCAGTTGCTGGGTATCAAATGGGTTGGGTGAGTCAGCAAAGGCCTCGACACAGCGCTCTTCGTCAAAAATAGAGAAGTGCAGGTTAAAGCGGCGCATCATCTCGACCAACCACTGATGCTGCAAGGTTTCTGGAACCACGATCAGTACCCGCTCGGCTTGGCCTGCAAGCACTTGCTGGTGAATGATCATGCCCGCTTCAATGGTTTTCCCTAAGCCGACTTCATCCGCGAGCAAAACCCGCGGTGCGTGACGACGACCCACCTCATGGGCAATGTAAAGTTGGTGAGGAATTAATCCAGCACGCATCCCCGTCAACCCCCGTAGAGGGCTACGCAACTGCTGATGCTGATTGGTTAACGCCCGATAACGCAACGCAAAACGATCCATGCGGTCGAGTTGACCGGCAAAGAGTTTGTCTTGCGGCTTGTTAAAGCGGATCTGATGGCTGAGTAAGATTTCGCGCAGCGGGACTTCGTCTTCCTCGGTGTCTTCGCGATAGCCGTAATAGGTCAACACCCCGTCGTTTTCTTCAACGCGCGAGACGGTCATGGTCCAGCCCTCGTGACTTTCTACCTCATCGCCGGGGTTGAACATCACCCGAGTCACGGGCGCATCATGGCTGGCGTACAGCCGTGTTTCATCACTAGCAGGAAACATTAGGGTCACGGTACGGCCATCAACGGACACCACAGTGCCCAGTCCAAGATCATGCTCCGTATCACTGATCCAACGTTGTCCAAGCGCAAATGACATAAGGGAAAACCTCTGAATTAACTCGATTGTCGAAAGACTCGGTGCCGCGCAAACGCAACCCGATTAAATAGTGTGTTATTCAGTGTGGCACTGAAAAAATTGGTCGCCAATAGTACTCGAACTTGTGAGGAGGGTCACGATGAAACTCCATCAATCGCGGCAAAGATCGTCTTGACATACAAACGTCATCAACGCGCGGCAAAGATGAAAACGTGAACTGGCACAATCAAACAAGTTGGGCGATGCGCAACGGCCAGGTCTATGCTTACTTTAAGCGCTGTCATCGACAGTGAATTGCCGACACAGGAGGTGCCTATGGGCGACGCCGACCGGAAGCTGTTTGTATTAGACACTAACATTCTCCTCCACGAACCTTTCGCCATCTATTCCTTCCAAGAACACGATGTCGTGATTCCTATGACCGTCCTCGAAGAGCTTGACCGTATTAAAGATAGCAAGCGTGATGTCTCTCGGGATGCCCGTGTGGCGATTCGTGCCTTGGAAGATATCTTTAAAGAAGCCACACCCGATGAAATTGGCGAGGGTATTGTGGTTGGTAAAGGCGATGCGACGGGTACCGTCTCCATTCTGGCTGATTTTGAGATTAAAGAAACGGTCCATGCCTTTGCCGATAAAGCGGGCGATAATCGCATTTTAAATGCGGTGTTATACCTTCAAACCAAACGCTCACCGCGCAAAGTCGTGCTGGTGACCAAAGATATCAATATGCGCCTGCGTGCCAAAGGGGCGGGGGTGATGTATGTCGAGGATTACCGTACCGACCAACTGATTGATGATGTTCGGTTGCTCACCAAAGGCTTCCATCAATGTGCGGGCAGTTTTTGGGATAAAGTGGGGCAATGCGACAGCCAGGCCTATGGCTCCGAAACACGCCACACATTACCGGCTGAGCTATTAGAAACGCCTTTTGTGAATCAGTACTTATTGGATGAAAGTGACGACTTCGCCGCACGAGTGCAAGCCATTGATGGTGATAAAGCGATCATCAAAGATCTCAGTCGAGAGCGATTAATGCACCGTGCTGCTTGGGATGTTAAACCGAAAAATATCTATCAAGGCATGGCAATGGATGCGTTGCTTGATCCCACGATTGATTTAACCATTCTGACAGGGCCTGCAGGCTGTGGGAAAACGATTTTAGCCATGGCTGCGGCATTAGAGTTAGTGGTAGAAAAGGGCATGTACGATAAGATTATCGTTACTCGTAATACGCCAGATATTGGCGAGTCGATTGGTTTTCTCCCCGGGACAGAAGAAGAGAAAATGCTGCCATGGCTCGGCGCAGTGACCGATACCCTCGAAGCGTTACACATGAATGATGAATGCACCGACGGTTCGATGCGCTACATTATGGAAAAAGCGAATCTGCAGTTTAAATCGATTAACTTTATGCGCGGGCGCTCGATTCAAAACGCGTTTGTGATTTTGGATGAGTGCCAAAACCTGACCGCCTCTCAGCTTAAAACCATTATCACCCGTTGTGGGGAGGGGACTAAGTTAGTGTGCTCGGGGAACTTAGCGCAAATCGACTCTTCCTATTTGACACCTGTAACATCCGGACTGACTTACATTGTTGAGCGGTTTAAAAACTTTGAAGGCAGTGCGTGCGTGTACCTCAATGGTGTGGTGCGAAGCCGGCTGGCTGAGTTTGCCGAAGAGAACCTTTAACCATCAAGGTGGCGGCCTCTATGCCGCCACTGATAGGGTTACGCCGTGACACCGATATAATCACGCATGATGGCTGGCGGTGTCTTGAGCGTATCAACCGGATCGTGAAGCTGGATTCGGCCATTATCGAGATAGATAAATTGATTGGCGATCGCTTGTGCATCGTCTGGATGGTGAGTGACCATTACCACCGTCGTGCCTTGTTCTTGAGCGGTACGTTTGACCAAGGCTAACATGTCTTGTTTTAGCGCCGGATCAAGTGCCGAAAAGGGTTCATCGAGCAGTAATAAAGGCTGGTTGCGTGCGATGCTTCTCCCCAAGGCGATGCGTTGGCGTTGGCCGCCCGATAGTTGGCTGGGTAGACGAGATAAATAATCGGTCAACCCTACCGCGTGTGCGGCATGGCGCACGGCCTCTTGCTGTGTGGCCGTGAGTTTAAGCGAGGGAGACAAGCCAATCGCCATGTTGTCGAATACTGACAAATGGGTAAATACGTTGTGCTCTTGAAACAAAATAGACAGTGGCCGCTGGTGAGCGGGTGTCGTGGTGACGGGCTTGCCATCAATGGTGATCTCGCCACTATCTGGCGCGATCAGCCCAGCAATCAGTGATAATAAGGTGCTTTTGCCTGCACCGCTGGGCCCGAGCACAGCCACAATCTCTCCAGGGGCTATTTGGGCATCAAAGATCATCCAATCTTGCTGGTAACGATAGTGGACATTGGAAAGCGTCAGCATGCGTGTCTCCATTGGATCAGACGAGTGATTAGGGCGTAGCAACCCAAACTGGTAAGCAGTAATAGCATGGCAGCGGCAGCGCCTGCGTCCATTTGGTAGCTCCCCATCAAGCGAAACAAATAGAGCGGCAGGGTTTGAAAATTTTGGCTACCAAAAAGTGCGATCGCACTAAGATCGCCCATCGATAACACAAAACTCACCGCCACGCCGCGCGCGATCGGGGCGCGTAAACACTGCCATTCGATAAGATGTAGACGGTTGACACCTTTTAGCCCCAAGGTAGCGCAAAGATTGTGATAGGACTGGGCAAGTTGATAGGAGGGCGCGCTCAGTACTTTTATTAAATAGGGCAACGCCATTAGGGCGTTCACGGCCATCACCAACCACAGCGCCAAGCTGAATACATCGCTAAACTGGCGAAACAGTAAAAAAAGCCCGGTACTGAGGACAATACTGGGTACCACTAAAATCATCGCCCCTAACGTTTCAATGCCATTCGCTTGTTTCTTACGCCCGTTCAAGCGCCAATGACGACTGGCTAAGATGACAGAGGTGGCCAACACGAAGGCCAAGACGGTTGCTCCGGTAGCGATAAGCAGTGAATGCATGGTGGCTTGCCATAATGCCGTGTCGCTCAGCACAATTAACGCGCTAGGGTTAAGGCCACGCGCGATCACAACTCCGAGAGGTGGTAGAACCAACAATAAAGTCAGCGCAATCCAGAGACTGTCCCAACACTTCGCCGTGCGACTATCGAGTGCCGATGGAAGCGGTTGCACTTCGCTGGGGGTGTTGGCAATCGGCCGAGTCAGTGTTTGCACAATAAAAGCAAAGGTGCCGCACAAGAGCATTTGCCACAGCGCCAGAGCGGCACCGGTTTGTAAGTCAAAATCAAAATGAATGGCTTGATAGATAGCCAATTCAATGGTGGTCGCTTTGGGGCCACCGCCTAATGCCATCACGGTGGCGAAGCTGGTGAAACACAACATGAATACCAGTCCGACGACATGGGGTAGACTTTGCCGCAGATAAGGCCATTCAAGGTGGCGAAAACGTTGCCAGCCTCTTAGACCAAGCTGGGTTGCCAGGCGCCTTTGATCCGCCGGGATCCCTTCCAAGGCCTGCACCATCAATTGGGCCGAAAAAGGCAGGTTAAAGAAAACATGCGCAAGCAAAATGCCGCTTAAGCCATAGAGAGAAAATGGCATCGCCGCATCAAATTGCGCGAAGGCTTGTGCAATCCAACCGCTGCGGCCGTAGATGGCAACCAATCCAAACACGCCCACCAATACCGGCAGCACCAGGGTCATGGCAAACAGTTTGAGTAGCCAAGCTTTCCCTGGAAATTGTCGCCGAGCCAGCGCATGGGCCACAGGAATGGCGAGCCCAACGCTGAGCACCACAGATAAGGTAGCCTGCTTAAAGCTAAACAGCGTGACATGGCGCAGATAGGCATCTTGCCACAGGGCGGACAGCTTCAAGTCTTGACTGTGTAAGAACAGCGCCCAGAGTGCGCTGCCAATTAATAACACGACCAAGCTGGCCGCGAGACTGCCCGGCCAGGTTCGAGAAGGGTTGAGCATCGACGTTATTCAACCAAAGCGGTTTGCCAATCGCGCACCCATTGCTGACGGTTACCCATCACTTCATCGGGCTGGTACAACAGGCTCTCTTCTGGTTTGTTCAGTGTATAGAAGGCGTCAGGCAAGCTAACATCGGTGACCGGATACATCCACTGCGTGGTTGGGATCACAGACTGTGCTGCGTCACTGAGCATAAATTGTAGAAACGCATCGGCGCGTTCTGGTTGGTCGGTATAAGCAGACTTCGCCGCCACTTCAATTTGCATATAGTGGCCTTCTTCAAACATGGCGGCGGCAAAGCGGTCATCATCGTCAGCGACCAGGTGGTAGGCGGGCGAAGAGGTGTATGAAAGCACCATATCTGCCTCTTTGTTGAGGAACATGTTGTACGCTTCGGTCCAGCCTTTGGTCACGGTAATGGTGTTGTCGGCAAGATCGCGCCATGCCTGCTGGCTTTGATCGCCGTATACTTTTTGGATCCACAGCATCAAGCCTTGGCCAACTGTTGACACGCGTGGATCTTGGTAAATCACACTGATATCGTCACGCTCCTCAATCAAAGCCTTCAAGCTTTTGGGTGGGTCGAGCAAACGCGTGGTGTCATACACAAAGGCAAAGTAGCCGTAATCGTAGGGGATAAAGTAGGGATTATCCCAACCGCCGGGTACCTGTAGGCGCTCCGTATTCACCGCGTGCTCGGCGACAATGCCGCTACGCTCAGCTTCTTTCATCAAGTTAGTATCCATACCGAGTACAATATCAGCCTTGGTAGTATTGCCTTCGATACGTAAGCGATTAAGCAGAGCAGCACCGTCACTAAGAGACACAAACTCTAATTGGCAGTCACAGCGTTTTTCAAATTCGGCTTTGATTTTTGGCCCTGCGCCCCAATCGGCGATAAAAGAATCATAGGTATAGACCGTTAGAGGGTCGGCGGCACGGGCGCTGAGTGATAACAGCGATAAAGAAACCAGAGTGAGAACAGAGGTAATAACTTTCACAGCACGCTCCTAAGTTGGGCGTGGGTGTTGAGGCAAGTTGATGGCAACATCAAGTCTCAATCCCTACGCCAGTGTTAGCTGGATCAGGTTCGATGGGTTTAGCGCCGCGCGCAATCTCAGCCATAAGGCTCCCCAATGAGTACGGTGCGATTGTACTGATTGGCTTAGTGTTTACCAAGCCTTTTAGTCCGCGATTTGGTTAAGCGTCCAGTCGTAGTCATAATCCAAGCGTGCATCCTTGGGAAGCTTGATGTCTCTATATTGATTGATATGGGTGATCACCCCTTGTTCACTGCCGCCAAAGTCAGTCTCAAACCACTCATAGATAGAAGAAAGCTGCCACTGATTACCGTGCTGACTCACGCCTTTATCACTATTAATAAAGGTGTAGGCGGCTTGTTCTAATTGCGTATCCAAGGTGTCGGCTTGAAAGGCTTGCGGTTGCAGGTTAGGGCAGCCAAGGCTGGCACAATTGACCGCATAGTGGGTACGCGGATCTTGCCACAGCGGACGCAAAATACGGTGTTCGATATCATTGAGCGTGAGGGATTCGCCCGCCACCGTCACTACGTCATCATCCCACGGACCAAAGCTAAAGAGTCCACCGAGTTTGGTGATAGAGCTGACTGGATAGGCGTCCAAAATTAGCTTTACGGTGACTGAGTTGTAGAGATTAACCCAATACGCGTATTGTTCGTCTTTGCTCAGAGTGCGCGGATCGCGCTCGGTAAGCATGCCAATGTAATGATCGAGGGTCGCTCTATCGGCCTCGGTGACGGCTGCGTAGTTAAATAAGGTGTGCTGCCCCTGAGGCTGTAAATACTTATCGAGTAATACTTGCCAACTGTGATGCGTGAAGGTGGCTTGGCTGTCAGGATTGTGTGCATCCCACATTGCCCAGTAGTCCGCTTTGGGCGCGGCTTGGCTGATGAGCGGAAACACTAGCCCAAATAGAAGTATCAAATGTTTTTGCATTGTCAGTCCTTAATGCGATCAAACCTTCTTTGAGACTAGACCAAGCGAGTCAGCGGTTGGTTTCATTGAGGATAGAAAAATGGCAAGGAACGCCAATAAATGCGGAATAATCGGCACTTATTGGCGAGAGATGAGTGGATGGTCTTACACCAAAAAATCAGGTATTTGCTGCTCAAAGCGCGAAATTTCCGCTTCGTGCTGTAACGTCAGCCCGATACTATCCAAACCTTCGAGTAAGCAATGACGGCGAAAATCATCCATCTGGAAGCTAAAGCAGTGTTCACCGGCACGGATGGTTTGGGCGGGCAAATCTAGCGTTACCGTCGCGCCTTCATTTTCCGCCACATACGTAAATAAAGCATCGATTTGGCCTTCTTCAAGGGTCACCGGCACCATTTGGTTATTAATGCAGTTGCCATAGAAAATATCGGCAAAACTGGGGGCGATAATCACTTTAAAACCGTAATCATCCAGCGCCCAAGGAGCATGTTCGCGTGACGAGCCACAGCCAAAGTTTTCGCGGGTGAGTAACACGCTCGCCCCTTGGTAGCGCACTTGATTGAGCACAAACTCGGGGTTCGGCTGTTTGCCCGCATCGTCTAAAAAGCGCCAATCGTGAAACAGGTGCTGGCCGAATCCGGTGCGGGTGACTTTTGCAAAAACTGTTTGGGGATGATCGCATCGGTGTCGACGTTTGCCGCATCCAATGGGGCAACAATGCCGGTATGAGTGTGTATGCCTGACATAAGGCCTCCTTATAATTGGTTAACGTCAACAAAGTGACCGGCAATGGCGGCGGCAGCGGCCATGGCTGGGCTGACCAAGTGGGTACGGCCTTCACGGCCTTGGCGGCCTTCAAAGTTACGGTTGCTGGTCGATGCACAGCGCTCTTTGGGGCCTAAGCGATCGTTGTTCATCGCCAAGCACATTGAGCAGCCGGGTAAGCGCCACTCAAAGCCCGCCTCGCGGAAAATCACATCCAGCCCTTCTTGCTCTGCTTGGGCACGCACTTGCTCTGAGCCTGGCACCACCATGGCATGGACGCTATCTGCGACGTGCCGACCTTTGGCGACCGCCGCGGCTGCGCGCATGTCCTCAATTCGAGAGTTGGTACATGAACCAATAAAGACTTTATCAATTTGGATATCTGTTATGGCTTGGCCTGCGGTTAGCCCCATGTATTTCAGCGCGCGTTCCGCTGAGTGGCGCGCGATCGGATCTGCCATGTGCTCAGGGGCCGGCACGCTATCGTGCACACTAACCACTTGGCCGGGGTTGGTCCCCCAGGTGACCTGATGATGAATTTGACTGCCATCGAGTGTCACGACACGATCAAATTGCGCATCGGCATCCGAGTGCAAGGTTTGCCAAAAATCGACCGCTTGCTGCCATTGTTCACCTTTAGGGGCAAATTTCTTGTCTTTTAAATAGGCAAATGTGGTCTCATCGGGGGCGATCAGGCCCGCTTTTGCGCCCAATTCGATCGCCATGTTGCAGACCGTCATTCGCCCTTCCATGGACAAGTCGGTAATGGCGTCACCGCAAAATTCCACCACGTGTCCGGTGCCGCCGGCATGACCGACTTGGCCGATAATCGCTAGGACAATGTCTTTGGCGGTGATCCCGGGGGCGGTTTTGCCCGTGACTTCAATTTTCATGGTGCGGGCGCGGGATTGCTTGAGCGTTTGGGTGGCCAGTACGTGTTCGACTTCGGAGGTACCAATACCAAAGGCCAGTGCACCAAAAGCACCGTGAGTTGCCGTATGAGAATCACCACAGACGATGGTATTGCCAGGCAAAGTAATCCCTAACTCGGGCCCCATCACATGGACAATGCCTTGGTAGGGGTGATTCAAGTCGTACAGGGTGACGCCAAATTCTTCGCAGTTTTTAGCCAAGGTTTCCATTTGGATGCGCGCCATTTCCCCTGACGCGTTAATATCTTTGGTTTCGGTGGAAACATTGTGATCCATGGTGGCGAAGGTTTTGCTCACTTGGCGCACCGGACGGCCTTTCTCTCTCAGGCCGTCAAACGCTTGTGGCGAGGTCACCTCATGCACCAAGTGACGGTCGATATACAGCAGCGGCGCTTCGCCTGGTTGCTCAGTGACCACGTGAGACTGGTGAATTTTTTCGTACAAGGTCTTGGCGCCTTGCTGGGTGTTTGCATTCGACATAGCTCGTATCCTTACGGGTAATGATTATGCGCCTTGGCGGATATAGGCGGCGATACGATCGCCCATCTGCTCGGTGCTCAGTGCTGGATGGTTACCGGCCAGATCGGCCGTCAGTTCACCGGCTGCCAGCGCTTGGCTCACTGCGTGTTCAATTGCACAGGCCGCGTTTTCTTCGCCCAACGAGTAACGCAGCATAAGTGCCGCCGATAAAATTTGCGCCACTGGATTAGCAATGTTTTGCCCGGCGATATCGGGCGCGGAGCCACCGGCTGGCTCATACAAGCCAAATTTACTCGCGTTCAAACTGGCTGAGGGCAGCATGCCCATAGAGCCTGTGATCATCGCGCACTCATCGGAGATGATGTCGCCGAAAATATTTGAACACAGCATCACATCAAATTGCGACGGGTCTTTAATCAGCTGCATGGTGGCGTTGTCGATATACATATGGCTTAAGCTGACATCCGGATAATCTTTTGCCACCGCTTCTACCACCTCGCGCCACAGCATCGAGCTTTGTAGCACATTGGCTTTGTCGATTGAGCACACTTGTTTGTGGCGAAGCTGGGCGGATTGAAAGGCGATGTGTGCGATGCGCTCAATTTCATAGCGATGATAGACTTCCGTATCAAACGCCTTTTCCTCGCACCCTTCGCCTTCGCGCCCTTTGGGCTCACCAAAATAAATCCCGCCGGTCAGCTCTCGTACCACCACGATATTAAAACCTTGGTCGGCAATATCGGCGCGCAGCGGACAAAAGCTTTCGAGACCAGTATGGATTTGTGCCGGACGCAAATTACAAAACAGACCAAAGTGCTTGCGTAGCGGCAGTAAAGCACCGCGCTCCGGTTGTTCGGTCGCGGGTAAATGCTCCCATTTAGGGCCGCCGACTGAGCCGAATAAAATCGCATCGGCTTTTTCACAGCCAGCCAAGGTGTGTG
The DNA here is from genome assembly GCF_013366455.1 of Salinivibrio sp. EAGSL. Classification (NCBI taxonomy): domain Bacteria; kingdom Pseudomonadati; phylum Pseudomonadota; class Gammaproteobacteria; order Vibrionales; family Vibrionaceae; genus Salinivibrio; species Salinivibrio sp. EAGSL. Next base: position 55,448 of record NZ_JABWMG010000004.1, on the reverse strand, counting down.
CGGGCAGCGGCGAGCCATGGGCGTCGATTGCAGCACCGCCAACCGGATAATGCTGACGCTCAAAGGTGACAGCGAATCGCTCGCTAACCGCATCAAGCACTTTTTCGGCTTGCGCCATCACTTCGGGGCCGATACCGTCGCCGGGTAAAATTGCAATTTGGTGTGCGCTAGCCATGGTTATACTGTCTCCTGTTTTAAATGGGATTGTTCCTTAATCTGCGCAATTTTGTTGGCGCGATAAATAGCATTGATCACGTTTAATAAAGCTTCGCCGGAGGCCTCGATAATATCGGTTGATACCCCGGTGCCGTGATATTTACGGCCTTTGTAGTTGGCAATGATATCGGCTTGGCCGAGGCCATCTTCCCCTTCTCCTTTGGCGGTAAGATCGAATTTATCCAGCTCAATGTCATAGCCGGTGATCCGATATATGCACTGGTACAAGGCGTCGACGGGACCGTTTCCAATCGCCGCTTCGCGTTTTTCTTCATCGCCACATTGCAACTTGATGCTGGTGGTCGCCATTAAGCTGCCCGATTGCACGCCTAAATAATTGAGCTTATAAAAATCGTCCTCTTCTTTGAGGTTGTTGAAGAACATTAAAGCTTCTAAGTCGTAATCGAACACCTGACCTTTACGATCTGCTAATTGCAAGAATGATTGATACAAGGTCTCCAAATCATAGTCTTGTTCGTTGTAGCCAAGGTTATCCATATGGCTTTTCACCGCCGCGCGGCCGGAGCGACTGGTGAGATTCAATGATTTTTTACCCAATCCAATCGACTCTGGCGTCATGATTTCGTAGGTATTTTTGTTTTTCAGCATGCCATCTTGGTGAATGCCAGAAGAGTGGCTAAAGGCATTGGTACCGACCACGGCTTTGTTGGGCTGGATTGGCATGTTGCAAAGTTGGCTAACCAGCTTACTGGTGCGGGCGATTTCAGTATGGTTTAAGCCTGTCTCCACGCCTAACAAGTCAGCGCGGGTTTTTAAGATCATTGCAATTTCTTCCAGCGCACAGTTACCGGCGCGCTCGCCGATGCCATTAATCGTGCCTTCGACTTGGCGGGCGCCGGCCTGTACAGCGGCAATAGAGTTGGCGACCGACATCCCCAAGTCATCATGGCAATGAACAGAAATCACCGCTTTGTCGATATTGGGTACGCGGTTGAACAGGTTGGCAATGATATCGCCAAACTCACTGGGGACCGTATAGCCGACTGTATCTGGGATATTGACCGTGGTGGCGCCAGCATCAATTGCCGCTTCGACCATGCGGCATAAATTATCAATCGGGGTGCGTCCGGCATCTTCGCAGGAAAACTCCACATCATCCGTATACTGGCGCGCATGTTTGACCGCACGCACGCCCATTTCTACTACGTCATCGTAGCTGCGGCGAAGCTTGTCTTTGACATGAATGGTAGAGGTGGACAAAAAGGTGTGGATACGAAAAGCATCGGCGGCTTTGAGCGATTCCGCTGCCACATCAATGTCTTTAGGAACAGCGCGAGACAAAGCACAGACACGGGCATGCTGCATATGCTGAGCAATGGTACGTACGGACTCAAAGTCGCCCGGAGAGGACACAGGAAAGCCAGCTTCAATGATGTCTATTTTCAAACGATCCAAAGCTTGCGCGATTTGCAGTTTCTCTTTGACCGTTAAGCTTGCCGACAACGCCTGCTCGCCGTCACGTAATGTGGTGTCAAACAGAATGACTTGGCTGTTCTCGCTCATGAGTAACTCCCTGTTGTGTTTGCTGGCCGCCGTCATGGCTCTTTAATTGGCGATATGTTTTATTTTGGCGACATTAGATACAAAAAAACCCGCGTCTGGCGCGGGTTTTTGAGATTTGGCATTCACTGTTTTCTGCCCAAAACCTACCCGCGCGACTGGGTCACGATAAGGAGGAGAATGAGGCGTAGGTGAAACAGTGTCATGCTGATGTCCGTCAGTAAATATTCTGTTACCAGAAATAACAGAGCGATGGGGAAAGCGTCAATCTGAAAAAAACAAAACCCGTTTTCTGCGCAATATAAAGGCGAAAAACCGGTTAATTAAACTGCTTTTTACACTAAAAGTTAGACTTTTGTGCTGTGGTTTGGGGCGGCTTTGTCCACCCTGCATTATTTTACTTACGCCAACACAGCTGATCTTAAGCGGCGACGGGGCAGAGTAAATTCATTGAGATGTCCCAATAACGTCACCGACCTGTCACACCGGCTGGCTAATGTTTAATCATCAGCTCGCTGTATTGGGAGGCACCATGAGACGCTTTGCTGCGATTCAACGCTTTGACCACTCGGTATCGACACTTTGCCTATCGCATCGCTTTAGCGCTGACACCGCCAAAGTGGCCCGTGCCGTTTCCCACTCGGGCGATGGGCCTCTTTATATTGTGGTGGGGTTAGCTGCTTGGTGGCTGCAAGAAGCCGTGGGGCTCTGGTTTTTACTCACGGGGCTCACTGCATTTGCCATTGAGCTGCCAATTTACTGGGTATTAAAACGCAGTTTCCGGCGCACACGTCCTTCGCAGCTACCCGCCTTTATCACGCCCTCTGACCTATACAGTATGCCATCAGGCCACACTGCAGGTGCCTTTTTAATGGCTTCTTTGCTGAGCATCTTTTTCCCATCGCTCACGCTGTTTGTATTTATTTGGGCGAGCTTGATTGGCATTTCTCGGGTGTTACTGGGGGTGCATTTTGTGACCGACATTATTGTGGGCGCAGGGTTAGGGATAATGTGTGCCAACTTGGCGCACAGCATCACCGCGGATCTTTACGGAATGGCAGGTCTTTCATGAAGCTTTTATACGGTGTTCAAGGAACCGGTAACGGCCATATATCGCGAGCCCGAGCGATGGCGCGTGCTTTGGCAGAGTACGATGTCGAGGTTGATTTTATTTTTTCTGGTCGGCCGGCAGAGCACTATTTTGATATGACGCCATTCGGTGACTATCGGACCTTCACCGGGATGAGCTTTGTGAGCCGCGATGGCAAAATTGATATGTTAGCCACGGCGAGACACAATCACTTGGCACAGCTGCGACGCGATATTCGCCAGCTTGATGTATCAGACTACGACAAGGTCATTTCTGATTTTGAACCTATCAGTGCGTGGGCGGCGCGCCAACAAGGAATACCCTCGGTGGCCATCAGTCATCAAGCCGCGTTTTCACATGCGGTGCCCAAACACGGAGAAACTTGGATTAATCGTCTGATTATGCGCCACTTTGCGCCAACAGACTATGCCATTGGCCTGCATTGGTATCACTTTAACCAAGCGATTTTACCTCCGATTATTGATACCAGCCTGCCGAATGCAACAACGGTGTCGCCCGTTGCGGAAAAGGCGGTACTGGTGTATCTCCCCTTTGAATCTTTATCTGCGGTGAGTGAGTTGTTGTTGCGCTTTAGCCAGCCTTTTGTCTGCTTTCACCCCGAGGTAAGCGCGCCCGAGCAGCGAGAAAATCTTACGCTTATGCCGCTGGGCAAAGAAAGCTTTCACTCGGCGCTGCATCAGTGCCAGGGGGTAATAGCGAATGGGGGCTTTGAACTTCCGTCTGAAGCGCTGACGTTAGGTAAAAAACTGTTATTAAAACCACTGTCTGGTCAGTTTGAGCAGTTAAGCAATGTCGCGACACTCGCCCAGCTTGGCTTGGCGCACACTATGAATAGCTTGGATGCGCGTGCTGTCCGAGAATGGCTACAGACACCTGCAGTGGACGCGATTGCGTACCCAGATGTTGCTAAAGCTCTGGCGGAATGGCTAGTCAAAGGTGAGTTGGGCCAGACGCGCAGCCTATTTCACCATTTGTGGGCTCAGGTTGATTATCCGGAAACAGTCGAAGAGTCGATCTTAGACTTCAACCGCTTATCAACACGCGTTGAGCCGAACCGATTGAGGTTACAGCGGCTGAACCGTTAATAGGATCCGTTATGCACAAGGTGACTGATTAACGCCTCAACGCTGCTGAATCACGTTTTTACATTTTCACTAGAGTATTCGCTCGATTTTGCTTGTTTTTACCCGAGCGGTCAGTAGACTCGCTTTATTATTTGAGCGTACAAGTGTTCGCCTAAAGGTGAGCCCAAGAGAAGCATAGTGAACACCCAATACCATATTGTTACCCGCCTTCGTGAGCAAATTCGCACTCAGCATCAGCGAGAAGCGATTCGCTTCCAGCAACACAACCAGTGGACAAGTATTAGCTGGCGTCAACTCGGCGAGCGTGTTGATCAACTGTCTCGCTGTTTACTCAAAGCCGGCTGTCAGGTTCAGCAAACCGTCGCTATCTTCGCGCCAAACAGTGAAAAGTGGGCAATGTCAGATTATGCCGCACTGCAAATTCGCGCTGTGCCGGTGCCGATTTACGCGACCAGCACGGCCCAGCAAGCGGCATACATTATTAACGATGCCGATGTGCAATGGATTTTCGCGGGTGACGATCAATTGGAAATGGCGGTAGCGGCGTTGGAGCAATGCCCAAACATCAAAGGTGTGGTGGCGTTAAGCCAAGAGACGCCGGTGCCAGCACATCCTAAAGTGTGGGATTGGGCGAGTTGGTTATTGCAAGACGATCGTGGTCATCAAGCCGAATTAGAGACGCGCATTGACGCACGCTGCATGGACGATCTGATCACCTTGATTTATACCTCAGGCACTACTGGGGAGCCCAAAGGGGTCATGCTCGATTATGCCAACGTCGCGGCGCAGCTTGATGTACATGATCAGGTGCTCGCCATTGAACCGCATGACGTCTCTTTGGCGTTTCTGCCCTTATCACATGTCTTTGAGCGTGCCTGGAGCTATTACGTCTTACATCGTGGGGCGGTCAATGCCTATCTCTCAGACCCGCAAAAGGTGCGATCGGCATTGGCGTCGGTTCAGCCAACAGTGATGTCGGCCGTACCGCGTTTTTACGAAAAAATCCATGGAGCTATTCACGACAAACTCAGTCGAGCCACCGGCGTTAAACCGCATTTATTCCGTTGGGCCCTGCGCCAAGGCGAGCGTCATGCTGCTCAGTTACGTGCTGGCCATTCACTGTCGCGGCGCCAGCAATGGCAATTGGCGTTGGCCGACAAGCTGGTACTCAGTAAGTTGCGTGCGCTGCTGGGTGGCAAGATGCGCTTGATGCCATGCGGTGGGGCGCGTCTTGACCCTGACATTGGCGCGTTTTTCCATGCAATCGGTATTAACGTGAAGCTCGGTTATGGCATGACCGAAACCACGGCCACCGTGTCTTGTTGGGATGATACCTGCTTTGACCCCCAGTCGATTGGTTCTCCGATGCCCGGCGCCCAATTGCGCATCGGTGAGGATAATGAAATTCAAGTGCGTGGGCCGATGGTGATGCGTGGCTACTTCAATCAGCCCGATGCGACGGCGGCCACCTTTACCGCGGATGGTTTTTTGAAAACCGGCGATGCGGGGTATCTCGATGCTCACGGCAATGTATTTATCACTGACCGAATCAAAGAGCTGATGAAAACGTCAGGCGGTAAGTACATCGCGCCACAGCGGGTGGAAGGCGCTTTGGTGCGTGATCATTTTATCGATCAGATAGCGGTGGTGGCCGAGGCGCGTCATTTTGTCTCTGCCTTGATTGTGCCTTGCTTTGATGCCTTAGAAGAGTGGGCGCGAACGGCTAACATCGAATATCAAAATCGCAAAGAGCTGTTAAAACATTCTGATGTGGTGGCCTTGTTTGAAAAGCGTTTACAGAGCTTGCAACATGAATTGGCCAAATTTGAGCAAGTCAAACGCTTTACCTTGTTGCCACAGGGCTTTTGTATGCACAGTGGTGAGCTTACGCCAACCATGAAGTTGCGTCGTAAAGTGATCCTGTCGCGTTACCAGCATCATATCGACGCCATGTACCAGCGTTGACGGTTTCTAGCTAGGGGGCTCATTGGTGAGCCTCCTCATACGCTGTTTTTATCCCTTTTCTCCTTTTTATCGCCTTTTGTCGGAATAGCAAATCTCGCAAGCCGATGCTTTTTTAGTGAATGTTGTCGATTTACTCCCTTCTCATCAGCGTAATCCAGCAACATACACTCAACATCTAGTGATTAAATGTAAATACTGGTTAGCCAATGGACAGTTTTGCAAATAAAACGTTACATTGGAGGTCGTTTCTGTCGAGGCGGGCCAACGAACAATCTAACGCTACCTTACCGCCAGTATTTGGTTTTGATGTCCGTGTGATCACACCACCAGTACATCCAAGTGTAAGGAGCTGGATTAGGCTAAAAGTAAGTCCTAACTATGCAAACAGGGAGGCGTAGAGTGGAAATGTTATCTGGTGCCGAGATGATCGTGCGTTCCATGATCGATCAAGGCGTAAAACATATTTTTGGCTATCCAGGCGGGTCGGTGCTGGATATTTACGATGCATTGCATGAAAAAAGTGGTATCGATCATGTGTTAGTGCGTCACGAACAAGCGGCCGTGCATATGGCGGATGGTTACGCGCGTGCAACCGGTGAAGTAGGCGTGGTGCTGGTGACTTCAGGCCCAGGCGCAACCAATGCGATTACCGGTATCGCCACCGCCTACATGGACTCAATTCCTATGGTGGTTTTTTCTGGGCAGGTGATGAGTAGTTTGATTGGCAATGATGCCTTTCAAGAGTGCGATATGGTGGGGATTTCTCGTCCTGTGGTGAAACACAGCTTTTTAGTCCAGCGCGCTGAAGATATTCCCAATATTGTTAAAAAAGCCTTTTATCTTGCCTCGACTGGACGTCCCGGCCCTGTGGTGGTGGACATCCCCAAAGACATGGTTAATCCGGCTAAAAAGCATCCGTATCAGTATCCTGATAGTGTGCGCATGCGCTCCTACAACCCGACAACATCCGGCCATAAAGGGCAGATTAAGCGCGGACTAAAAGCACTACTGGCGGCGAAAAAGCCGGTGCTGTATGTCGGCGGTGGCTCTATCATGGCCGATTGCGGCGAACAAATCCGCCAGCTATCAGAAAGCTTGAACATCCCGGTAGTCAGCACCCTGATGGGGCTGGGGGCCTTTCCCGGCACCCATGAACATTCGCTGGGCATGCTGGGCATGCATGGTACCTACGAAGCCAACATGGCGATGCACCAAGCCGATCTGATTTTTGGTATTGGTGTCCGGTTTGACGATCGCACCACCAATAACCTCGAAAAGTACTGTCCCGATGCCACCATCATGCACATTGATGTGGATCCCTCGACCATTTCCAAAACCGTCTCGGCCGATATTCCTATTGTCGGCTCTGCCGATGCTGTGCTCAGTAGCATGCTCAAATTGCTGGTGGAGCAGGGAGGCAGCAACGACAGCGATGCGATCAGCACCTGGTGGCACAATATTCAAACTTGGCGTGAGCGCCAATGTTTGCAATATGTCGCTGATCCTGAGCGGATTAAACCGCAGCAGGTGATTGAAACCTTGTACCGTCTCACTCATGGTGATGCCTATGTGACCTCGGATGTCGGCCAGCATCAAATGTTTGCCGCACTTTATTATCCGTTTGATAAGCCACGTCGTTGGATTAACTCGGGTGGCTTGGGCACCATGGGCTTTGGGCTTCCCGCCGCCATGGGGGTCAAGTTTGCGCTACCGGACGCGCAGGTGGTGTGTGTCACCGGTGATGGCAGTATTCAGATGAACATTCAGGAGCTCTCCACCGCGTTGCAATATGATATTCCGGTGGTGATTGTGAACCTCAATAACCGCTTCCTCGGGATGGTCAAACAATGGCAGGACATGATTTATCAAGGCCGTCACTCGCACTCTTATATGGACTCGGTACCAGATTTTGCCGCGATCACTGAGGCCTATGGCCACGTGGGAATGCGTATTAGTCATCCGTCCGAGCTGGAAGCCGGCCTAGAAAAGGCGCTGGCAATGAAAGATCGTTTGGTGTTTGTCGATATCCATGTTGATGAAACCGAGCATGTTTATCCAATGCAGGTACGGGGCGGGGCGATGAATGAAATGTGGTTGAGCAAAACGGAGAGAACCTAATGCGCAGTATTGTATCGGTTTTAATGGAAAACGAACCAGGTGCCTTGTCGCGTGTAGTGGGTTTATTCTCTCAGCGTGGCTACAATATTGAATCGCTCACGGTGTCACCCACCGATGATGAGACCTTATCGCGCTTGAATATCACCACCTCGGTGGTCAGCGACGCGGACCGCGAGCAAATCGAAAAGCACCTGCATAAGCTGATTGATGTGCTGAAAGTGAGCAATGTCACCGAAAGCGATCACATTGAGCGTGAACTGGCGTTGGTGAAAGTAAAAGCCAGCGGCTTTGCCCGCGCGGAGGTAAAACGCACCGCCGATATTTTCCGTGGTCAGATTGTCGATGTCACGAACTCGCTGTATACCGTGCAGCTGACCGGTGACAGTGACAAACTGGATGCCTTTATTCGCGCGGTCGGTGAGATTACCGAGATCATTGAAGTTGCACGCAGTGGCGTAGTGGGCATTGCACGTGGCGAGCGAGCGCTGCGCCAGTAAATAAAGCAACTGGTCGTTGTAAGTAAAATGGCACGCCTTGGCGTGCCATTTTTTGTCGGTCAGGCGGGATTAATCAAATACACCAAGGCTTCATAGGGTGCCAGTTGCATTTCTGGCATCAAGGGCTTGGCTTCTGGGTAATTATGGCTCACCAAGTCTGCGTTTGGGGCAGGCGCGACAGGCAAGGTCGCTGTCACCGGTTCGCCATAAAAGTTACACACTACCACCAGTTGGCTGTCGCCGTTGTCGCGGCGATACGCGAGCAATTGTGGGTGGTCAGGCAGCAAATCCTGATAATCTCCCTCACGAATGACGGGTAAGGTTTTGCGCAGGGAAATCAGCTGCTTGTAGTGATAGAATACCGAGTCTTTATCCGCCAGTGCGGTGTCGACATTGACGTCAACATAGTTAGGCGCAGGCTTCAGCCACGGCACACCTGTGGTAAAACCGGCGTTTGCTGAACTGTCCCACTGCATGGGCGTGCGTGAATTGTCGCGTGAACGTGCCGCCAGAATGGCCAACACTTCCTCTTCAGGCATGCCTTGTTCGCAAAGCAGATGGTACATGTTGCGGCTTTCGACGTCTTGATAGTCATCAATATGTTGATAGCCAGGGTTGGTCATGCCAATTTCTTCCCCTTGATACACGTAAGGCGTGCCTTGCTGCATATGAATCGCAGTGGCGAGCATTTTGGCGGATGCAACGCGATGGCGGCGGTCATCACCAAAGCGGCTGACCACACGTGGTTGGTCGTGGTTACACCAAAATAATGCGCCCCAGCCTTGATTATGCAGGCCGTGCTGCCAAGTGCGGAACAGCTGTTTTAGGGCCAAGAAATCAAATGGCGCCAGTCGCCACTTCTCACCGCCCGGATAATCGACTTTTAAGTGGTGGAAGTTAAACACCATGGAGAGCTCTTTGCCATCTGGCGCGGAATACTGCTGACAGTGCTCTAAGGTGGTCGAAGACATCTCGCCCACGGTGACGCTGCCGTAACGCTGGAAAATGTCGCGGCTGATCTCTTGCAAGTATTCGTGAACGCGGGGACCGTCGGTATAAAAACGGCGACCATCGCCTTGGTAATCGTCGGGGAACGACTGATCTTTGGAGATCAAATTGATCACATCGAGTCGAAAGCCATCCACGCCTTTTTCGGCCCAAAAGGCCATCACGTCTTTGACGGCTGTCCGCACCACTGGATTTTCCCAGTTAAGATCGGCTTGCTCGGTGGCAAATAAATGAAGGTAATACTGACCGGTCGGTTCATGCCATTGCCAGGCGCTACCGCCAAATTTTGACTGCCAGTTGTTCGGAGCGCCGCCGTTAACCGGGTCTTTCCAGATATAGTAATCGCGATAGGGGCTGTCTTTGCTGGCAAGCGCTGATTGAAACCAAGGATGCTCAGTTGAAGTGTGGTTAATGACAATATCCATGATGATACGGATATCTCGTTTGTGTGCCTCGGCGAGCAGGATGTCGAAGTCGTCCATGGTGCCTAGGCTTGGGTCAATCGCGTAATAATCGGCAATGTCGTAGCCATTATCGACTTGTGGCGATACATAAATGGGGGTGAGCCACAAGGCGTCGATGCCCAAAGCCGAAAAGTAGTCCAGTTTTTCGATAATGCCCGGCAGATCACCTGTCCCTGTTTGTGTGGTGTCACGGAAGCTTTTTGGATAAATCTGATAAATGGTGGCCGTTTTCCACCAGGGATGTGCGTGCATAATGTCTCTCTCAACGCGAATAAAGCAGGGAGCGTTCCCTCCCCGCAGACTGAAGGGGAATTAGATGACGGCCAGTTTGCCTTTGCTGGCTTGGCGGCGATACATAAACGCGGTGAGTGCAATGGGCACGATAATGGCTATCAGCATCGCGACCGCATAAACCCCCCAGAACTGTGGCTGAATGGATAAAATACCTGGCAGGCCACCCACACCAATGCCGTTGGCCATCACGCCGGAAAGACCACACACAATCGCCGCTAGGGCCGAGCCAACCATGGCGCATAGCATCGGGAACTTGTAACGTAAGTTAATCCCGTACATGGCCGGCTCCGTGACGCCAAGGTAGGCAGAAATCGCGGCAGGCACCGATATTTCGCGCTCGTTTTCTTTTTTGCTCATCCAAATGATCCCGACCACCGCCGAGGCTTGTGCAATGTTGGACAGGGCAATCAGTGGCCAAATAGGGGTACCGTTCATTTCTTGCATCAGCTGCAAGTCCACCGCGTTGGTGGTGTGGTGAACACCAGTGATCACTAAAGGTGCATAAAGGAAGCCGAACAGAGCCGCACCTATGTAAGCGTAATCGCCGGTCATCGCCGAACGGGCTAAGAAGGCGACACCATTACCGATTTCGCGGCCAAATGGGCCAATCAAGGTGTGTGCCAAGATCACGGAAGTGAGCAGGGCGATAAAAGGCACCACCACCAAATACAAATAATCCGGAATAATGCGTTTTAACTGGGTTTCAATAAACGCCAACGCCATCCCCGCAAACATCGCCGGGATCACCTGCGCTTGATAACCGACTTTTTCAATCGAGAACCAGCCAAAGTCCCACACTTCGGGGATTTCTTTACCGATAAGGTAAGCGTTCATCAACTGGGGTGATACTAGGGTAATACCGAGCACGATCCCCAAGATTGGCGTACCGCCCATTTTTCTCACCGTCGCCCAACAGACACCGACAGGCAGGAAGTGGAAGATGGCTTCGCCAAGCAGCCATAAGAAGCCGTGAGCGGTGGCCCAAAACTCGCTGATCTCGGTCAGGGTTTTGCCATCGAACATGCGGATATCACCGATCACATTACGGAAGCCGAGGATCAGACCGCCGGTGATGATCGCGGGAAGAAGGGGAACAAAAATTTCCGCGAGGTGTGAAATCGCACGTTCAGTTAGGGTCATATTTTGGCGAGCCGCTTGTTTGGCTTCGTCTTTTGATTGGCCCTCGACGCCGGTGGCTTGTTGTAACAGCGCGAAAGCTTGGTCGACGCTGGTGCCGATCACCACTTGAAATTGACCGGCACTGGTAAAGCAGCCTTTCACCATGGGGATCGCTTCAATCGCTGCGACATCGGCTTTCTCCGGATCGTTTAACACGAAACGTAAACGGGTGAGGCAGTGGCTTACGGTTGCAATGTTGTCTTTGCCGCCAATATGAGTAACCAATTGGTCAACGGCTTTTTTATCTATCTGGCTCATAAGCAATCCTGTATTGCTGTAGGGTATTCATTGGTAACGTTCCCACTGATTATGGATCGTACGATCGAATTTATCAGTGGAATCGTTCCCATTATTTGAAAACCATCACACAGAATTTTTTAACTGCTTGATTCATCGTGTAGAGAAAAGGTTAGGGCACCACGAGATGACACGGTTGTGTCCAATGCGTGATCTCAGTAGGCGTTTCATCAAGCTGCTTGAGCAATAGCTCGGCTGCATGCTGACCCGCTTGATGGTAACCCAGCTCCACACTGACTGCGCGTGGGAACATAAAGCGTAGCATGTCATGATTGCCAATGCCGCCAATAGCAATGTCCTCTCGGCCAAGGGTTTGTAATCGCTTAGCGACGCCAAGCGCCAGGGTATCAGACGCACATACAACCGCCTGGGTTTGGCTATCAATCAGTGAGTCGGTTGCCTTATAGGCAGCATGTAGGCTCATTTCGCAGCGATGCAGACGGGCAGGTAGTTGTTGGCGATCACAGAAAGAATGGTAGGCATGGGCCCGAGCACGCCCCGTGGTTTCATCGTGTTCATCAATACCGAGAAAGTGAATGTGGCGCAGTCCTTGGGCATAGAAATGCGCCATGACTTGTGTGACAGCGCCTTGGTTGTCATAACTCACACTGGCATAGTCGTTACTATCGATCGCGAGTACCACACAATGGGGAGCAAAAGGCGCCAGAGCAGAGAGATCACACCCCGAAAAGCCAAAAAAGATAATACCATCCACATTACGACGTTTTAGCACGTCCAAATGGGCTTGTGCTTTTTGTTGCGAAAATTGCGTTTCCATAATCGCGGCGTCATAGCCTCTGGCATACAAGGTATTGAGCAAGCCAGTCAGCGCGGTATTTTCGGAGTTGGAGCTCAGCTTAGCTACAATCACACCCACAACACCACTGCGTTGTGCTCGCATCGCCCGCGCGGATTTAGAAGGGAGAAAGTCGTGTTGGTCGATCACCGCTTGCACTTTAGCGCGTGTGCTGTCTTTAACGCGTGCGTCATTGTTTAACACACGGGATACGGTCGATTTCCCGACCCCGGCTAAGCGGGCAATATCCAAAATGGTTAATGGTTTTGTCATCTTTTTCTCTGTGATAGCGGTAAATCAGTGGCTTAGACACAGCGCCTTTACCTGTCATGATAACAGCCGTGATTGGCGCTTGCGATTTATTGATTAATTTGTAAACTACAGCCTGATTTTTGAACAACGACCTTTTTAGACTGAAATGATGATGAGCCACCCTTTACTACAAACGATCAATAAGTGCCTAGTGCGCATGACCACCTTGACGCTCGCGGTATTGGCATTAAAGCTTAGCGCGATTTATTTAGTGCCGTTAGCGGTATTGATCAAAACGCACTTCAAAGAAATTGTCCACTGGTAAGCGCAGATAAAAAAACGCCCCGACATAGTCGAGGCGTAAATTTTGTTATCGCTTTTACTATATAAGTACGATCAATTACAGCACGTGCACTGATGTAGTATTGGTTGTGCCTGAAGGAACTAAAGCACCGGACACCATCACGACGATATCGCCTTTGTTGGCCAAGCCTGATTCGAGAGAGATGGTCTTACCGCGACGGTAGAACTCATCCGTGCTGTCGATGCTTTCGATCATCACAGGCGTCACCCCTTTAGTCAGACACAAGTGTGCGGCTGTTTTCGGATTAGTGGTTACCGCGATGATATTAGCCGTTGGGAAGTACTTACGTACTGAGCGTGCTGATTTGCCCGCTTCGGTCGCAACGACAATCAAAGGTGCGCCCAGTTTTTGAGAGGTATCGACAGCGCCTTTACAGACCGCTTCGGTGATGCGCAGACGGCTGCTATCGAGACGAGAACCCAACGCAGGTGACATTTGACGGTCTGTACGCTCACAGATTTGCGCCATGATGCTTACCGCTTCTAATGGGTACTTACCTTTTGCAGATTCCCCTGACAGCATGACGGCATCGGTACCATCCATGATAGCATTCGCCACGTCACCGGCTTCAGCACGGGTTGGACGTGGGTTTTTGATCATCGAATCCAGCATTTGTGTTGCGGTAATAACCAGCTTGCGAGCACGGTTACATTTTTCGATCATCATCTTCTGCGCGAAGATCACTTCTTCAACCGGGATTTCTACACCCAGATCACCACGAGCAACCATGATGCCGTCTGAGGCCTCTAAGATAGCGTCAAAGTTGTCGACACCTTCTTGGTTTTCGATTTTAGAGATGATTTTGATGTCGCTGCCACCGTTTTGGGCTAGTAGCTCGCGGATTTCTTCCACGTCTTCTTTTTTACGGATAAATGAGGCGGCAACAAAATCAACACCTTGCTCACAGCCGAACTTAAGATCAGACTTGTCTTTTTCTGCCAATGCCGGAAGGCTAACGGAAACGCCTGGCAGGTTAACGCCTTTGTTTTCACCTAGCTCGCCATTGTTCAGTACTTTACAAACCACTTCTTTTTCAGTCGTTTCTAGTACTTCCATCTCAAGCAGACCATCATCGACTAAGACAGTATTACCCGCTTTTAAATCCTGAGGTAAACCTTCGTAAGTGACCGCAACGCGATCTTTATTGCCCACGACAGAGGTGTCTGTGGTGAAAGTGAAGGTTTGACCGGCTTCTAGCATGACATCGTCGCCATTTTCTAGTTTTACCGTACGGATCTCTGGACCTTTAGTATCCAGCAAGATAGCGGCTTGTTTACCCGTTTGCTTCATCACGTTACGTAGGTTAGCAATACGAGCACCGTGCTCTTGGTAGTCACCGTGTGAGAAGTTAAGGCGCATAACGTTCATACCAGCCTCAACAAGCTGAGTCAGCATCTCTTCAGATTCGGTTTTTGGGCCAATCGTACATACGATTTTGGTCTTTTTCATCGACACATTTCTCCGGTCAAAAATTGAAACATAAGCTTGGTGCTTTTTCACAACACACTGAAAAAGTGTAATTTTACCACGCACTTTTTGCTCAAGTAGCTGTGAAAGCGAAACCTCTGCATTTTTCAATGGCGTTACCGCAACTAGGATAGCTGGGGTAACATCACTGTTTATCGCCTGTGAGTATAGATGGTCTGCGGTGATCTATGTTGATCACGGGCAATAAAGCCGCTATCGATTAGAAGACTTAAAGCACGCGATCTGAATATCCAAGCCCCTTTCTCCATTTGGGCGCGTAAATTTACCACAACTACCGATTTAAATCATTACAACAGCATGACAGGTTAGTGAGGGGGTAAGATATTTTTGTATTGATTACGCTTTCTGTTGACGCGCTCTCCTTTACCATACGACGTATTCCTTTTTGATTAGTTTCTATACCGTTAATGTCTAACTTGACATTATATGGTGTGATCTGGCTTCCAATTTGAACTGGATCATGCTTTTTTATTAAGTCTTTTGCGTTCTGTAAGATTTTATCTACCATCAAGACTCTTTTCATGGGCTGCCTAACAATGTTTGCGCGTATTTTACGGTTTTTGACAGGGATGCTGCTTATAGCCTGCACGTATGCAAGTACGTTTGCATGGGCTGACGACGCGTATCTGTCAGAAGAAAAAGACATACTAGTCGTTGCGCATTCGTCTGAATGGAAACCCTACAGCTACATACCGGGTAATGGTCAACCCAAAGGCTTATTGATTGATTTTTGGCAGGCTTACGCTAAATACAATCACGAATCGATTCAGTTTATGCTGCTCGACTGGGCTGACTCCCTTTCGTATATGAAAGAGGGAGGCAATCGCGTTCACGCGGGGTTACTCAAGTCTCCCGAACGTGAAGCCTATTTGGATTATGTGGCGCCTATCTTCAATACGAATGGGTCTTTATATGTGCAAAATCAGGCGGGACAAGTTAGTAAAGATCCATTAGCCGCAGACAAAGTGGTTGGCGTGGTGGCTGGCAGCTACGAATCTTGGTTTTTAGCTGAACATTATCCTAATGTGAAGCAAAGACGCTTTCGGCGTAATGAAACGTTATTTAGTGCCGCGCTCGATGGCGAAATCAGTGCACTCGTTGCCGATAGCCAAACCGCAAACTTTTATTTTTTGACGCAAGGTAAGCCGCTGGCGTTTGTTGCCGATCAAGTGCTGTATACGCGTCCGATTTATGCGGCGGTACCTAAAGGTAATCAAGCACTACTGAACGAGATACGTGCCGGCATTGATAACATCCCCGCACAAGAGTTACTGCGTATTAAACAAAAATGGATTAATACCGAACGCGTCGAAGCCTATCCCACTTGGCTTATCCCGAGTGTCGCTCTTACGGTGCTATTAGGCGCGGTGACCTATATTTTTATTCTAAAGCGTATGGTGTATAAGCGGACTGTTGCGCTGCGCCAAGCCAATTCACGTCTGCGAGAGTTTGCTAATACGGATCCTTTAACGCAGCTGTTAAACCGTCGTGGTTTAGACGCTTACTTTTCACGTCAAAAGCCCAAACTTAGCCGTCAGCAAGAAATGGGATTGATCCTGATTGATCTTGACCATTTCAAACAAGTCAACGATACCTACGGGCATATGCAAGGCGATAAAGTGTTGGTACACCTTGCCAGCTACCTAAAGCGATTAGTCAAAAAAGGCGCTGCAGCACGTCTGGGAGGCGAAGAGTTCTGTGTACTCTGTCCAACGCCAAATTTAGATGCCTTGATTGAAATAGCGAACCATATTCGCTGCGATGTGGCGGATAGTGTGTTTGAGTTTGACGGTGCTGAGATACGGGTAACGGTCAGTATCGGTGCAATCATTGCCAGTGATGTTACCGATGATATGGACGCGTTAGAGCTTGATGCTTTGATTCATGCGGCAGATGTGTTGATGTATCGCGCTAAGCACCGAGGACGTAACCAAGTAATGCTCGCCTCGTCTCAATCGGTGAAGACGCCTATTTCAGCGATGTAATCCTCTTAGCGCGTTATACCTTATCAGACACGACATCCCACCAAGAAAGTCGGCTCCTTTTTAGGGGTCGTTTTTTTATCAACCGGCTATAGGGCGTGCACTGGTTTTTTCTTTTTCTTTTTCTTGCAGCGCGACGAAAGTTAAATATACTGTATTTATATACAGGTATTTTAATGATGAAAACGCTCGAACAATTAGCCCAACAACACGGCCTATGGCGTGCTAGTCAGCGTCCGCTAATGGCTGACTTACCCGATAAGCAAGCGACCGGTTATGCCGCGTTTGATCAGCGTCTGGGTGGGATCCCTACGCCAGGGGTTACGGATATCATCAGTGATTTTGGCGTTGGTGAGCTGCGGTTAGTATTGCCTGCGCTGTATCGCGCCACCGGTAAAGAGATCGCCTGGATCCGTCCTCCGGTCGGCATTAATGCGGCAATGTTGCATCAGCAAGGTTATCCAACAGAAAACACCTTGCTAGTGTATCCTGACAGCGATCAACATGCGCTGTGGGCAGCCGAGCAAGCGGCGCGCAGTGGTGCGTGTCAGGCGGTAGTGTTATGGCCATCTTCGCTCACGATTGGGCAAGTCAAACGCTTAAAACTGGCGGGCGAACATGGTCAATGTGCGGTGGTGTTGTTGCGCCGTCAGCAGACGTACTCGTTGAGCTTGCCGGTTGATTTAAGTGTGGCGCTGGCCCCTTCTGCGTGTGGCGTGACAGTCACGGTGCGCTATTGTCGCGGTCAATGGCCACCGGCCCCGTTTACCCTCGATTGGCGCGAGCAATGGTCCGCTTTGGTGACTTGGCCGAGCAGCGCAGATAATTTGCTCGCCTTTCCCTCACGGCAACAGCGGGAGCAAGCGTGATGACTCTGTGGCTGTACCTGCATTGCCCGAGCTTGTTGTTAGATAGCCTCTATGTGCCGTCACCTGAGCAGGCAGTGGGGCTGGTCAACGAGCAAGAAGGCCGTTTAGTGCAGCTCTCTGTGGCGGCTAACACACACGGTCTGAATACCGGTATGGGATTAGGGGCGGCGGCAGTTAACTGTCATCAGCTTGCGGTCTACCCTTATTGCGCGAAGAAAGAGCAGTCGGCCCTTGAGCAGATCGCCACACAGCTTTATCCGTTGGTCGCGGAAATCAGCCTTAATCCGCCTAAAGGTTTATGGCTACACGTGTCACCGATGTTAGCGCTATATCAAGGGTTTCCCCCGCTATGGCAGGCAGTGACTCAAACGTTGGTTGAAAATGGCATCCGTTATCAGGCTGGTGTGGGCCAAACGCCGCGTGCCGCCGAGCTTATGGCGTATGGCCACGCGGGCAAGATCAGTACCGACCCCGAGCATTTGCAGGCAGCGTTGCAGCAATTGCCGTTGGCCGCAGCGCCTTTACCGGAGACGGTGAAAACCCAGTTTACGCGTCTAGGCTTCTCTCAGTTAGGTGAGCTTATCGCCTTGCCTACCGCTTCGCTGATGCGACGTCTTCCCCGCACAGTGGTGGATTATCTTGCCGAAGTGAGTGGCGATAAGCCGACGCCACTGCGTTATTTTCAGCCACCGCTGCAATTTTTTCAGCAACGGATCTTGTTGTTTGAGCTCAGTGAGCAAGCCCATTTATTGCCGATCATCGATAACTTGGTATCAGCACTGTGCCACTTTCTTGAGCAACGTAGTGCTTGCACCCCCGCGCTGACGTTGGGGTTTAGCTTGCGCGATAATTGCGAAGAAACCCTTTCCGTGGTGGCCGCGCATGGTGAGAAAGATCCCGATCGCTGGATGGCGTTGGTGCGTTTACGCCTGGCGTCATGGCAAGTAAGCCAGCCAGTAACGGCGGTGAGTGTGGCTGCCACGCACATCGATTGCCACCAGCCCGGACAAACCGATCTCTTTAGCGCGCAGCAAGGCGAGCAAAACCGTGATGAGTTGGTCGCGACACTGGCAGCCCGACTAGGAGAGGAGGCGGTCATGCGGTTGGCGTATGTAGATCATCACCGTCCCGAGGCGACCAGCCAACATGTCCCTCATCATCATAGCGCCACGCCGACGGCCTCGGCACCTACGCGCCCACGTCCAAGCTTATTGTTGCCGCAACCCACGCCACTGATTGGTAAGGTCACCTTACGTGACGGGCCGGAGCGGATTGTCACGGGCTGGTGGGAAGGCGTGCCTATCCAGCGCGATTACTTTATTGCCCAAAACGCCCAGCAACAATGGCTATGGGTATTTCGCACGCCAGAGCAAACTTGGTTTTTACACGGTTGGTTTAGTTAGACGGTGAAGCGATGAGTACGTATGCTGAGCTGGTATGTTGCAGCAATTTCTCCTTTCTTGAGGGCGCCTCACATCCGGAAGAGCTGGTGGCGCAAGCGGCGGCATTGGGCTATCAAGCGCTCGCGATCACCGATGAATGCTCGGTCGCAGGTGTGGTGCGTGCGTATCAAGCTCAGCGTGATTATCCGCAGCTTTCGCTGATCATTGGCAGTCGCTTTCGTCTGCACGCGTTAGATGTTGTTCTACTGTGTCCCACCCAAGCGGCTTACCAAGAGCTGTGTCGGATTATCACCAATGCGCGGCGGCGCAGTCACAAAGGCGATTACCAGCTGAGCGAGTGGGATCTGATGTCGGTACGTCATGGCTTGGTGCTATGGCTACCCAGTGGCGCGGAGAGTGATCATCACTGGGCGACGTGGCTGCTGCGTTATCATGCTGAGCGCTTGTATCTGGCTGTGCGCCGCGATTTAGCAGAACACGATCATCCGTATCTGGCGCACTGTCGCATGCTGGCAAGCCAGTATCAACTTTGTGTGACAGCGTGTGGTGATGTGCAGATGCATCACCCTGAGCGACTAGCATTACATCATACTTTAACCGCGATTTGGCATCGTCAGCCTGTGGCTGAATTGGGGCAGACTTTATTGCCCAATGCAGAGCGGGCTTTACGCCCGCTATCTAAGTTACAGACTCTATTCCCACCCGAGTGGCTAGCGGAAAGTGCCAAGATTGCCGCTCAGTGTCAGTTCTCCTTGGCGAGTCTC
This sequence comes from Salinivibrio sp. EAGSL, assembly GCF_013366455.1. NCBI lineage: Bacteria > Pseudomonadati > Pseudomonadota > Gammaproteobacteria > Vibrionales > Vibrionaceae > Salinivibrio > Salinivibrio sp. EAGSL. The sequence goes on along the minus strand of NZ_JABWMG010000004.1, from coordinate 35,775 downwards.
AAATACAGCTACCCCAAAGAAGTGGTGCCAACCGGCGAGTCTGCGATGGCGTATCTGCGTGACGCGGTCAAGCAAGGCGCACAGCAGCGTTTCCCCAAGGGGGTACCCAGTGACGTGGGAGCCATCATTGAAAAAGAGCTCGCGCTTATCGAGGCGCTCGATTATCCGTATTACTTTTTGACCATTTACGATCTGGTGCGCTTTGCTCAATCGCGTGGGATCTTATACCAAGGACGCGGCTCGGCGGCGAACTCGGTGGTGTGTTATTGCTTAGGGATCACCGCGGTGGATCCGTGCAAAGTCGATGTGCTGTTTGAGCGCTTTATTAGCAAAGAGCGCGACGAGCCGCCGGATATTGATGTGGACTTTGAGCACCAGCGCCGTGAAGAAGTGATCCAGTATTTGTATCAAAAATATGGCCGTGAGCGGACTGCCTTAGCGGCAACCGTGATCCGTTATCGGCTTAAAAGTGCACTGCGTGATGTGGGCAAAGCGTTGGCGATCCCCGCTAGCCAGATTGATTTTTTTATTCAAAACCTCAATCGGCGCGATAAAACTCAGCCTTGGACGCAGCAACTTCAACAGTTGGGCCTGGATCCTAAAAGCGCGAAAAGCCAACAATGGCTGTCGCTTACCCAGACATTGATCGGCTTTCCGCGCCACCTTTCTCAGCATGTCGGTGGCTTTGTGATTGCAGATGGGCCTTTGTATGAGTTGGTGCCGGTGGAAAATGCGGCGATGGCAGAGCGGACGGTGATCCAGTGGGATAAAGACGATCTGGAAACACTGCATCTGATGAAAGTCGACGTACTGGCGCTGGGTATGCTCACCGCGATTCGACGTACCTTTGATTTGATTGCCCAAACCGGTGGCCCTCGCTTGAGTTTGGCGGCGATCACTCAACAAGGCGATGATCCGGGGGTGTTTGCGCGCATTCAGCACGCCGATACCGTAGGGGTATTTCAAATTGAGTCACGGGCACAAATGAGTATGCTACCGCGACTCAAACCGGCTTGTTATTATGATTTGGTGATCCAAATTGCCATTGTCCGCCCCGGCCCGATTCAAGGTGACATGGTGCATCCGTATTTAAAGCGCCGTGATGGGGAAGAAGTGGTGAGCTACCCGTCCAAAGCGGTTGAGCAAGTGCTGGCGCGTACGCTTGGAGTGCCCATTTTTCAAGAGCAGGTGATCAAACTGGCGATGGTGGCAGCCGGTTTTTCTGGTGGCGAAGCGGATCAGCTGCGTCGTGCGATGGCCGCATGGAAGAAAAAGGGTGGACTAGCGCCGTTTCGCGACAAATTGATTACTGGGATGACCGCGCGTGGCTATCGCGCCGACTTTGCCGAGCAGCTTTACCGGCAAATCTGTGGGTTTGGTGATTATGGTTTCCCAGAAAGCCACTCGGCGTCGTTTGCGGTCTTGGCCTATGTATCGGCGTGGCTGAAGCATTATTATCCCGCCGCGTTTTATACCGCCTTGCTCAATAGCCAGCCGATGGGGTTTTACTCGCCGTCACAACTGATGCAAGACGCCACGCGCCATCAGGTGCCTGTGTTGCCGGTTTGTGTGCAACACTCGGGGGCGGATCATTGCTTAGAAAAGGTCGACGATCACTGGGGCGTGCGGCTGGGATTGCGATTAGTCAAAGGATTGAGTGCGGCGGCGATAGACCGATTGCTGGTCCATCGTCCAGAGTCGGGGTTTGCGTCTTTGTCGGCACTGCAAGAAATTAACCTTGACCACGATGCCTATCAAGCCCTAGCCAGCAGTGGTGCATTGGCGGCGCTGGCTGGCAATCGCTATCAGGCGCGCTGGGCACTGATGGATCAGCAGCGGCAACTGCCGCTACTGGCCACCAGTGACGATGAGGTTGTCTTGCCTCATTCGCCTTCCCAGTGGCAGAACGTGATTGAAGATTACGCGGCCTTGGGGCTGTCGCTCACCGATCATCCTATTCGTTTGATGGCGCAAGCCGGCACGCTGGGCCGTTTTACCCGCGGCGTTGAGTTATCACAGTGTGCGCCGCAAAGCTGGGTCGCGGTGGCGGGCGTGGTGACGGGCAAGCAATCACCAGGTACCGCCAGTGGTGTAACCTTTGTCACCTTGGAAGATGATACCGGCAATATTAATGTGGTGGTCTGGGCGGGGACGGCACGGGCGCAATCCCGTGCTTTTATGCAAGCCAAGGTGTTGAAAGTGCATGGCATTGTCGAGCGTCAGGGCGAGGTGGTGCATGTAATTGCCGGTAAGTTGATTGACCTTACCCCTAAGCTCACCACCTTGTCGGTCACGTCGCGTGAGTTTCGTTAATAGGGTGTGCCCGCGATTTGCTGATCGCTTGGCGCAGCGCATGCCGCAATCGCCTGAATGCGTTGGCGATGAAGCTCATCACGAATCGCTGCCCCTTTAAAGCCAGCGTCGACAATCGGCTTTACATCGACGTTCTCGGCACAGGCAAAGCGCTCACGTAAGGCATCGGCTTGCGGGTAATGATAATTTTCACGTCCCTTGCGGCCACGCACATCGGCTAAACATGCCAAGGCCAATTGCTCAACCCGTTCAGGTTTTCGCCACGCATCAATTTGATTAAATAATGCCACCCAATGCTCGGGGCTGAGTTGATCGCATTTATGGATCTTAGAGTGATGTGCACTGACTACCAAGGCTAAATCTCTGCATTGATTGGGGATTTTAAGCCGCTCGCACAGCTCTTTTATCACCGGCAGCCCGCGATCGCCATGGCCGCGATGGCCGGGCAAGATGGAGGAAGGGGTGAGGGCTTTACCGAGATCATGGACTTGTGCAGCAAAGCGAATGCATTTGTCATCGGTCAACGAGGCTGCATAACGGCTGACCATTTCAGTGTGGATGCCGGTATCGACCTCAGGGTGCCAGTTGGCAGGATTCGGCACGCCGTACAGGGCGTCGATTTCAGGAATCACTACCGCAAGTGCACCACAATCGCGCAGCACAGCAAGAAACACATCGGGACGATCACTGCCAAGCGCTTTCTCCCACTCCCGCCAAACTCGCTCTGGGGTGAGGTGGGCAAGTTCGCCCTTGGCGACCATAGCTTTCATCAGCGCCAATGTATCGTCGGCAATGGTGAAGCCGAGAGGCGCAAAGCGGGCGGCAAATCGTGCCACACGTAGCACGCGCAATGGATCTTCGCTAAAGGCGGGCGAGACATGACGTAACATCCGGTTGTGTAAATCTTGCTGACCGCCATAAGGGTCAATCAAGGTGCCATCTTCATCTTGGGCAATGGCGTTTATAGTGAGATCACGCCGCTGAAGATCGGCCTCTAACGAGATATCTGGCGAAAAGTCACACACAAAACCGGTGTAGCCTTGGCCCGATTTACGCTCTGTGCGTGCTAATGCGTACTCTTGATGCGTTTCTGGATGCAAAAAGACTGGGAAGTCTTGGCCAACTTGTTGATAGCCTGAGGCTTGCATTTGCTTCACTGTCGCGCCCACCACGACCCAATCTTTGTCCGTGACCGGTAAACTTAACAACGCATCGCGTACCGCGCCGCCGACAAGATAGTGTTTCACACAAAGCTCCTTGGTTGCAGAAAGTGAAGAAACAGCAAAGATGCTGAGTCATACCTTCATAGAAGTATACATATAGCGTAGCAGCACGCCCACCGTGTGCTGATAATGGTTACCGTTGGATGGCTAATCGTTAGCTCGCCAATGAAAGATGGGGTTGCTCATCAACGACGGGATTGCTCATCAACGACGGGGTTGTTCATCAACGACGAGATAGAAAAAACGCGGGATAAAACGTAAACGATATAAACGTGGCGATCTAAATAAAATAGGCTGCAAACGCAGCCTATTTATCGGAGATTGATTATGCCCAGCCGTCACGGCGACGTTTCTTACGTGGGATAAGATGTGGCAGCACAAGGCCAAACAGTAAGCCGCCGCCGGCCACCATGCCGCCGTAGGTGAACCAGCGCATTAATAAGTCATCTTTTTGCGTATCAATTTTTGCACGCAAAGCACGAATTTCATTTTGTGCATCAATCAGCTTTTTATTGAGTTCGCTGCTGTGTGTTTCTAGCTTCTCGATTTGCGCATTACGCTTTTTAAGCGACTCAACCAACCCTTTTTGTTGTGCTTTGGCATCATCCTGTGCACTCGATAAGGCTGTTTTTACTTTTTTGAGCTCGGCTTCAAGCGCAGGTACACGTTCTTTCAAGCCAGGTTGAGTGGTGACGAAGTCACTTTTCACCCAGCCTTTACGGCCGCGACTATCGACAATTTGCGAATAGCCCGCATTTTGGTCGCGCTTGAGTACAGTGATTTTATCGCCTGCATCAACACTGCCGATAATGCGATATTGTGTACCAGGGCCAGAGTGCATATAGGTAAATAATTCATCAGAAATATAGTTCTCCGCCATGGCTTGCGGCGCGGTGACGAGAACGAATAGCAATATGAGAGCAGAATACAGGTGTTTCACGTCTGGGGTCCTTTGCATTATTCAGTGTGGGACACATCGGCTTTGCTAGGCATAGTGCCATAGGCTAAAAAGAAAGGGGAGCCATGCCCCCCTTTTTTTAACCGTGATTTGACATCGCTGCCGACTGTTAGGCAAAGAAGGTGATCATTACTTGGTAAAAGATCACAGCTAATAAAGCGCCTGCTGGAAGCGTGATGAGCCACGAGGCAACAATATTGCGCACCACGCCGAGGTTGAGTGCGGCAATGCCTCTGGCAAATCCAACGCCGAGAACGCCACCGACTAATGTTTGCGTGGTCGAAATCGGTAAGCCTGTTCCCGAGGCTAAAACGACTGTGCTCGCGGTGGCTAATTGCGCGGCAAATCCGCGGCTTGGTGTGAGTTCTGTTATTCCTGAGCCAACGGTCGCCATGACACGATGCCCCAAGGTCGCAAGGCCGATGACAATGCCGGCACCGCCCATCGGAAGAATCCACCAAGCAATGTGTGCTTTTTCTGCCACAGTACCGAGGTTTTGCACGGTCGCGACAATCGCTGAAAGGGGGCCAATGGCATTGGCAACGTCGTTTGAGCCATGCGCGAAGGCCATGGCACACGCCGTGACGACCATGAGTAAGCTGAATATCCGCTCAACGCCTTGAAAGCCTTGGCTCTCATCGCCGCGATATTTTCGAGAGATATAATACACGCCAAAAAACATCACCAGTGCAGACAAGACAATTGACGCACTGACTGACTCTAACGTGGTCAAATGCAAGCCAACATGTTTGAGCCCTTTTTTAATGGTCACCATCGCAATAATAAACGCGGTGAGGAACATATAAATGGGGACAAAACGTTTTGCATTGAGTACGGGGCGGTCAGTGTCAAAAATGAGGCGCTGGGCGCTAAGAAAAATAAAGTAGGCAAAAAGACCGGAGATAAAGGGGGTGATCACCCAACTGCCAACGATACCTTGGACGGTATGCCAATCGACGGCCTCAGAGCCAACCGATAGGCAAGCAAAGCCAATGATCGCGCCGATTATCGAATGGGTGGTGGAGACTGGCCAGCCCATATAGGAGGCAAGGAGCAGCCAAGTACCCGCCGCGAGCAGAGCGGACATCATGCCAAAGACCAATTCTAACGGTTGATCGGCATAGAGACTGGTATCGATAACACCTTTTCTAATGGTATCTGTGACTTCACCGCCAGCTAAATAAGCGCCGGCAAATTCAAAAATCATGGCAACAATAATGGCTTGCTTGATGGTTAGCGCTTTAGAGCCCACAGACGTGCCCATTGCGTTGGCGACATCATTGGCACCAATACCAATTGCCATTAAAAAACCAAAAGCCGCGGCGACCATAATAAGAATGGTCCCGTGATTCATCAGGATTTCCATTGTAATACCTTGTTGTTACATCACTCGGTTAGGAACGGGAAAGCATGACCTCTAAGCGCGCACCGACACGTTGCGCTTGATCAGCAATTTCGCCGACCCACTCGAGGATTTTGTACAAGAACATGACGTCGACAGGATTGTATTCCTGTTCCACCGCCATCAATGCCTGGCGAAGCTGGATTTGCATTGAGTCAGTATCATCTTCAATCACATCCAACTGATGAATCATTTCGGCCACTAAGGTGACTTCGCGTCCTTTAAATCCAGTCTCAAGCAGTTCTTCGAGCTCATTAATCACCCGACGTGCTTGAGCGGCTGCATCTAGGCACCGTTGTACATAAGCAATGAAAGCGGTATTCATTGTTGGGGGCATACGAAGCTGGCGGCCGATCACTCGGCCGGCAATATCTTTGGATAAGTTTGCCAATTTGTCTTGCTGAGTCAGTAACTCGAGCATGTCCGTCCGATCAACGGGCATAAACAAACCGCGGGGCAACTTGAGTCGGATATTGCGCTTCAGGGTGTCAGCATCTTTCTCTATCTCAGAGATTTGGTGACGGAGTTGATTCGCCTTTTCCCAATCTTGCTGTTCGCAAGCATGGAAAAACGGGATCAGTAGCTCACAGCAATCATTGACACGATTGACGTGGCGTTGCAGAGGTTTTATAGGGCTTTTTGCGAATAGCCCAACAATTGTATTGACTGGCATAGCCGTAATCTACCTGGTTGCCTCACGCCCAAAGGGCAAAGAGTGGAGGCTAAACGTTCAACGATGGTATATCGGAGCGGCGAATGGTAGCGCAGAACATTGGCTAAAGAAACAGCTTTTGTGATCTATGCCGCAGTGCGTTTGATCAAGACTGGTGGTTATAGTCCTTGCCGACAAGATCAATTGTTCATATCCTTGTCAGGCAATTGGCTATAGGTACCCGTATGGACACTGAGATAGAGCTCAAATTTTTTGTCTCTTCTGACTTTCCTCATCGCATCCGCGATAAGATTGTCAGTGTAAAGCAGCTACAGCAAAGCCAGCGTGAGCTGGGCAACATCTACTTCGATACGCCAGATTTTACCCTACGCGAACACGATATCGGTTTGCGTGTGCGTTGTTTTGATGGTGTTTATATTCAAACGCTCAAAACCGCTGGCCGGGTGGTAGCTGGGCTGCATCAGCGCCCAGAATACAACGCTGAGCTTAATGGACCTGAGCCCGACCTTTCTTTGATCCCGGTCGATGCATGGCCTGATAGTGTCAATATTGATGCACTGAGTCAGTCGATTCAGCCGCTCTTTTCCACCGACTTTGTCCGCCAACAGTGGCTCTTAGCCACTGACGACGGGAGTCAAATAGAGTTAGCCAGCGATCAGGGTGAAGTCTCCACCGAAGCCGGTGATAAAGATGTGATTTCTGAGGTCGAGTTAGAGCTTATTTCGGGTCAAACCGATGCCTTATTTTCATTGGCGCGCAACCTTGCCGATGAGGGAGGACTGCGACTGGGAAATTTGAGTAAAGCCGCGCGAGGCTACCGCTTAGCCACTGGCTATCAAGGCGATCCGGTCAAAGCGCTGTCTATCGTCAAACTGAGCGCCGACGATACGCAAGAGAAAGCGCTCATTCGAATTCTTGAGCACGCGCTCAGCCACTGGCATTACCACGAACAAATCTACATAGAGCGAGAGTCGCTTGATGCGCTGCAGGAAATTCGCTACGCGGTATTACTGATCCGCCAAGCCTTCGTTCTATTCGGCAGCGTGTTGCCGAGACGAGCGAGCACATTATTGCGTCAAGAGTTGCAATGGTTTGATGGCGAACTCGCTTGGCTGGATGATGCGTGGGCGAATGCACGCTTGTGTGAAGATAAGGGCCAATACCTGCGCAAACTCAATGCCCGAAAAATGATGGTCAAAACGCTGAAAGCTGAGCAAACTCAGTTGCCGGAGCGCGAGGATATCGTGGCGTTACTTCATACCTCTCGCTACTGCAATCTGTTGCTTGATTTAAGTCGTTGGATTCTCTCTAAAGGTTGGCAGCCGTTTTTAGATGAAAAAGCAGCGGATAAATTGGCGCTACCGATTCAAACCCTGGCCGATAAGGCATTACCTGAATCTTGGCATGAGCTCCTTGATGCCTTTGACGAGAGTAAGACACTGACAAGGCATGAGTATTTTGATCAGTATCCACGTCTGCAACGCAACTTGGTGTTAGGGACCTGCTTGGCGTCACTCTTTGATAAAAGTCGCCGTAAAGCGTTTCGACTGCCTTGGCTGGATTTACTGCAAGGTATAGAGGAACTTCGGCTACTTGAGCCAGTACGCGATTTAGTTGCAGCGATTGACGATGACGACGATAAGCAACAAGCGGAAAAGTGGTTAGCGAGAAAAGAAGAATCACTTTTTCATGCGATGACGCAAAGCCGCCAAACAGGCTTACGCCTCACGCCTTATTGGCAAGAATAAGCGACGCTAAAAAGTGTAAGAGAATAAGTAGAAGCAGCCAGATGGCTGCTTTTTTTAGCCGAATCGATTATGCAAATAAGATGTTTCTGTATGCATCGCCATGGCGCCTTTGGTCTCGACGTTGACTCGGTAAAAACCCAGTCAAGATCAATCTATGTTGGTGGTTTTTGCGTTATAAACGGTTTACGCGTCACATGATAATTTGACTAAGTTATCATTATGGGCAATGTTTGTGGTTAAATTTCACAAATACGGTAAACAAGGATTCAGCCTGCGTGGTGTTTGTCGATATAACATCACCTAGTATCAATAATCGCCCGTTTTTTTGGGTCACTCAGTTGGCTTGATAGCGGTCATGGAGCTTTCAGGATTATGGCTAAACATACCTTCTATGCGTGGGAAAAACCCGTTACCAATCTGCGCTTGATTCCAAAACTCGTGATTCTTATGGTATTTAGTACCATTATTTTGGTCGGTAAGCAGATGTGGGACGCCAATACATTTCGCCAATCCGTCATTGATTTCACCTTAAGCCAGACCCAAGAACTTGCCCGTTCCAGTGCCGCAATGACTGGCACATTAATCGAGCAACCGGACGGAGAGCGTCTGATGCGAGAGACGGTCGACACCATGAACAATGAGTTCAGTGAAGGCGCGTATTTATTTTTAGTCAATGGCGAGACGCGTCAGATTTGGGCGCACCCCTCCATGAGACAATTTGATCAATTGCGTGTGCCGGATGACACCTCAGGCGCTGATATTACTGAGCTTTTTATCAATCAGTCACAGCCGTTCAGTTACACCGTCTATGATGGCGGGCGACATGGGTATGCCGTGCCTGTAGGCAACAGCGACTGGTGGTTAGTGGCCTCGCAACCCACATCTGAAGCGCAAGCGTATTACCAAGATTATATCATCAAAGTGGCGTGGCAGACTGCGGTAATGATTGTGTCTTTTATGGTGATCTTGCTGGGTGGATCTAACATCATGCTGCGCCAAATCAACTACCTGACCGATAGGATTCGTGCGTTGGCGAATCGCGATTTGAGTGAGCCGATTGAAATGAATAGCCAAGACGAGTTTGGCGATCTTGCGCGCGAGCTGGAAACGTCTCGTCGGCAATTGGTCGACGTGATTCAAGCGCAGCGACAAGCGTCAGACGATCTGTCGTCTCTGGCCGAGATCATGACCATCAGCATGTCGGAAACCAAAGAATCGTCGAAAGAGCAGTTCGATGAAATGGATCAACTGGCGTCAGCCATGAGTGAAATGAGCGCCACCGTGCAAACGGTCGCAGAGCATACCCGAGAAGCAGCTAAAGCGACTGAAAGCTCCAGTCAGCAAGCCAGCAGTGGCCAAGCGCATGTTAGCACCACCATTAATACCATCAATGCGCTGTCAAATGACATTAGTGAGTCATCACAAGTCGTCGGTCAGGTCGACGCGCAAGTGGAGAAAATTGGTACTGTGGTGGTGACCATTCAAGGCATCTCAGAGCAAACCAATCTATTGGCGCTTAACGCCGCGATTGAAGCTGCCCGGGCGGGGGATACAGGACGCGGCTTTGCGGTTGTGGCGGATGAAGTGCGTAAGCTGGCACAACATACCCAAGAAGCGACGGTTGAAATTCAAGATATGATCACCCAACTGCAGCAAAGTGCACAAAAAGCGGTGGGACTGATGGATCGCAGTGTGACGGAGGCGAGTGCCGGGGTAGACTCGGTGAGTCAGGCGGGTGGCGAGTTAGAGCAAATTGTTACTCAAATCCAATCACTGAATGATATGAACTTCCAAATTGCCTCGTCGGCAGAGCAACAAGCCTCGGTGGCCGGTGAAATGAATCAAAACCTCACCAATGTTAAAGACTTGGTTCAGGCGTCAGTGACGGTGGCGAGCGAGCTGCATGAAACGGCTGAAATGGTCGAGCAAAGTGCTCAGTCACTAAAAGACAAGATCGATGCCTTTAAAGTGTAATCGTTGTCCCTTCACATCCCGATAAAGATAACGGCTCACTGCATTAGTGAGCCGTTTTTGTTAGTGTCAAATGAAGGAATTATCAAAAGGAATGCTCATGGTGCTGTCTGACTCCCTTTCCGCCAACCTGAATCAACATTGGACACAATTGGCTGAATTCGCCCCCCAAGCACTTGACCAATGGCAAGGACCCGCCCGCGACCAGCTGGAAAAGGCATTGGTATGCAGCGATTTTATTGCCTCTGCGCTCACGCACACTGACGGATTGTTGCAATGGCTTCATCAACATCACCGCGATGTATCACGCGAGGCCTGCTATCAGCCAGAACTGACGGCAGCGCTTGAGACGGTGAATGATGAGCATGAATTCCATCGTCAACTACGTCTGTGTCGGCAACGTGAACTTGTGTGGATTGCTTGGCGCGATATTCATCAGCAGTGGCCAGTAGAGGCGAGTTTACAGCATTTATCGGCCTTGGCTGAGGCGCAGATCCTCAGTGCTTATCACTGGTTATATCAGCGTTGTTGCCATGATTGGGGCACGCCAATGAGCCCAGATGGCGACCCTCAGCCTATGTTGATACTCGGGATGGGGAAATTGGGAGGCGGTGAGCTCAATTTTTCTTCCGATATCGATTTGATTTTTACCTATCCCGAAAATGGAGATACTCAGGGAGCAAGGCGCAGTATCGCCAACGCCCAATTCTTTACGCGACTGGGTCAAAGGCTGATAAAAGCGCTCGATCAGCCTACCGTCGATGGTTTTTGCTATCGCGTTGATATGCGATTGCGCCCATTTGGCGACAGTGGGCCTTTGGTGATGAGCTTTTCTGCCTTGGAAGATTACTACCAAGAACAAGGGCGTGATTGGGAGCGTTACGCCATGGTCAAAGCACGGGTGATGGGCAAAGAGCAATACGACTGTTATCAAACGCTTAGACAAATGCTGCGTCCTTTTGTCTTTCGACGCTATATCGATTTTAGCGCGATACAAGCTTTAAGGCGGATGAAGCAGTTAATTCAACGAGAAGTACGTCGGCGTGGACTGACGGATAATATTAAACTGGGTGCGGGTGGCATTCGAGAAATTGAATTTATTGCACAATCTTTCCAATTAATTCGTGGGGGGCGAGAGCCCAGCTTGCGTCAGCGTGGCTTACTGGAAACCTTGGATGCGATAGAAGAACTGGCGTTACTGCCAGCCGCTGAAGTCAGTCAGTTAAAAGCGGCCTACTGCTATTTGCGTCGGGTCGAGAACTTATTGCAGGCCATTGATGACAAACAAACGCAGACCTTGCCCGATAACGCGCTTGATCGGGATCGTCTCTCCTTCGCCATGGGGAGCAAAGATTGGGCGAGTTTACACGCGGAGATCGCGCGGCACATGCAGGCGGTCAATCAGGTTTTCTCTGGCTTAATTGGCGAAGATGAACAAGATAACGACATGGATGTTGATAGTGAGTATCACGATCTATGGGCGATGGCGCGCGATGTCGACAACGCTAAATTGATCCTCACAGGGTTGGATGTGCCGGAGGCCAATACTGCTGAGCAATTATTAACGTTTAAGCAAGAGCTTGCGAAACGGACCGTTGGCCCACGTGGCCGTGAGGTGATCAATCGTCTGATGCCGGTGTTGTTAAGTAAATTATTAACCTTGCCTGAGCCTCAACAGGTTCTGCCGCACATTACCCATTTATTATTAAATATTGCCACTCGGACAACGTATTTAGAGTTATTAGATGAACATCCGGGGGCGATTGATCAAGTCCTTCGGCTTTGTACCGCCAGCCCCATGGTGGCGGAAAAGCTGGCACGTTATCCCTTGTTGCTCGACGAGCTGCTGGATCTGACCCACTTGTATCAACCTCTTGCGCCTGATGCGTATCGCAGCGAATTGCGCGATTATCTGGCACGGATCCCGGTTGAGGACATGGAGCAGCAGATGGAGGCCGTACGTCAGTTCAAGCAAGTGCAACTATTAAAAATTGCCGCCGCAGATATTGCCGGTGTCTTACCGGTGATGCGGGTCAGTGATCATTTGACTTACTTGGCCGAGGCGATTGTAGAGGCGGTGGTCAATCAGGCCTGGCACCAGATGGTGGAAAAATATGGCCAACCGACACACTTAGGCGAGCGAGAGGGACGTGGCTTTGCGGTGATTGGTTACGGCAAGTTAGGAGGCTGGGAGCTGGGTTACAATTCCGATCTCGACGTGGTTTTTCTCCATGACTGCCCCGCGGATGTTGAGACTGACGGGCGAAAAGTGATTGATGGCCGGCAATTTTATCTGCGTTTGGCGCAGCGCATTGTGCATCTTTTCTCCACCCGCACTCCGTCTGGGATTTTGTATGAAATCGACACGCGCCTTCGCCCATCAGGTACCTCAGGGATGCTGGTGAGCACGTTAGAGGCCTACGCGGATTATCAACAAAACGAAGCCTGGACGTGGGAGCACCAAGCGTTAGTTCGCGCGCGGATGATCGACGGCGATCCCGACCTTGAGTCTGGCTTTGCACAGGTGCGGCATCGCATTTTAGCGGCCTCGCGCGATCAGAACATACTGCGCGAGCAAGTCACTGGCATGCGTGAGAAAATGCGGCAGCATAAAGCGACAGGGCAAAACGATACCTTCTCCATCAAACAAGACGCTGGTGGGATCACGGATATCGAGTTCTTAGCGCAATACCTGGTGCTCGGCAACAGTGCCACACAACCTGCGTTAACCCGTTACAGCGATAACGCACGCATTTTTGAGCAAGCAGGCGAGCTTGGCGTGATGACGATGGCACAAGCGGAGCGCCTGAAATCGGCGTATACCCGCATGCGCAATGCATTGCATCGTAGCCACTTGGCGGGAGAGAGTGGCAAGGTCGAAGCCAGTGCATTCCTCGACGAACGCGATGCCGTGATGCAAGCTTGGCAACAATGGCTAGCGACAGAAAAGGCGTCGTAAATCAGCGATCCGCGTGCGATGCTCAATAAAGCGATGGCTCGCCCTCAGGGCGTGTTTTAAAGCGTCGGTGTAACCACATATATTGCTCCGGCGCTTGTAGGATTAACTGCTCAACCGCGCGATTGGTGACAACGGCAGCCGCATCGGCGTCCTTGGGAAAGTCCTGCAGCGGAGAATGGATGGTTATCCGGTACTGACCACCGCGCCGATCTCTCACAATCGAAAACGGCACCACGGCGGCGTGACCTGCGTGTGCGAGTAAGCTCGTCCCTGTGGTCGTACAGGCTTTCTCAACGGCGAATAATGGCGCAAAGGTAGAACGGCGTCGCCCATAGTCATGATCCGGTGCATACCACATCCTATCGCCTTGCTTGAGATGATGAATCATGGCTTTAACGTCTTTCCTGTCGATGGCGCCATTGTGTTGCGTCCGGCCACGGTGCTGGAACCAATCATAAACAGGATTATTGTTAGGGCGGTACACACCCACGCCAGGAGTGACCTCACCTAAGGCACGTGCCCCCAGTTCTAAGTTCATCGAGTGCACAGCGATAACGAGTACCCCTTGCCCCTGACTTTCTAGGTGTTTAAGTTGGTCTAGGCCTTCATAGACCACATGTTTTTTGATGCGCCAAGAAGGCCAAAACCATGCCATACAGGTTTCAAAAAGGGCCAAGCCAGAGTTGGCAAAGTTCTCTTTCACCATCGCCTGACGCGAGGCAGGACTCATTTCAGGGAAACACAACGCCAGATTACGATCGGCGATCTTCACACGCCGTTTCATCAGCGTATGCATCAGTCGGCCAAGCCCGCGCCCCGCGTAAAACTGAACGCGATAGGGAAGCCAGCTGGCTAGGTACATGAGTCCCACTCCGAGCCAAGTGTGAAGATAGCGAGGGTGAAGAAATCCAATGTGAAATTTTGGCGGTGAAAAATCGCTCATAGTGTCAATGACTCGTGAAAACAAAAATGAAACCGGCCGTCAGGCATGCGCCACATTGTAGAGTAAATTGCAGGGGCTGTCCTGTGCTTGTCTGCCCGATGGATGTTGAGATTGTGCGCAGCGCACGCCTGTACGCGCCCCATTTGGTTTTTGGCTATGCTACTATCGCTCGGTAACGACAGTATTCGGAGATCCAGATGAAACTCAGCCTGCCTGATTATAACCAAGCCAATGTTCTGGTTGTCGGTGATGTGATGCTTGACCGCTATTGGTATGGTCCCACCGGACGTATATCACCAGAGGCGCCCGTGCCCGTGGTCAAAATCAATCAAACGGAAGAGCGCCCTGGTGGGGCTGCCAACGTGGCGATGAACATCGCTGCTTTAGGAGGACATACCCAGTTAATTGGTTTGACAGGCAAGGACGAACAAGCGGATGCGCTAACCCAAACCCTGGATTCTTTAAACGTCAATTGTGACTTTGTGGCGCTGGACTCGCATCCAACCATCACCAAGTTACGGGTGATGAGCCGTAATCAGCAGTTGATCCGGCTCGATTTCGAGGAGGGATTTGCGGGCGTGGATCTCACCCCAATGCTGACAAAAGTGACAGCCGCCTTACCCAAGGCGCAGGCGATGATCTTATCGGATTATGCCAAAGGTGCATTAGCGCAGGTGCAATCATTGATCCAAGCCGCGAATCAAGCCGGCGTGACCACCTTGGTGGATCCCAAAGGGACGGATTTTGAACGCTATCGTGGCGCCAGCCTGCTGACGCCAAACCTGAGTGAGTTTGAAGCCGTGGCTGGCACGGTGACAGACGATCAAAGCTTGGAAGAAAAAGGCTTAGCGCTGATTAAACACTACGAATTGGGCGCGTTGTTGGTCACCCGTAGTGAGCATGGTATGACCCTGCTTCGTCCTGATGCCGCCCCACTTAACTTGCCGACGCTGGCCAAAGAGGTCTATGACGTCACCGGTGCTGGCGATACCGTTATTTCGGTACTGGCGGCCTCGCTGGCTGCCGGCAAACCGATCGAACACGCATGTGCACTGGCCAATGCTGCTGCCGGTGTGGTAGTCGGCAAGCTCGGCACCTCAACGCTATCAACCATTGAGTTAACCGAAGCCATACACGGCTCGCACGAGTCCGGCTTTGGGGTCACCACAGAATCGCAACTGATCGACGCGGTTAAGGTGGCGCAAGGACGGGGTGAGAAAGTGGTGATGACCAATGGCTGCTTTGATATTTTGCACGCCGGTCATGTTGCCTATTTAAACGAAGCCGCTAAATTGGGCGACCGCCTGATTGTCGCGGTTAATACTGATGCGTCGGTACAAGGTTTAAAAGGACCAGGCCGCCCGGTTAATCCCACCGATCGACGTATGGCAGTCTTGGCGGGGCTTGGCGCTGTGGATTGGGTGGTACCCTTTGGCGAAGAAACGCCTGCGCGCCTGATTAGTGCGGTGTTACCGGATTTATTGGTGAAAGGCGGCGACTATCAGGTCAGTGAAATAGCCGGAGCTGAAGCGGTGCTTGCCAATGGCGGTGAGGTCAAGGTGCTTAACTTCGAAGAAGGATGCTCAACGACTGAGATCATTGAATCGATTCGTCGCGGGCAATAACCTTGTCCCCGTTTTGAATAAGGTCAGCGACCAGCGCAACGGCCAGACGAGCCAGCTGGGATAATGCGATAAAAAGATAGTGCGATAAAAAGATCATGCGATCAAAAAAAGGTGCCGATGTGGCACCTTTTTTATTCAACGCATGGACTAGTCTTGTTTCACCAGCCCTTGGTTGATATCAAGTAAGTCTTGCTCGGTCAAGGTGCCGACCGCTTGGTGTAAACGCAAATGACTTAAAATGTAATCGTAACGTGCGTTTGATAGATTACGGTTGGCGTCATACAAACGGCGTGTCGCGTCTAACACATCGACAATGGTACGGGTGCCCACTTCAAAGCCGGCTTCTGTCGCTTCTAATGCAGAGCGAGCTGAAATCACCGTTTGTTCATAAGCACGCAGCGCGCCAATCGAAGCATTAATGTCGTTATAGAACGCACGCACATCTTTCACTGTGCTCCGGTAAGTGGACTCTAACCCCTGCGAGGCGGCCACATATTCATGTTGTGCTTTTTCAACATTGGCAGAGGTGCTGCCACCGGTGAAGAGCGGTAAGCTAAAGTTGAGCGCAGCCGTCCCCTCGTTAGAATCAACAGAGCCTGGCGTGTGTTGGTTATCAACATCCGTCATCCCGTATTTGGCGCTAAACGTCAACGTAGGCAGATGACCGGTTTTGGCGAGCTTAATCTGCTCTTTGGCGGTGTCACGCGCAATGCGGTTAGCCAGCAGTTGCAGATTTTTCTCTTCTGCGGTCTTCACCAAAGCAGCGGGTTGCTGTTGCGGGTTGCTGGCACTAAAACGCGCTTTATCGAGCACGCGTAAGTCTCTCGGCGCTTGGCCGGTGATCTCACGTAAGCCTTCATAGCTGTTGGTGAGGGCGTTTTCTGCCAAGATCTCATCGGCGAGCACAGCGTCATACTGCGCTTGAGCGTCGTGCACATCGGTAATCGCCGACAAGCCAACTTCAAAACGTTGCTTGGTTTGCTCAAGCTGACGGCCCACCGCCGCTTTTTCTGCTTGAATAAACTCAAGCTTGTCCATCGCACGTAGGACATCAAAATACGCTTGCGCCACGCGCAGCATCAACCCTTGTTGCTGGGCAGCATAGGCGGCATCCAGTTGACGCGCTTGCATTTCGCTAATATCTAGATTCACCCAGCTATCACGCTTAAATACTTGTTGGCTTAGGCTGATATCGGCGGAAGTGACATCGTTATCACTTTTATCGTCGCTGTCATTGCGTTGGATCGCGTAACTGGCGTTAAGTGCAATTTGAGGCAGCAAGGTGCCGCGGGTAGCATCCACGGCGGAAAACGCCGCGTCACGTTCAGCGGCCGCTTGATTAAGAGTGGGATCGCTTTGCTTCGCTTGTTGGTAAATTTGGGCGAGATCATCGGCAAAGGCTGCATTGCTTACGCTGCCGAGTGCCAAACCTAACGCCAGAGGGAGCAATTTTTTCATAGATAGAATCCCTGAATCTGTGCTATTCGATAAATATACAGTTACTAGCTTAACGCAATTATGCTTGCGTGAAACTGACAATTTCTGAGGACATTGAGTGTAAACTATCCAATTTGTAAATGGGACTTAAAAATAGTTGTAACTTTTATCAAAAAAGTTAAGTTTAAAGTTTGCAGTGAATCAGGGCCAGTGATAAGACTGCGCCGCGACAGCCTATCATAAGGAGCTAGCATGTCAGACCATCCGCCCGGACAATTTGGTCGCGACGATATCGTGATTGAAGATATCTCACCACTTTATCAAGGCTTCTTTTCTATTCAACGCTATCAGTTTCGTCATCGTCTATTTGAGGGCGGCTGGAGCGGTGCGGTGGTACGAGAGCTATTTGAGCGTGGACACGCCGTCGCGGTACTGCCGTATGATCCAGGGCGAGATGAGGTGGTCATGCTTGAGCAAATCCGCGTCGGGGCGATGGCAGCGGGTGCGACGCCGTGGCAGTTAGAAATTGTCGCGGGCATGATCGATAGCGATGAATCACCAGAGCAAGTGGCACACCGTGAAGCGCGAGAAGAAGCTGGATTGTTGTTGCAGCAAATGGAACATGTCACCCGTTATTTATCCAGCTCCGGTGGGTGCTCTGAGCAACTCGATGTATTTGTTGCCATTGTGGATGCGAGTGATGCCGAGGGGATTCATGGTCTAGACACTGAGAATGAAGACATTCTTGTTCATCGTTTTTCTCGAGAGCAGGCGTATCAAAAAGTGGTCGATGGTGAAATTGAGAATGCAGCCTCGATCATTGCTTTACAATGGTTGGAACTCAATGCGGCGAGATTGCGTCAGAGTTATAATCGTTAAAACCGATAACCGATCGTGTACGCATTGCGCAGGCTCGAATAACAAGTAGGTACCCGTGAAAACTAATTATCGTGTCGACTTATCGGCGATGATGCGCCTTTATGAAACTAATTACGCTAAGCTTGTTCGTCTGATGCCACAGCCGGATGAGGTAGGTCGCGTCTGCCGATACGATATTCATGGTCAGGAATATGCGCTGGTGGTCCGCGAGTCGACGCGTTATACCACCTTGCTTGATATCGCGCAGCTTAGTCCAGGAGATGCTCCTTCTTATTTACATGCTAACCTGACTGTACGCTTGTATCACGATGCACGCGTGGCGGAAGTGTGTACCACGCAGCAGATTTCGCGCTTGAAACCACGTTATGATTACCCAAATCCGCGCATGCATCAGCGCGATGAAAAGCATCAAGTGAATGCATTTTTATCGGATTGGCTCGGCCATTGTTTGCGTCGTGGCATTAGCGCGTCTAATCCTATGTATAAATCATCGTTAAACTAAACCAGCAAAGGTACTTTCAACGTTGCAGCCTTGTCAGATAGATAACGCCCACGGCGATTGCATTCGTCTCTTGCAAATTACCGACACGCACCTGTTCGCCGATGAGCAGGGCAGTTTGCTGGGTATTAACACACTTCAAAGCTATCACGCCGTGTTAGAGGCAATCAGTGCGACATCGAAGCCTTTTGATGCCATTATTGCCACGGGCGATTTATCGCAAGATCACTCTGCATTGTCATATCGCCGTTTTGTCGACGGGATTCAACGCTGGAATCAGCCTTGCTTTTGGCTGCCAGGCAACCATGACTTTCAGCCTGAAATGCGCGCGGTGCTGCACTCGAACACCTTGATGGCCCGTTCGCAGGTCTTATTAGGGGAGCACTGGCAAATGATCTTGCTCGACAGCCAGGTCGCGGGTGTGCCGCACGGTGAATTATCTCACGATCAACTCAAACGCTTAGATGCGGATTTAAGTGCTTATCCAGAGCGACACGCGCTCGTGCTATTGCATCACCATCCTTTGGAGGCAGGAAGCACTTGGCTTGATCAGCATAAACTGGTCAATCGAGAGGCGTTTTGGCAGATTATGGCTCGCCATCCTCAAGCGAAAGTGGTGGTGTGTGGCCATATTCATCAGGCGTTAGATATTCGTCATCAAGGCGCGCGTGTGATGGCAGCGCCTTCAACCTGTATCCAGTTTATGCCCGATTCGCATGATTTTGCCCTCGATAACCAAAACCCGGGTTGGCGCTGGCTGACGCTTTATCCTGACGGACACATTGACACGCAAGTTGAACGTGTCACCGGACGTTACTTCCGTCCTGACTTTGACTCGAGCGGGTATTAATCAACATGGCATCTGCGTTACTTTACTTACATGGCTTTAATAGCTCGCCACACTCATTAAAAGCCACGCAAATGCGTGAGTTTTGCCATCGTTACCGGCCTGATATTGATGTATTGGTCCCGCAACTCCCTAGCCATCCCGCGCCGACTATCGATTTACTTTCTGAACGGGTAGAGGCCTACAGGGAAACGCATCAACTTGGATTGGTCGGAAGCTCATTAGGGGGATTCCTCGCCACTTGGTTGAGTGAACGTTATCAATTGCCTGCTGTACTGGTGAACCCTGCGGTTCGCCCTTATGAGTTATTGCAAGACTATATTGGCGAGCAGGTTAACCCTTATACCCAAGAACATTACCACTTGGATGCCGCTGATATTCTCGCCCTGCGTGAGCTTGATGTGCCCACGCTGTCTGAGCCTTCTCGCTTTTGGTTATTACAACAAATGGGTGATGAAGTATTAGATTACCGTCAGGCGGTGGAGAAATTTAACGCGAGCAAACAGACCGTTGAGCCTCATGGCGATCATAGTTTTATTGGCTTTGAACGCTATTGCGAGGAGATACTGCAATTTCTCGGCGTCTAATCTGCTTACCACGCCAATGCTTGTCCACTCATGCTTTGACCAATGCCTTGTCCACCCATGTTTATCTGCCAAAGCGCTCTGCTAAGCGGATACTTAAGCCAACTATGACTCGGATGGCAGTTCACAGAAACTCGTGGCAATCTGGGGTCGCGCTTGACAAGCGGATCCCCCTTGCTGACCATGTCATCACATTTATTAAGCTAATCGATTATGACAGAACAAAACTATAACGCAGGATCGATAGAAGTCCTCAATGGGCTCGAGCCAGTGCGCCGACGTCCGGGTATGTACACAGATACCAGCCGTCCCAACCATTTGGGGCAAGAAGTGATCGATAATAGTGTCGATGAAGCGCTAGCCGGTCACGCCAGTAAAATTGATGTCATTCTTCATGCAGATCAGTCATTAGAGGTGATTGATGATGGGCGAGGGATGCCGGTTGATATCCACCCAGAAGAGGGCGTCTCTGGGGTCGAACTGATTTTATGTAAACTCCATGCTGGCGGTAAGTTTTCCAATAAAAGCTACCAGTTTAGTGGCGGCCTGCATGGGGTGGGTATTTCGGTTGTTAACGCTTTGTCTCATCGGGTCGAGATCAGCGTTAAACGCGACGGTCAGGTGTATGACATCGCGTTCGAAAATGGCGATAAAGTACAAGACTTGACTGTCACCGGAACATGTGGACGCCGTAATCGAGGTACCCGCGTTCATTTTTGGCCCGATAGCCAATTTTTTGATTCGGACAAGTTCTCGCTTACGCGCTTGAAAACCATTTTAAAAGCCAAGGCTGTATTGTGTCCGGGCTTGACGGTGAACCTGACGGATAAAAACACCAATGAAACCATTACTTGGTACTATGAAGACGGGCTCAAAGACTACTTAGCACACAGTGTGAAAGGTTATGAGGTACTGCCCGAGACACCTTTTATCGGTGAATTTAGTGGCCAAAGTGAAGCCGCTGATTGGGCAGTGATTTGGCTCCCAGATGGGGGAGAGTTAACCACCGAAAGTTATGTGAATTTAATTCCAACCCCACAGGGCGGTACCCACGTTAATGGCTTACGACAAGGTATGTTGGAAGCAATGCGGGAGTTTTGTGAATTTCGCAACCTATTGCCTCGCGGAGTCAAGCTGACCGCGGACGATATTTGGGAGCGTTGTGCCTACGTGCTCTCGGTTAAAATTCAAGACCCGCAATTTGCCGGACAAACCAAAGAGCGCTTGTCATCGCGCCAATGTGCGGCGTTTGTCTCTGGCGTGGTAAAAGATGCGTTCAGCCTTTGGCTTAATGAGCGCCCGCATTTGGCTGAGCGCTTGGCAGAAGTCTGTATCGCCAGCGCCCATCGACGGATGCGTGCTGCCAAGAAAGTGGTGCGTAAAAAAGTGGCGTCTGGCCCTGCATTACCTGGCAAGTTAACGGATTGTGCCATGCAAGATTCCAGTCGTACCGAGCTCTTTTTGGTCGAAGGGGATTCTGCAGGCGGGTCGGCCAAACAAGCGCGCGATCGAGAATTCCAGGCGGTGATGCCGCTTCGAGGAAAAATCCTGAATACCTGGGAAGTCTCAGCAGACCAAGTACTCGCCTCGCAAGAAGTACACGATATTTCGGTCGCGCTGGGGATCGATCCGGACTCGAGCGATTTATCTCACCTGCGTTACGATAAAATTTGTATCTTGGCCGATGCGGACTCAGATGGCCTGCATATTGCGACCCTTCTATGCGCATTATTTATGCAACATTTTCACGCGTTGGTCAGAGGTGGCCACGTTTATGTCGCGATGCCGCCTTTGTACCGGATTGATTGTGGAAAAGAGGTCTTTTATGCCTTGGACGAGGATGAAAAGGCCGGGATCTTGGAGCGTTTAAGTAATAAGCGCGGCAAGATCAATGTTCAACGTTTCAAAGGGTTAGGGGAAATGAACCCCTTACAACTGCGTGAGACCACCATGGACCCCAATACTCGGCGCTTGGTACAGCTTACTATCGATGACGAAGAGCAAACGCAACAGTTGATGGATATGTTGCTGGGGAAAAAGCGAGCGGAAGATCGCCGCCATTGGCTGCAGCAAAAAGGCGATATGGCCGAACTTATCGATATTTAAATAACTATAACGGGATCTTATTCGCATGACAGAGGTGACTTATGATGGCGTAGAGCAGCTTGCCCTTCGCCAGTTCACTGAGGACGCTTACCTCAATTACTCGATGTACGTCATCATGGATCGCGCACTGCCGTTTATCGGCGATGGCTTAAAGCCAGTGCAGCGCCGGATTATTTACGCGATGTCCGAGTTGGGGCTTTCCGCCTCCGCAAAGTATAAAAAATCGGCCCGTACCGTTGGCGATGTGTTGGGTAAATACCACCCCCACGGGGATGCGGCTTGCTATGAAGCCATGGTGTTAATGGCGCAGCCGTTTTCTTATCGCTACCCACTGGTTGATGGGCAAGGGAACTGGGGCGCACCGGACGATCCTAAATCCTTTGCTGCGATGCGGTATACCGAATCACGTCTTTCACGCTTTTCAGAAGTGTTGCTGCAAGAGCTTGGCCAGGGCACGGTTGAATGGGGCCCCAATTTTGATGGCACCATGAAAGAGCCGAAGACCTTACCGGCACGTTTACCGCATATTTTATTAAACGGTATTACTGGGATTGCAGTGGGTATGGCCACCGACATTCCCCCGCACAATGCCCGGGAACTCGCCAATGCGCTGGCGGCGATGATTGATAAGCCCAGTATGGATTTAGACGGCGTGCTTGAGTATGTTCAAGGCCCTGACTATCCGACCGAAGCTGAAGTGATCACGCCAAAATCAGATTTGAAAAAGCTTTATACCAGCGGACGTGGATCCATCAAGATGCGCGCTTTGTGGCATAAAGAAAGCAATGAAATTGTGATCACAGCGTTGCCGCATCAAGTCTCTGGTGCCAAATTATTAGAGCAAATCGCCAATCAGATGCGGGCGAAAAAGCTGCCGATGGTGGATGATTTACGCGATGAGTCGGATCATGAAAATCCAACGCGTATTGTCATCGTTCCGCGCTCGAATCGTGTTGACTGTGATCAGCTGATGGATCACTTATTCGCGTCGACCGATTTAGAGAAAAGCTATCGCGTTAACCTCAATATGATTGGCCTGGACGGTCGGCCGCAGGTCAAAGGCTTACACGGCATTTTGTCTGAATGGTTAACCTTCCGACGCCAAACCGTAAGACGTCGCCTTGAGCATCGCTTGGAAAAAGTGCTTGCTCGCCTGCATATTTTGGAGGGCTTACTCGCCGCTTACCTCAATATTGACGAGGTGATTGAGATCATCCGCAGTGAAGATGAGCCAAAGGCGGAGTTGATTCAGCGCTTCGGTTTGAGTGAGAAACAGGCCGAAGCCATTCTTGAGATCAAGTTGCGCCAGTTGGCCAAGTTAGAAGAGATTAAAATTCGCGGTGAGCAAGATGAGCTCAGCAAAGAGCGCGACAAACTCGAAACATTGCTGGGGTCAGATCGTCGGTTAAACACCTTGATCAAAAAAGAAATCCTAGCGGATGCAGAAAAATATGGTGACGACCGCCGTTCTCCTTTGATCGAGCGTGCCGAGGCCAAAGCGTTAACGGAACGTGATTTAGTCCCCAGTGAGCCCATCACTGTGGTGTTATCTGACAAAGGTTGGATTCGTCACGCCAAAGGCCATGATGTTGATGCCAGCAGCCTAAATTACAAAGCCGGGGATCAATTCCTCGATGCCGCACCGGGTAAGAGTAATCAACCTGCGGTGTTCTTGGGATCAGATGGGCGCAGTTATGCGATCGAATCGCATACCTTGCCGTCAGCACGAAGCCAAGGCGAGCCGATTACGGGTCGAATTAATATCACGCCAGGATCATCGATTCGTCATGTACTCATGGCAGATGAAAACCAGTTTATGCTGATGGCTTCCGATGCGGGCTATGGCTTTGTGTGTAAACAAGCCGATATGCTGTCAAAAAACCGCAGCGGCAAAGCCTTGCTAACGGTGCCCGCGCATGCTGAGGTGATGCCGCCTCGTCAAATCAGCCAGCTAGAAACGGATTTGATTGTGGCTATTTCTAATGAAGGGCGAATGCTGGTCTTTCCTGTGCATGAACTTCCTCAGTTGAGCAAAGGCAAAGGCAATAAAATCATTAATATCCCTGGCGCACGCGCGAAATCGCGTGAAGAAGTGTTAAGTCAGCTCTACGTTGTGCCTGCCGATGTAGGGATTACTCTGCACGCAGGTAAACGGAAATTAACGTTAAAGCCAGACGATTTGGCTCATTATCGTGGCGAGCGTGGTCGTCGAGGGAGTATGCTGCCTCGAGGCCTTCAGCGCGTGGATGAGATAGATATTCTCACTGATGAATAACACAACGTCCGCCCTTGTGATCAAGGGCGGCGTGGGTGCATTTTTGTGCTGAATCCGTATACTGACTCGCCTTCTACGCTGGCTCTTTGGAGAGAGAAATGATTTTTGTCGTGCGACTGCTGGCATTATTAATTGCCGCTGTGTTGCTGTTTGTCTTTGGCGGGCTTTACTGCTTATTAAGCCCCCGTAACCCCCGTAATTGCTATCATATCAGTAAATGGTTTGGGCGCCTCTCTCGTTTATTTGGGATTCGCTTGGAACTGCGTTTTGCCGAAGGCGCACCGCGCGAGCCCGGTGCCAGTGTTTGTATTGCCAACCACCAAAGTAACTGGGATATGGTGACCTTATCTAATGCATTAATGCCTGGCGCGGTCACCGTTGGTAAAAAAAGCCTCTTGTGGGTACCTATTTTTGGCCAGCTTTATTGGCTAACCGGCAACGTATTGATTGATCGAGCGAACCGCAGTAAAGCGATGGGGACCATTGCGCAGGTGACGGAAAAGATCCGTGCCAAGCAACTGAGCGTATGGTTATTCCCAGAGGGGACACGTTCTCGCGGGCGTGGGTTATTGCCTTTTAAAACCGGCGCGTTTCACGCCGCTATCGGTGCCAACGTGCCTTTGATCCCGATCGTATGCAGCTCAACGCATCATTTAAAAGCCAATCGTTGGAACAATGGTCATGTGATTGTTGAAGTGATGGCACCGATTTCATCTGAGGGCTACGATAAAGACAATGTTCGTGCGCTTGCTAAACACTGCCACCAGGTGATGAAAAGCAAGTTAGAACAGCTTGATGCAGAAGTTGCGGAACGTAATCAACGCGACCGCTAATTGAGGATTCAGCTATGACTTCAACCCAGCGCCACCATGTTGTGTTGGTATCACCTAATGGTGAACCACAAGGGATCGCTGAAAAGTTGGAGGCGCATCAGCAAGGATGGCTGCATATGGCCTTCTCCGTTATGTTATTTCGATGCAACGCCAATGGGGAACGTGAGTATCTACTCCAACGTCGGGCGGCAGATAAATATCACAGTGGCGGGTTGTGGACTAACACCTGTTGTTCACACCCCAAACAGGATGAACCGATTGCCGCAGCGGCAAAGCGGCGTCTATACGAAGAGTTAGGTATTGCGCGTCCGCTCAACTTTATGATGGGACCTTGGTTTGAATATCGCGCAGAACTGGGCAATGGGTTGATTGAACACGAGTTGGATCAAGTCATTGCCTGTGAGGTGAATCGCGTCGATATGATCTTAAACCCAGATGAGGTAGAAGATTGTCGCTGGTGGCCGGAAAGTGAGGTGAGGCAGGCAGTCGCAGAGAGCCCTGAGCGATTTACCGCATGGTTTGAGCAGGTACTGACCCGGATTCATGCGATGGTTGAGTTGCCAACCGCCTCGCAGATATAAACTGAGATTGGCTGGGTGACAATTAAGCGGCGTCGTCGACGCCGCTTTTTTTCTTTAAGCGCTACGTACCGCGATGGCTTCAATTTCAATATCAACATCTTTGGGCAGGCGTGCCACTTCAACACACGAACGTGCTGGATAGTTTTCTACCCCGTGCTCGTCAAAGAATGCACCATACACTTTGTTGATATCGGCAAAGTCTTCCATGTTTTTCACAAACACAGTGAGCTTAGCAATATCGTTCACTTTCAGTCCTGCCGCTTCGACAACCGCTTTAACATTATCCAGCGACTGGCGTGCTTGCGCCGTAATTTCTGGTGAAATCTGTCCAGTTACCGGGTTAACCGGGATTTGGCCAGAAGTAAGGATCATATTGCCAAGATCAACCCCTTGTGAATAAGGACCGATCGCTTCTGGCGCTTGTTCAGTTTGCAGTACTTGGATCATTGTCTATTCCTTTGTTAAAACGCAACACCTATAGTCTGCAACGGTTATCCAGCCAGGTAAAGCCGTTTACACGGGGGCAAGGCGATCACGGACCACTTGCTCGCAGGCACTGAGATCGCTTAAGCGGCGAGGGGCGACCAAAATGGTGTCGTTGCCGCCTACCGTGCCTAAAATTAAGGGGTGCCGGTGAAGATCGATTAAGCGTGCAATCAGTTGGGCACCGCCTGGATGTGTTTTTACCACCACCATGGCGTGGCTACAGGTGATCGCGTCAATTTGTGATCCAACCGAAGAGATCGCATACACAGGCTCCATCTCGCCACTCAGCGTATAGACTTTTTGTCCATGCGCATTGGGTACTTTGGCGACCCCCAGCTTGGATAATAACCGAGAGACAGTCGATTGGCTGACATCAAGATAGCCAAGATCCACCAGTTGCTGACGCACAGCATCTTGGGTAGTAAAGCTTTGGGTTTGGAGTAAATGCCGGCACGTTGAAAGGATATCGTCCTCTGGTGTGGCGGCTGTTACCGATAGAATTGCATCATCAACCACGGGCAACCCCTTATAATTAACGGCACTTTACGTTAATATCAGTAGATAAAACTGATGATTAGCGACTCAATCGCATATGCTATCAGTTGCGGTAAAGGGAAACCTTGATGCGTGTCACTGCGTGGTATCAAGAGGAGAAGCAGGGCGCCGTGTGACGCCCTGTTAGGGGATTAATCGCCGAGGGTGGCGACCATCACCGCTTTGATGGTGTGTAAGCGATTTTCTGCTTCGTCAAAAACGATAGAGCAGTCTGACTCAAACACATCTTCGGTGACTTCTAGCCCTTTTAGGCCGTATTTTTGTTCTATTTCGGCGCCGACGGTCGTTTCGTTATTATGGAACGCGGGCAAGCAATGCATGAATTTTACATGTGGATTACCGGTTGCTTTCACTACATCCATATTGACTTGATAGGGTTTCATCATCGCGACGCGCTCGTCCCAAGCCTCTTTAGACTCGCCCATGGAAACCCAGACGTCGGTATACAAGAAATCACAATCTTTAACGCCTTCTTGTACGTCTTCGGTGAGCGTAATGCGCGCGCCGGTTTGCTCTGCAATTTCACGGCATTGTGTCACCAATGCGTCTTCCGGCCAGAATGCTTTTGGTGCAACCAAGCGAATATCCATCCCCATTTTCGCTGCACCGACCATCAGGGAGTTTCCCATGTTGTTGCGAGCATCGCCTAGATAAGCAAAGCGCATTTCATGAAGCTGCTTACCACGGCCATGTTCGAGCATGGTCATTAAATCGGCTAAGATTTGCGTAGGGTGAAACTCGGTGGTCAGGCCATTCCATACAGGTACCCCGGCAAACTCACCGAGCTCTTCGACAATGTCTTGTCCAAAGCCACGGTATTCAATACCGTCATACATGCGGCCGAGTACGCGAGCGGTGTCTTTCATCGACTCTTTATGACCAATTTGAGAGCCGGTTGGGCCGATGTAGCTGACTTGGCCGCCTTGGTCGAACGCAGCGGTTTCAAAGGCACAGCGGGTGCGTGTTGAGGCTTTTTCGAAGATCAGAGCAATGTTCTTACCTTTTAGACGCGGCGTTTCATAACCGTTGTATTTGGCTTTTTTGAGTTCAATAGCCATGTCGATAAAGTGTTGGATCTCACGAGGCGTGAAGTCCAGTAGTTTCAGAAAGTTACGGTTGCGTAGGTTAAAAGCCATAATGGTAAATCCTCTTCGTTATTGGTCTCAGGCTTGTGCAGGAGCAGGTTGGCCGTGAGAAATATTGTTTTTATTCACTGAATGTGGACGAATACGCGTGCCCGCCTGACCGGCTAGAATCGCTAAACCATCTTCTAAAGCGCCGATGCCAACCAGTTTTCCACCTTGGCGCACAAATTCGCACGAGGCATCAATTTTAGGCCCCATTGAGCCTGCATCGAAGGTGTATTGGCTTAGATCCTCGGGCGTTGTCTCGGCGATGGCCCGTTGATTGGGTTGACCATAGTCGAGATAGACCGCCTCGGCATCGGTCAAAATCAGCAGAGCGTCGGCATTGATTTGGCGGGCTAAGAATGCGGCTGACATGTCTTTATCAATTACCGCTTCAATGCCTTTGAGTTGATCACCTTCTTTAATGACTGGGATACCGCCACCACCGGTACAAATCACTAAATGCCCCTGTTTGATCAAGCTGGCAATGGCATCATCCTCAATAATGCCAGTGGGTTGCGGGCTAGGTACCACTCGACGGAAATATTGGCCATCCGGTTTGATATCCCAGCCATATTTGTCAGCAAGCTGATTCGCTTCTTGTTGGTCATACACGGGCCCAATCGGTTTGGTCGGATTGGCAAATGCCGGATCCTTGGGATCAACCGTCATTTGCGTGAGCATACAAGACACATGTTGATCCGGTGCTAAGTTATGTAGCTCTTGCATCAGCATGTAGCCAATCATGCCTTGGGTTTCAGAGCCGAGCACATCCAACGGATAAGGGGTCACAGATTTATACTCTAACCCTTGCAGTGCCAATAAGCCGACTTGTGGGCCATTGCCATGAACCAGAACGACGTTATATTGCTCACCAATCGCCGCGATGGTTTTTGCCGCTTTGGCGATATTGGCACGTTGAATGTCGGCTTCTAAAGGTTCGCCTCGACGCAGGAGGGCGTTGCCACCTAATGCAACCACGACAGTGGGTTTATTCATAATCATACTCTCTACAGTCGTTGGGGCTGAGCGCAAGCAGGCTCAGCCCAATGCGTTTTAAATACCATCACGATGGATAGGGCAGCTCATGCAGCGCGCGCCACCCCGGCCGCGGCCCAATTCGTCACCGGGAATCGACAAGACAGTGATACCCGCTTTATCGTATTTTTCGTTGGTATAGGTATTCCGTTCATAGCCCACCACGACACCAGGACGAACGGTGAGTACGTTGTTGGCATCATTCCATTGCTCACGCTCGGCTTCAAAGCTGTCACCGCCTGTGGTAATCAGATTCAGTGGGCCGACATCAAGTCCTTTTTCAATCGCGGTCAGGAAGTAATCCTCTTCGCGAACATTGAGTTTGCCAGTGCGATCACCGGTGAGGCTCCAGCATTTGATGTCTTTGCGAATCACTTCTGGGTATACCGAGAAGGTATCTTCGCGCATATGGGTCATCACGGTATCAAGGTGCATGCATGAGCGGTGTTTAGGGAGCTCCATCGCAATCACTTGCTTGGCTTGTCCGTGTTTGAACAAACTGGATGCGAGGTTTTCTACCCCTTGCGGCGTGGTGCGTTCAGACATCCCAATGAGGACCACGCCTTTACCCAAGACAGTGACATCGCCGCCTTCGATAGTGGCATTGTCATAATCAATGTTCTCGCCACCAAAGTAGGTAATAAAGTCGCCATTGGCGAAACGTGGGTGCCATCTATAAATGGCGCGTAGATGGTTGGTTTCACGTTTACGCGCCGGTTTAGCCATTGGGTTAATCGATACGCCGCCGTATAACCAGCACGAGGTATCTCGCGTAAATAAGTGATTAGGCAGTGGGTCGATAATAAAGTCTGAAGGGGCATGCATCGCTTGCAACATCGATGTTGTCGCCAGCGGAAGCTCAGAGTAGGCGAGCCCGCCTAAGAACATCGACGCTAACTCATGATGAGGAAGATCATTTAAGTAGCAGCGGATATCGTTCGCAAACGACGGACCAAAGGTATAGTCAGATATTTTTAGGTTCATCAGCCAAGCTTTGGCTTCAGGGACATCCAGTGTTTCAGCCAGCAGGTTTTGCAACAATAAGACTTCCACACCCTGGTCTCGAAGCGTTTGTGCGAACTTGTCATGCTCTTCACCTGCGCGTTCAACGGAAAGCACATCGTCGAAAAGCAGGTCGTGACAGTTAGAGGGAGTGAGGTGTGTCAAAGCACGCTCAGGACGGTGTAACATCACTGTACGTAATTGACCAATTTCTGAGCCGACATAGAAGTTGTTCATCTTTCTTTCTCCGTATATCTCTGCTTGGCTTTTCATCGGAAGGGATAAATAAAAAGTGCAGATTTATTATTGGGTACAAATTCATTCTAACGCGGCGTGATAATGGAACTGGAAGTTGGATCACATTGACTCAATACATCCTAGAGAGCGGTTTTACCCTGTGTTAATGGTATTTATGGCAGATGATTTACGTGGTATTTAATAATTAATCACTTTTAATGATTGCTTAGCGTTTTTATTTTTTTATCTTCAGAGTTTGCGCGGACTTTGTGTTTGTTTTATGCCTATTTTATTTTGCGTGTATTAAAGCTTATGCGTCATTAATGAATGACTATCTTTTGATTTTTTTTAATTTAACAAGTACAGGCGATTTTTTGGTTTGAATTGTGACGGTGATCATTATTATACGACTTGTTGTTAAAAATGTTGTTTTATTGTGAAAAATACAAAGCGACAAAAAAATAAAGCAGGTCAAGGTCGTTTTTAGGCAAAAAAAAGCGCACTTGCTTATCGCAAGTGCGCGTGTGTTGCGGTGATAGTGTTTACAGCATGACACCGACGCTGAGCATAACCATAATCATGATAGTTAAAATGCCAAGTAGGGGAGCAACCCATTTTATCCATTTCGCATAGGGTACACGCGCAATGGCTAAGCCGCCCATGACCACGCCGGACGTCGGAGTCACTAGGTTGACCAAGCCAGAGGCTGACTGGTAAGCGGTGACGACTAATTCGCGACCGACGTTGGCGAAATCAGCGAGGGGCGCCATGATTGGCATGGTTAGAACAGCCAGTCCTGATGATGAGGGCACCAAGAAAGACAGAAGTACTTCAAGCCAATACATCACATTGATAAACACAAATGACGACAAGCCCGATACTAGGCTTTCCGCGCTATTCAGTATGGTGTCGGTGATCATGCCTTTGTCCATGATCACCACAATACCGCGCGCAATACCGATGATCAGCGCTACACCAAGTAGGTCTCTCGCCCCATCTATAAAGCTGGTGGTGATTTCCTCTTCACTCATGCGCGCAATAAGACCAATGATAATGGCGGCCCCTAAGAACACGGCTGAGATCTCGGCCATCCACCATCCGAGCGAGGAGACGCCATAAATCATGACCGCGAATGCACCGGCAAAAACGGTAAGGATGACCTTACGTGTGGCGGTGAAGTCTAGGCTTTGATTATCATCGTGCTCGCCAAGGAAATGCTTTTTATTACTTTCATACTGGTCATAAACAATGGATTGGCTTTGGTCAGCGCGTACTTTCCGAGCATAGCGCATGACATAAGCGACACAAATGAGCCAACCAATGGCCAAAATGGCGAGGCGCAGCAGAATACCGTCGGTAAAAGGAATGCCTGCGGCATTGGCAGCAATCACAGTCGCAAACGGGTTAATGGTTGAGCCTAATGTGCCAATACCTGCGCCAAGTAGCACGGTGGCAGCGGCAACGACAGGATCAAAACGTGCGGCCATCATCACAGGCACAAGCAAGGTATAGAAGGGGAGTGATTCTTCAGCCATCCCGTAGATGGTGCCCCCTGCGGCAAATAGGCCCATCAAGATAGGGATCATCCACTCTTCGCGCCCTTCCAAGCGTTTGGTGACCCGCTCAATACCAGCATCAATGGCGCCCGTTTTCGTCACCAGCCCTAAAAAGCCGCCAATAATAAGAATAAACAGGGAGACATCAATGGCCGCCGCTTCATAAGTTTGGTGATTATAAAAGCCATCAATGGGGGCTAAAAGGACATCCACGATGCCTTGCGGATTACTCTCAACTTGCTGATAAGTGCCTGATACAGGGACTTGTTGACCAAGCTCTTCGTTCATGGTGCGGTCGTATTGCCCTGCGGGTACGACCCAACTTAGGGCGGCAACGACGGCAATAAGAATAAACAGTATCGTATAAGCGGATGGGAACTTCAGATTGGCAAACCAACCTTTTTTCTCAGGAACACTTTGGTTACTCATGGTTTCTCCTCATACCTCTTCTCAGTACAGGGGCGTACTACACGTGTTGAGGTAAAGCGTTAAGTTTCACGTCATTATTATTTTGAGCAATAAACATTTGCTTTGTCTTTATTGTAAAAGCGAGAGGCTTCTGACTTCTTGGTGATATCTCACAAAAGGAAATGTGGCTTTTTATTAAAAAGATGAGCTTAAATTTTAAAGTGAATGTTATGTTGGTTTTTACGCGTACTTATCCTTTTTTTCGCCAAGGAAAAGATGGGTTTTTATTGATTAAAATGTATCTACTTGCAGCGTAAGGCAGATATTATCCCTTTGCTCGATAGCGTTTATGTGAGCAGATTGCTTAATTAGTCATAAGTGGTGGGCGTTAATGATGAATAAAACAGGATAAAACACCAAGGGTTCCAACGTGAGATAATTAGGCTTTTCTTGTTTTAAATCAAATTAGCGGTTGGCTTAAACCGAAGTCCGTATAGGAAAGGGCGCACTTGCGCCCTATTGATGAGGGCGTTATTTCTTTTTGGTGGGTTTTGGCAGCACAATCATATCGCACTCAGAAAAATGGTCTTGGAAAGCGCGATTATTGATATCGAAGATAACAATGAGGTTGCCAAGGCCAAAGCAGGCCGTTGCCATGCGGATCAGTGCCTGAGTGGGGCGAATATTACTGCCATCGGTATTTTGCAGGCGCAGGCGCCATGCTCGCATCCCGAGTGTTTGTCCTGCCTTACACCAAAAATAGCCATAGAACCCACCGATGACACAGGCTAAATACGCTGTATATAATGGGTTAACAATGGGGTGATGGGTGAGAAAGTCACTGATATCTTGGTAGGGCGCGATAGACATGCCGAGCGCTTGTGCGATCGCGAGCAATGCCATCATGCCGCCCCCCGCAAGCATAAGAAGTGCGGCAACCACTAGAATATCATAGACCCAGGCCGCTAAGCGGCGAAAAAAACCTGCGGTTGGACAAGCGATAGAAGACGTTTGCATTGGTGTTTACATCCCAGTATTCAATTCGATGCTAGCCTAGCACAGACACTGTCTTGGCGAGTAAGACTAGGCTGTTGTTTTTTGACCAACTATGGGGATTTTTTCTGCATAAGTGTATCTTAGTGTCCTGAGTTGGTTAAAAATAATGCGAACAAACACTTTTTTGCTTTTTGTGCTTGCACTCGAAAGGGCGGTACGTATAATTGGCCGCACTTGCCGAGATGGCGGAATTGGTAGACGCAGCGGATTCAAAATCCGCCGCCTTAACGGGTGTGAGGGTTCAAGTCCCTCTCTCGGCACCAAATCCCAAAAAAGCCCCAGTCTAAAGACTGGGGCTTTTTTCGTTATGCGCCCGCATAAGCGATGTGCAAGTCACAATCCGCCACATTCTATCCCGCTAATCCTGACGGCCCAAGGTATGATCCCTCGATAAGCAAAAAGAGGGAGTAGTAAGGTGCAAGTGCGTTATCAAGACATTGCTCGTTGGATCGAAGCACAAATCCAGCAGCGCGTTTGGCAAGTCGGCGAGCGGATCCCATCGGTAAGAGAAATGAGCCGTCTCCAGCGCGTGAGTCCAATGACAGTGATGCGTGCTTATGAACAGTTGGAAGCTGATGGCTGGGTTGAAGCGAGACCTCGGTCCGGTTTTTTTGTTCGCCCTCATTATAACCAGTTGGCAGAGCATGTATTGGCGAGGCCGCAAGCTGATTCTCAATGGCTCTCCACGCATCAGGATGTCTTTGATGTGATCAGTGCTAGTCACCAAGGAACGCGCTATCCATTTGGTTCGGCATTTCCCGATCCTCAACTGTTCCCCATGCAAGCCTTGGGACGGGCAATGGCGCGAGTGCTTCGTCAGTCTTCACATCCAGACCACTTTACTATTTTACCACCCGGTGACACTGGGCTGCGTCGGTTGATTGCCCAACGCTATCTGCGTCAAGGCATTAAAGTTGGCATTGACGAAATCATTATCACCAACGGTGCAATAGAAGCATTAAGTTTGTCATTAGCCGCACTCACTCAACCTGGTGATAAAGTCATTATCGAAGCACCCGCTTTTTATGGGGTACTGCAAACGCTTGAAAGGCTACAACTTGAACCCGTTGCTGTATCGGTTGATCCAAGTTCTGGTATTGATATAAATGCGCTTGAGCACGCCTTAATCTCACACCAAGTATCGGCATGCTGGTTAATGAGTAACTTTCATAATCCTACCGGGGCATCGATTCCAGATGATGACCGGCCCCGTGTGGTTAGCCTACTTGCGTCTCATCAAGTCCCACTTATCGAAGATGATGTATATGGTGAGCTCTATTTCACCCCTTCACGGCCCATGCCTTTAAAAGCCTATGATGCGCAAGGCGGCGTCTTACATTGCGGCTCTTTCTCCAAACAGCTTGCACCTGGTTTTCGAGTGGGCTGGGTCGCGGCAGGGTGCTATGCGATGCAAATAGAGAAGCGTCAGTCCGTTTCGAGCTTAGCCGTAGGGGCGCCCAATCAACTGGCGATTGCTGATTACTTAAAACAAGGCGGCTATGACGCGCACTTACGCCGATTACGTGAAACGCTGTCTACTCGTCAAAACCAGGTCCTCACCCAACTCAAAGCGATCTTACCGGCCAGTGCCTCGGTTAGCGAACCCAAAGGCGGTTATTTTTTGTGGGTTACATTGGATAAAAACATCGATACGCGTGATCTGTTTCAGGCGTTAAGGCCGTTTGGTGTGACCATCGCCCCGGGTGCATTGTTTGCGACAGATGGACGGTTTAATCATTGCTTTCGTCTCAATCTCTCGATTGATGGAAAAGTAACAAGAGAGCTCGAGCACAATGATGCCGAGTGTGATGGGTTAAATCAGATTGCGACGGCTCTCTCATCGTTACTCGCCGCGTCACCTGTACCAGTTAAATAGTGATCACTTTGTACTAGGCCGCGACGGCACTTTTCCCTTTAAACTGGATGTGCAATACCAGCTTGGGAGGAAAAGATGAAACAAGAGATGAGCATGATGGTGGTCGCAATAATTTGTGCAGCGTTACTGATCCTTGGCCACATCATTATTATTGAAACACTTGCCTATTACACATGGGCGCAATGGACCGCTGGCGCAATTCCTTTTGTGCTTTTGCTCATGGCGTGGGGCGCTGTGCGTTATTGTCGAGCGAAAGAGCGTGCGGAGGAAAGGCAACAATCGCACTTGCACTAATTGTTTTTTTGTATTGAGGGAGCGTGAGCACCAGCCATCTCTCGCTCTCCACGACTAGAAAAGCTCTCAACGACCGGAAAAAGGGGCCTTTTGTCTGTTTTTGTTTGTTTTGTGAACAAACGAGCAGCAAGGCGCTTTTTTTTTATATTTAGGGGTTGCGGTAAAAACTGAGATCTCTATACTGCGCTTCCTGTCGACGGGGCAACGAGACGTAAGTCACGAAATGCCAACCACGAATCGACACGCTCTTTAACAATTTGACCTATGCAATCTGTGTGGGCACT
>NZ_JABWMG010000049.1:0-859 GCF_013366455.1 Salinivibrio sp. EAGSL | reverse complement strand
ACCCGTGCCAGGACATCAAAAAAACACCGAGCAGTGGTCAGCTGAAGCTAAGTTCGCCACTGTCATGGAAACAGCCAGCCTGTCAGAAGCCGAGCTGAGCCAATATTGTCGCGAGCGGGGCTTATTCCCCGAGCAAGTCAAAGAATGGAAGCGCGCTTGTATTAGCGGCGCAGGCCAAGCTGAACAGTCCAAGAAGGCTGAGCAGGCCGCGCGCAGAGCTGAGAAAAAACGCATTCGTGGCTTAGAAACTGAGTTACGCCGCAAAGATAAAGCCCTTGCCGAAACGACAGCGCTACTGGTGTTATCAAAAAAGCTCAATGTCTTGTACGAGAGCGACAACGAGGAGGACTAACCCCTCTCGATAGGCGCCAGACGCTGCTAAAGCTTTTTGATGAAGCTGTTGCGAACGGCGCCCCTCAGTACAAGGCGGCTGAGCTTATGCAGATACCACAACGCACGTTGCGACGTTGGCGTTCATCACAAGGGCAGGTGCTGCCAGATCTACGCTCGCTTGCTATTCAAGCTGCACCGAAAAACAAGCTGTCTGAGCAAGAGCGTCAGCATATTCTGCATGTCTGCAATGACGCTGACTACGCCAGTTTACCCCCGAGTCAAATCGTCCCACGACTGGCTGACCAAGGTGAATATATCGCCAGTGAATCCACTATCTATCGCGTATTGAAGGCGAATGACCAACTTCACCACCGAGGCAAAGCCAAGCCGCCACAGCCAGCCTCAGCACCAACGTCTCATCAGGCAAGCAAGCCGAATGAGATTTGGACGTGGGATATTAGCTATTTGCCCTCGAATGTACGTGGCCTGTATTGGTATCTGTATATGATCATCGATATTTACAGTC
>NZ_JABWMG010000048.1:0-1015 GCF_013366455.1 Salinivibrio sp. EAGSL | reverse complement strand
CGATGAAACCTACAAGAAGACGCTAGCGGAAATAGCCGAACAACAAAAAACATCGCCCGCCACTGGTCCAAAGATCAACATTTTTGCGGATAGCTGATATGACCTACAACACCGAGCAACTGCAGCTACAGCCCACTAAACCACCGCACGGTTTTTTGCAGCAGCTACTAACTAAGGGGAAAGTGTTCCCCTTTACCAAGGCAAATGACACTATTGCTTTATCTCTTGCTCGAGAAACGATACCATCGAAAATAAAAGAGACAGAAGGGAATGAAAAGCCATCATTCTGGACCGAAGAAAGCTTAGATAGTGAATCTTTATCAGGCTGGTCTCAACTTTACTTTTTAATGGTGGGACTGGCAAAAATACTATTAATTTTTTTCTTGCCATTATTTTACTTGTTAATCGCATATGCTCTATTTTTTGGTCAAGGAGAATGGGTAGAGAAATGGGAGGATTGGTCAATAATTGCCTATGGCCTAACCCTTTATTTTACGCTTCCTTGCTTGCTTATATGGGGGCACTATAAACTGGTATGTAAAGG
Source organism: Salinivibrio sp. EAGSL (assembly GCF_013366455.1). Lineage (NCBI taxonomy): Bacteria > Pseudomonadati > Pseudomonadota > Gammaproteobacteria > Vibrionales > Vibrionaceae > Salinivibrio > Salinivibrio sp. EAGSL. Next base: position 471 of record NZ_JABWMG010000048.1, on the reverse strand, counting down.
CTACTATTTTTTAGCGCCTTTCTTAAAAAGCAAACGTGTTTATAGCTTAAACCGTCAGACAGGGATGGTGACGCTGTATAAGCGTGACAATAAAGTGCGCTTTACACATCCTTTTATTGAATTTGATTGTGTATTGATGTCAGCACCGAGTCCGCAAGGCCACCTAAACTATAATTTAATGCTAGTTCATCGCTATCAGCCTTACTCTGTGGGTGTGCCTATTAGTCACTTGATTGGCACCAACGAGCGAGTGGTGGAGTACCAGCGTTTGTGGAACATGATCCAGCGTTATATGGATGCGAGTCAACCGATGCCAGATCTGTTGGTGCTAGAAGAAGCTCGAGCTAAAGACCCTGTAACTGCCGCTCATGATCAACAGACTGGCCGCGACCCGCGTTACTGGCGAGATATGAGCGATGAAACCTACAAGAAGACGCTAGCGGAAATAGCCGAACAACAAAAAACATCGCC
>NZ_JABWMG010000047.1:0-1114 GCF_013366455.1 Salinivibrio sp. EAGSL | reverse complement strand
TGCGCCAAACCGTCTTGGTTTTGTGTGCCGGTAAGGTATAAGGCGGCACATTGGTGGCATGATAGGTGCGGCCGGTGATAATCGGTTGGTCCGAGTCACCGTGTAAGAAAGACACGATGACTTCATGGCCAATGCGGGGAATGGCCATCATGCCGTATTGGCTGCCTGCCCAGCCTTGCGCCACCCGTATCCAGCAACTGCTTTTGTCATCTCCGTTGGAATAACGGTCCCACGGGAAGTGGACTTTCACTCGCCCGTGTTCATCACAAAAGATTTCTTCGCCATCCGGTCCCACCACGGTGCCTATCATAGGGCCATCCACTTGAGGTTTGGGCGTGGGGGTTGCACGCCACGGGATGGTGGCAGGAATAAGCATAAACTGGTTGTTGTAGGTGGTGGCGCCTTGGCCGCCTTCTTCCTCCAGTGCTTGCGGTTGGCTACCTTGGTGGTGCACCCGCACCACTTGCCACGCTTGGTTCACGCTCTCATCCAGATGGTCGCTGATGGTAAAGCGATAGCCGGCCCGTAGTGCCGGTTCATTGCTTTGGCCGTTGGCATGCTCGGCCTCACGGCGTAAGTACTCTAAGCGGGTTTGGTTAAACGCCTGTCCAGTGGCGTCGTCTTTAAAGCGGCCTGGGAAGTCAAAGTGCTCGTAGCTGTCGGTACGCTGGTAATCAATGCCATCGGCTTGCGCCGCTTGTTGGAAGCTGTAGCGCGGTTTTTTGAAGCTGTAGTCTTTTAACGCCGTGTGGCTAGGCTGCGCCGCAGTGTGGCGTGTGAGCCCATAGATATACGGGGTATCGGTGCGTCCGCCGCTTAAGGCGTTATAGGGCACAGGACTGTCAAGCTGGGGCAAGCTGTCGGGCGCATCGGTCACTATCAGGGTATGGGTGTTGGCATCGTGCTCATGGTGATACACCAAGCCCTCTTCTGCCGCTAAGCGGTGGAAGAACGCCAAGTCACTTTCACGGTACTGCACACAGTATTCGCGCTCGGCATAGTCGCGAGTGAGCGAGAAGCTCACCTCCGTGACGCCCATTTCTGTGAGCAGGGTTTCTAGAATAGTCGGCACGGTTTGGTGCTGGAAGGTACGACTGTTTTGGCGAAGCGACAG
>NZ_JABWMG010000046.1:0-1250 GCF_013366455.1 Salinivibrio sp. EAGSL | reverse complement strand
ACCCAGGGCGAGCGCATAAGTGTTCATTTTTCAACCATCGCCGGTATGCCTGCGGCTAAAACCTTTTCTAAGAAGCTAGGATTCATGAGACAGCGCTTCTGTTTGGCCACCAAGCTTATCTTGGTCGGCTCAGCCCGCACCATGTTTGAGGCCATGTGTCGCAGACAGGCAAAGTTCGCGGCCCCATTGTCTTTATAAATTTGGCAGGCGTCTTCACCCATGTTGACATCCAATACCCAGTGCATGGCTTCAATGCCCCAATGCGAGCGGATAGCACGGCTTGCCTTATCGGCAGTCAGTGATTTGGAGCTGATATAGTAACGATACTCCAGCGACATCGGACGCCCTTTCTCAACACGCAAAGACTCAACCATGACAAGGCTTTGTAGTGATGGCCAACGAGTAAAGTCGCCTGATAAACACGCTTTATCAAGCACATAGCACTGACGTGATTCAATACGACCGTGACCATATTCAAACTCGACATCGTCATTGAAGGTTCGACGTTGCTCACTGAATGCCTCGGTGATCGCGTTCGCTAGCTTGCCCTGGTTTTGTTTCACCGCTAATAAGTAATCGCCACCCTGCTCAAGAATCGTCTTGGCAATCGTCGTTTGGCAGGCCATGGCATCGATGGTGACTAGCGCACCACGTAAGTCGAGAAGGCGGATTAGCTCGGGAATCGCACTGATTTCATTGCTTTTTTCTTCAGTCTTGAGCTGCCCAAGCACCAGGTGGTTTTCGCTGGCATACGCACTGACCATGTGGATCGTACTACTTCTATCTTCACGGTTGTAAGAGCCTTTCAGCGTTTTACCGTCGATTGCGACCACCTGACCATCCGTCATTTGATGAACAGCTTTCATCCAATCGATAAAGCAGGCTTGAAAGGCACTCGGTTCAATCGCAGAGATGGCACGAGCGATGGTATCGTCGGCAGGAATACCTTCTTCAAACATACCGTTACGCTTAAACCACTCATGGTGCCCTAGGATGTATTCTCGAATCTCGTACCATCCTTTCGATCCCGCAATCACCGCGCACAATGAAGCAAAGAGCAAGTCGAATAGCGGGTAGGTTATCTTGGCACTCTGGCGATGGTCATCAACGGCGCTGAAGTAGTCTTTAAATGTATCGATATCCACGGTATCTATCCCGAACTATTATAGAATCGGCCTACATGATCACAGCCAGAGGTGATCGTCAAACCGATCCTTTTTTGGTTAAAAAACGTTCGCGATCTCGCCCTG
>NZ_JABWMG010000045.1:0-1551 GCF_013366455.1 Salinivibrio sp. EAGSL | reverse complement strand
AGTTGCTAGCATTAGACCCGAAACCGAGTGATCTAGCCATGGGCAGGTTGAAGGTTGAGTAACATCAACTGGAGGACCGAACTCACTAACGTTGAAAAGTTAGGAGATGACCTGTGGCTAGGGGTGAAAGGCCAATCAAACTCGGAGATAGCTGGTTCTCCCCGAAAGCTATTTAGGTAGCGCCTCGGACGAACACTACTGGGGGTAGAGCACTGTTAAGGCTAGGGGGTCATCCCGACTTACCAACCCTTTGCAAACTCCGAATACCAGTAAGTGCTATCCGGGAGACACACGGCGGGTGCTAACGTCCGTCGTGGAGAGGGAAACAACCCAGACCGCCAGCTAAGGTCCCAAAGTTATCGCTAAGTGGGAAACGATGTGGGAAGGCTCAGACAGCCAGGATGTTGGCTTAGAAGCAGCCATCATTTAAAGAAAGCGTAATAGCTCACTGGTCGAGTCGGCCTGCGCGGAAGATGTAACGGGGCTAAGCGATACACCGAAGCTGCGGCAATGTCCTTATGGATATTGGGTAGGGGAGCGTTGTGTAAGCCGTTGAAGGTGTGCTGAGAGGCATGCTGGAGGTATCACAAGTGCGAATGCTGACATGAGTAACGATAAAGGGGGTGAAAAACCTCCTCGCCGGAAGACCAAGGGTTCCTGTCCAACGTTAATCGGGGCAGGGTAAGTCGGCCCCTAAGGCGAGGCCGAAAGGCGTAGTCGATGGGAAACGGGTTAATATTCCCGTACTGCTACTTACTGCGATGGGGGGACGGAGAAGGCTAGGTGGGCCTGGCGATGGTTGTCCAGGTTCAAGGGTGTAGGCTGTAATCTTAGGCAAATCCGGGATTACGTACGGTCGAGACCCGATGTCGAGCCACCAAGGTGGTGAAGTCATTGATGCCATGCTTCCGGGAAAAGCCTCTAAGCTTCAGGTAAGTAGGAACCGTACTCCAAACCGACACAGGTGGTCGGGTAGAGAATACCAAGGCGCTTGAGAGAACTCGGGTGAAGGAACTAGGCAAAATGGTACCGTAACTTCGGGAGAAGGTACGCTGCCCACGGTGAAGTCCCTTGCGGATGGAGCTATGGGCAGTCGCAGATACCAGGTGGCTGCAACTGTTTATTAAAAACACAGCACTGTGCAAAATCGAAAGATGACGTATACGGTGTGACGCCTGCCCGGTGCCGGAAGGTTAATTGATGTGGTTATCGCAAGAGAAGCCATTGATCGAAGCCCCGGTAAACGGCGGCCGTAACTATAACGGTCCTAAGGTAGCGAAATTCCTTGTCGGGTAAGTTCCGACCTGCACGAATGGCGTAATGATGGCCACGCTGTCTCCACCCGAGACTCAGTGAAATTGAAATCGCAGTGAAGATGCTGTGTACCCGCGGCTAGACGGAAAGACCCCGTGAACCTTTACTACAGCTTGGCACTGAACATTGAGCCTACATGTGTAGGATAGGTGGGAGGCTTTGAAACGGCGACGCCAGTTGTCGTGGAGCCATCCTTGAAATACCACCCTTGTATGTTTGATGTTCTAACTTAGCCCC
>NZ_JABWMG010000044.1:0-1624 GCF_013366455.1 Salinivibrio sp. EAGSL | reverse complement strand
GTTTGCGTAATACGGGTTCGAGACCCAGTCGAGTATTCGAGTTTGGTGCTTGGAGTTCTAAGGTGCGTTCATGTTTGTTATCGGTCTCTCGACAGAGGAGCCAGCGTTCAATCGAACTGCACATTAGAAAGCTTTAGTTGCAGCTAAAGCCTGGGTCTCACTTTACCCAAATACGGGTGAGATTATCCATACAAACAATTCAAGCAGACCCTCAACGTGTGGCATTTTCGTTTTGCTTTGAATTTGGTGATTACGGTGTTGTGCGGGAAGTTGGTAGTAGCGTTTCGGGCTACTTAATTGGGCGTTAGTACATTAGGAGTTTACCCACATATATGGATATTAGAGAAATATGTAACGAGTTAAATAGTAGATCTAAAAGCTATCAAGTTGGTAAGTTACAGAGGCTAAGATCAAAAATAAAAGATATATCTAGGCCTAAAACGTTAAATATATTTAGTGATCAAACCATTGATGAGGATTGGGCATTTCATTCCGGTGGACGAACAGAGCTTCAGTTTAATATAGGCACAGAAAAAGAGGGATTTAGGTATGGACTAGCCCTTTCACTGCAATTAAGTCGAACACTTCCTGACATTTCAGATTTTGAAGTTAAAATACTACGGTTTAATGAGTATCTACTAGCAAACACCCATGATTTAGATAACATAAAAATGTGGGTTCACTCACCGAGTGGAAGAAGTGAGATAAAGAAAATATCTGAAATTAAACTGACTCACTTTCAGGAAGGAAATTTTATATTCTTTGGCCTCTTGTGTGATGCTGACAGCATTGATTACGAACATGTTCTTCAAACGTTCGATCAACTACTTCCAATATATGAGTATGTTGAAAGCAATGCATCTTTGAACGAATCAATACTAAGCAAGAGTGCTAGCTTTACTTTTAGTGGATTTAGTGAAGATAAAAAACTGTATGGAACTTATAGCTCCCCAGCAAAGAAGTTTGAAGTAAAATATAAACATAATGAACTTCAGCTTAAACTTTGTCAGTTGCTTTCCAATAAGTATGGCGTAGTAAATGTTGGCGACGAGTGCTTAACAAAGTTTGGAACAAGGGTTGATGCGGTAGTTAAAAATACTGAAGGTTTTATATTTTATGAAATAAAAACAAACTCCACATTAAAGCTTTGCATTCGTGAAGCTCTTGGGCAGCTTTTGGAGTATGGGTATTGGGATTCTGATGTGGTCCCTCAAAAGTTAGTTGTTGTAGGAGATCATTCTGTAAATGAAGTGGCTATAAAGTATCTTCGTAAGCTTCGTGATGAGTTCAATTTACCTATTTATTATCAAAGAGTTGGCATTAATGATATCTCTCTTAGCAAAATGTACTAACAAGTTACTCAAACGGAAAAATAACAGTTGGCCATCGCTTCGCGATTATAGCCAACCATTATTTTCCGCTTAGCAAGGCGTTAAGTTTCTAGAAAAGTGTTCGGGAAGAAAGGAGATGTAATGAAAAAGATTTTTTTAACTTCATCTTTCGTGGATGTGGCAGATTTATTCGTGGAGTTCGCCGAGGAAAAATGCGCAGGAAAAACTGTTACATTCATACCTACGGCGAGTCTTGTCGAAGATGTTACATTTTATGTGGATGCTGGCAAAAA
>NZ_JABWMG010000043.1:0-1903 GCF_013366455.1 Salinivibrio sp. EAGSL | reverse complement strand
TTGGTGAGTCTGCTGGTTCCATTGTGCTTTCACGCAATATTGAGTATGTAAAAGAAATGGATGATTTCACTGCCGCGCCGAACATTGGCACGTTTTCATCATTAGGAATGATTGATTTTTATCCGGTTCCTCACCATACAAACTTCCCATTCAAAGAGTCAGTCGAGAAAATCATTTCTAGTTATAAGGACGAAATAGATCTTTGCCCCATTAGCAACACACAAGCGATTGTCATACATGACAATAAATTTGAAGTCTGGGATGCCAAAACTTAACAAGTTACTACATCAGAAAAATGACTCGCTGGCACTCGTCATTTTCCGGTGAGTAAAGCGTTATGTGTCAAGGAGGTTCCGTGAGTATTCCAAAGGATATTGCTAGGCAATATGACCGTTTTCACAAAGTCTCTCCGGATGAACTTGAAGATATCAATGAATTTGCTGAGTGGCTTGACGCTCTGTTACACGGTCCATGTTATGTCGAAGAATACGACGGCGAGCTGTGCTTAATAGAAACAAAGCAGCTCGTTGCAAAGATAAAATCGTTAAAAATAGAAGTTTACTCTAATGAGCACCCACCTCCACATTTCCATGTAAAGTCGCCAAATATTGACGCAAGTTTTGACATTGAAAACTGTGAAAAGCTAGAGGGTGAAATTAGTGGAAAAGATTATAAGGTAATTAAGTTTTGGCATTCAGAAGCCAAAGAGTTGTTAATCAAATCGTGGAATGATACACGCCCTACAAATTGTACTGTTGGTGAGTATGTTGGCACATAACAAGCACCTAAACTCCGACAATGAAAAGTTGTCATGGTTTTGGCAAACAACGCAAAAAGCCATGCCAACACATTGCGTGTTAGGCGGGCGTTATATTCTTTGAGGGAAACTTGGCAAAAATATGAGAAAAATCAACGACAACAAACGTAAGTCAAAGTTTTATGATGCTTTAGAGTCACAGATAGATTTAGGTGCTCTTCTAGATGGTGATCTTCTCAAAGTGAAGTTTAATGATCGTGGTTATGCATTAAAAGAAAGTGTTATTGTAATCGAAGATAACTGGTTTCTATGCGAGTTTTCAGGTTCAGATATCACTCGCTTTCCGTCAAGAATTAAGGCTCTTGCATCCCACCTCAATAGTCTTGAGTTACGTGGCGAGTTTGTTGTATCCCACGAAGATGGTCTATGTACTGTCCAGCTACTAAAAGCACATGAGTTAAGCCTAGATGCTGAAGCTCAGGCTTCAGTAACTGAACCAACAGAAAGAATTGCCTTAGCTTCTTCACGTTTAGGTCAGGGGCGATATAGACAAAACCTATTCAAAATCTCTTCAAGTTGTCCTATTACTGGCACGACTGATCCGCGATTTCTAATCGCTAGCCACATCAAACCGTGGAGAGTGTCGACCAACGAAGAGAGATTAGACCCAGAAAATGGATTCTTACTAGCTCCTCATATTGATGCTCTCTTTGATAAAGGTTACATCTCTGTCTCCGATACTGGAGAACTAATGATCTCAAGTGCTGAAATTGAAGCGCAATTAGAGCAGTGGAGAGTCGACCTTAAAGTCAAAATTAGTGGCTTATCAGAGCGTAAAAAGGAGTATTTGGCTTACCATAGGAGCGTCGTTTTTGTACAGTAATTCAATGTATTGAGTACGAATATAACAAATAAGAATAAGTGTCGCGCAGCCGACACTTTATTTGGGTGTTGAACAAGCCCGTTGCTTTATTAAGTAAATAGCTCGAATGCGCATAGGTAGGCGCTGCGTCTGGCACTTTTTTCAGCGCGAGCGCAGCCAAGAAGTGAGCAGGTAAGACATCACTTCAATACGTTACGTTAACGATGTGGTATTGAGCGACAATTACGGTGGCCGGTCTAGCGACAATTATCTTGGCCGGTTGA
>NZ_JABWMG010000042.1:0-2255 GCF_013366455.1 Salinivibrio sp. EAGSL | reverse complement strand
GTATTGAGCGACAATTACGGTGGCCGGTCTAGCGACAATTATCTTGGCCGGTTGATCTGATAAGGTTCGGTACAGCAGAACGGAGGGAGTTCACTGTGCCGGGAACACGAATCACGGATCAACAGGTCACGATCTATATGACTCACAGAAAACAAAAAAGCCAAGCTGTTGCTGCTGCTAAAGCAGGTATTTCAGAGCGGTCAGCCCGGCGTCTTGATAAAGCCAATCAACAAACAAACGACGGTAAGCGCCAGTGGCGCACACGTAAAGATCCACTGGCGCCAATATGGGAAAGCATTGTTGTTCCCATACTTGAACTGGATAAAGACATCACGCCCGTAGGCGTTTTTGATTACCTTTGCGAATATCACACCGATAAGTTCAGCCCAGGATCGCGCCGAACACTTGAGCGCCGGATCCGTAAATGGCGCTCTTTACACGGGCCTGCTAAAGACGTTGTGTTTATACAAACCCATGAATATGGTGCGCTCGGTATTACCGATTTTACTCATGTGAAATCGCCGGTCACCATTGCCGGTGAGCCATTAAAGCACATGCTGTTTCATTACCGGATGCCGGCCAGCGGCTGGGCGTTCATCCAGGTTATCTATGGCGGCGAGAGTTTTGCGGCCTTCTCTGATGGATTACAAAATGCGCTACATGCCGCCGGCGGTGTGCCCAAAGAAATCCGTACCGACAGCTTGAGTGCGGCTTATAAGAATCACTCATCGGCTGATGATTTAACGGAGCGCTTCAACGACCTTGTTAAGCACTATGGTTTTAGAGCAACCCGCAACAATCCGGGTGTTGCGCATGAGAACGGTGCTATCGAAAGTCCGCACGGGCACACCAAGTCCCAAGTCGAGCAGGCACTGAAAATCCGCGGTAGTTACGACTTCGACAGCCGTAATGCGTATGAAGCCTTTGTTGCCAGCGTGGTAGCTCGGCGTAATCGTCGCGTCAGCGACAAATACCAACTCGAGCAGCGACAATTACAGGCACTGCCCCGGGCAATGAGTGTCAATTACACCGAGCATTATGTCACGGTGTCGCGGACAAGCACGATCTGCCTCAAGCGCGTCACCTACACGGTGCCATCACGGCTTATTGACAGTCGATTGCTGGTACGGCTTTATGATAACCGGTTAGCCCTATTTTACGGCACCGACTTCGTGCTTGAGCTCGAGCGTGTCTATGCCGACAAAGGTGGTCGCGCCCGCAGCGTCAATTACCGGCATGTTATTGATGCACTGGTTAAGAAACCGCGTGCGTTCCGGCACTCACAGCTGCGCGATGACTTATTACCGGACGACAATTACAGAACCATCTGGGAGTATGTCGACGACAAGCTAACGGCCGATAAAGCCAGCTATTACATGGTAAAACTGCTTCATTTAGCCAAACAAAGCGGTTGTGAACGTCAATTAGGCCGATTTATTGCCGCGTCAATTACCCAGCGACAATTACCGGCCATCCGGGAATGCGAAGAACGCTTTTTAGTTATCGAGCCAAAAAAGCCGTCATTTACCATCAAACAACACAGCCTAAGCTCGTATGCCAGTATGATACCGGGAGGCCTGCATGGATAACACAACGGCCTCATTATCACTCATGCTCAAGCAGCTAAAGCTCGCCACCATGGTTAAAGAATGGGACGCGCTGGGCAATAAAGCGGTTAAAGAGCAATGGAGCCCTCAGCAGTACTTATCCGAGCTCTGCCATATCGAGCTGGCAAACCGCGAAGATAAACGCTTACAGCGGTTGCTGAAAGACGCCAAGTTACCGGCTGGAAAAAACCTTGGCAATTTCGACTTTAAACGGGTCGACGGTATCTCAAAACACCAGGTCATCGATCTGGTTAACCAACCCGGTTGGTTGAAACTCGGCGCTAACGTCTTGCTGTTCGGAGCCAGCGGGCTGGGTAAAACTCATATCGCCAGTGGCATCGGTTACGGGCTTATCGAGCAGGGCTATAAAGTTAAGTTCATCGCGGCCTCAGCCATCGTGCAACAGCTACAACAGGCGAAACAACACCTTCGGCTGCAGGACGAGTTACTGAAGCTGGATAAATACAATCTACTTATCGTGGATGACGTAGGTTACGTTCGCAAAACCGAGCAGGAAACCAGTGTGCTGTTCGAACTAATCGCGCATCGATATGAAAGACACAGCATGATCATCACATCAAATAAGTCATTCGAGCAATGGGACGAACTGTTCGACGACTCAACGATGACCATCGCCGCCATCGATCG
>NZ_JABWMG010000041.1:0-3853 GCF_013366455.1 Salinivibrio sp. EAGSL | reverse complement strand
AGATAAAGTTCCTAGGGCCTAGGATCCTAGGTCCTAGGCACTGCTTTTCGCTCTTCCCCATATTAAGAGCCCCAATGCAAGCACGATCTGCTCTATCTAGTTTCTAGCCTCTAGAAGCGAAGCGTCTCGTCTCTTTCCCGTACTCAAAACCCTGAACGCTTTATTTACCCCGTTTTACTCGCCATTATAAATAGCTTTCTACCCAACAATGCTGTTTTACTATTCTGTCTTTGCACCGTTGGAGAGTTCCCGAAGCGCTTTTTAGCTAATGAACGAATTAATGGTGCTAAGAAGTACCAAATTTTTGATGATGACTGCAGTTTATCTGTTCTGAAAGTGGCAATCTCAAAACCACACATAGAAAGCATCCAGGTATACCTATCCAAAGAAAACGGGGATATATGTTGTTCGGCAGGTGAGCGAACAAAAGGCTCTAAAGGACCGAATGAATAACCATAGCCAGTTAATAAAAAACTTAGTCTATATTTAAGCGACAGAATGTTTGGTGTAGAAAAAACGTACTTTCCGTTAGGTTTCAGAACTCGGTTCACGTTTGTGAAAAAGCCGCTATGATTCTCAATATGTTCGATAACTTCGATAGATAACACTAAATCGAATGTACCAGCTTCATAAGGCAAGTCGCCATTAGCATCAACTTCTAAGCACTCAATATCAGCAACCTTAAAATTGTTAGCATCAATATCACACGCGCACACTTGATACCCAGCTCGTTTCAATTTTAAAGAAAGAGACCCCTGTCCCGCTCCAATATCAAGGATTTTGGTGCTTGCTGGCTCAGGAAACGTATCTTTTACAAACTTTAAAACAGTGTCATGCGTACCTGAAACTGCCATTTCTTGTGGGACCATAGTATTCGGAACCTTGCTAGCCATCTGAAAAAGAAGGGATTGTACGACACCCTTTTTATCAAGTCGAGTATAGGCTCAAAAGTGCCTGCCTCGGTAGGCAAAGCCTAAGTTTCTAGAGCCTAGTCTCTTACTTACCTAGAGCCGTTTTAAGCTTTCCCCAGCTTGGCAAATTCACGCAATAGGTCTGCTTTGTCGGTTTTCTCCCATGGGAAAATTTCACGACCAAAATGACCATACGCAGCAGTTTGCTTATAAATAGGTTGCAGCAAGTCGAGCATTTCTTGTAGGCCATACGGACGTAGATCGAAGTGCTCACGAACGGCTTTAATAATCACCTCTGGCGCCACTTTTTCAGTGCCAAAGGTTTCGACCATGATAGACGTTGGCTCGGCCACACCAATGGCGTACGACAATTGAATCTCACAGCGGTCAGCAAGGCCAGCTGCGACGATGTTTTTCGCTACATAACGTGCGGCGTAGGCGGCAGAACGATCCACTTTTGATGGATCTTTGCCTGAGAATGCCCCGCCACCGTGACGGGCTGCGCCACCGTAGGTATCCACGATAATTTTACGGCCGGTTAAACCACAGTCTCCCATCGGGCCACCAATCACAAAGCGACCCGTTGGATTAATAAAGAATTTAGTCTCTTTGGTGAGCCATTCTGCAGGCAGAACCGGTTTGATAATTTCTTCCATGACCGCTTCGCGGAGATCGTCGGTTGAAATGCTGTCGCAATGCTGTGTTGACAGCACCACGGCGTCAATGCCCGCAATCTTGCCGTTGTCGTAAGCGAAAGTGACCTGGCTTTTTGCATCAGGACGTAGCCAATCTAAGGTGCCATCTTTACGCATTTGCGCTTGGCGCTCAACCAAACGGTGTGAGTAAGTAATAGGGGCCGGCATCAGTACATTGGTTTCATTGGTGGCAAAACCAAACATAATCCCTTGATCGCCGGCACCTTGATCTTTGGGATCAGCGCGGTCAACGCCTTGGTTTATATCAGGTGATTGTTTGCCAATGGTGTTCAATACAGCACAAGAATTGGCATCAAAACCCATATCGGAATGGACGTAACCAATATCGCGTACCGTTTGGCGAGTGAGCTCTTCAATATCAACCCAGGCTGAGGTCGTCACTTCCCCGCCTACCATGACCATTCCGGTCTTCACATAGGTTTCGCAGGCAACGCGCGCTTTGGGATCTTGCTCAAGAATGGCATCCAAGACCGCATCAGAAATCTGATCGGCGATTTTATCAGGATGGCCTTCAGAGACGGACTCTGAGGTAAACAGGTGCTTAGCCATGTGACACTCTCATTGGTAATTAAGGGAAGTAACAGCACGTAATAACTCATACCATCAACGACTTAAGAAGCTATAACTTCTAGACGGCTATTCTATTCGCAATGATAATAAATGCAAATTTGTCGCTCCGTATTCAAAATCTCAAATACAGATGATTGAACGTCACTCCCCTGAGAGTTGAGACCTTAGGCGCTTCCTCGCTTTGGGCTCTTCCTGTATGATGCAACCGCATTTCTGCAACATGCCATTCATAAAAAAAATAGAAGACAGAGGAAAGGATCTTGCTGCTTACTTCTCGCCAACGGCTCACCAGCTTATTGTGTTTGATTTACTTCACCACCTTGCTTATCACGCCCGACTCGTACAAATATGGCGCGATTTTATTGGCGGTCACCGCTCTGATAATGTTGCCGAGTACGTGGCAGGCGCTAAAAACACACCCCGCCATGCTGATTAGTGGCTCATTGGTGCTCTACTTTGTGGTCACACTCGCCTTTGCCCTACCGGGAGAGCATTATGAGCAACTGGATATGCCCAGTCGTGTTTTGCTCGCCATCATGATTTTTGCATTGCTCTTGAAGTATCCGCCTGAGCTTAAATCCGTTTTTTACGGCTGCGCGATTGGTGCCGCTTTGGTAGGAGTTATTGCACTGTATCAGCATTATATGCTCGATATTCGTGCGCTTTCGACTGGCGGCTTTATGCCCATTCAAGTTGCCGGCATGGCCGCAAGCTTAAGCGTTTTTAGCATTTTTGCCTATATCTATAGCTGTAAGCGAGCATTACCTACCTTAAAGACCATCGCCTTTTTAGGCATCACCCTAGGATTTATCGCCACACTGCTCAGTGGCGGGCGTGGCTCTTGGGTGATTACCCCTTTTGTCGCTTTGTGGGCAGTGATCTACTACCGAAAACACTTTAGCTCGCGAGACTATCTGGCCATCGCCACCAGCGTTGTTCTGATTGTGGTCACTGCCCTGGTCCCTGCACTAGATAGAGCTGGTTTAGTTTTCGCCGAATTGGATGACTACCAACAAATTCAACGCACTGAAATGGCCGATGCGGACACACAACGCACGCCCAGCGTGACCAGCTCTTCAGGTGTGCGAGTCGAGCTATGGAAAACGGCCTTATATTTATTTGCTGATAACCCCATCACAGGAACTGGCTATAGCCAATTTACATCCGCTAGAGAGGTATTGGTTGAAAAAGGCCAGGTTGATCCTATCGTGATGGACTTTAGTCGTGCCCACAACCAGTTGTTAGAAGAACTACAAGTCAAAGGATTGATTGGCGGGTTAACCTTGATTGTGTTAATCGCAGCGCCTTGGTTAGCAACCAGAAAAACCAACACAGGCGACACGCCAGACAAACATTTTGCCACCATAATGCTGCGCAGCCATCTTATCCTGATTGCTGGCTATATGCTGACGCAACATTACCTTAACCACCACTCCGGCATTTTGTTTTTCTCACTTGGGGTGGTGATATTCGCGAGCATAGCGTTGAGGGCAGAAGCTAGAGACTAGAGACTAGAGACTAGAGACTAGAGACTAGAAAGATCCTAGGTTCTAGGGGACGGAATACGGAATACGGAAAAAGCGTATCGTGCCTGGTCCTGTAGATAAAGTTCCTAGGGCCTAGGATCCTAGGTCCTAGGCACTGCTTTTCGCTCTT
>NZ_JABWMG010000040.1:0-5757 GCF_013366455.1 Salinivibrio sp. EAGSL | reverse complement strand
GTGGTGAAGTTGGTCATTCGCCTTCAATACGCGATAGATAGTGGATTCACTGGCGGTATACTCGCCTTGATCAGCCAGTCTCGGTACGATTTGGCTGGGTGGTAAACTGGCGTAGTCAGCGTCATTGCAGACATTTAAAATGTGCAAACGCTCTTGCTCAGGTAGTCTGTTTTTCGGTGCGGCTCTAATGGCAAGAGGACGCAGGTCTGGTCTCACCTGACCTTGTGATGAACGCCAACGTCTCAACGTACGTTGTGGTATCTGCATAAGCTTAGCTGCCTTGTACTGAGGGGCACCATTCGCGACGGCTTCATCAAAAAGCTGTAGCAGCGTCTGGCGCCTATCGAGAGGGGTTAGTCCTCCTCGTTATCGCTCTCGTACAAGACATTGAGCTTTTTTGATAACACCAGTAGCGCTGTCGTTTCGGCAAGGGCTTTATCTTTGCGGCGTAACTCAGTTTCTAAGCCACGAATGCGTTTTTTCTCAGCTTTGCGCGCGGCCTGCTCAGCCTTCTTGGGCTGTTCAGCTTGGCCTGCTCCGCTAATACAAGCGCGCTTCCATTCTTTTACTTGCTCGGGGAATAAGCCCCGCTCGCGACAATATTGGCTCAGCTCGGCTTCTGACAGGCTGGCTGTTTCTATGACAGTGGGAACTTAGCTTCAGCTGACCACTGCTCGGTGTTTTTTTGATGTCCTGGCACGGGTTTACCTTCGGAACGGAGTTTACTGCGCCAATTTTACAGCGTTGCCTCGCTGATGTGTTCTTCGGCTGCAATTTCTGAGATGGTTTTATTATTCGGTGGCAACAATTTCTTGAGGATAGCGGCTTTTCTTTCTTCGGAATATCTCGGCATAGTGTCCTCCATTAGCCCTCCACTGCTGGATTTTTGGGCGATTCAAGATCTGGACAACTATCCTGACACCGGGGGACACCGTCGACGATGTGACCAAAGCCGCCAAGCAAGAAAAAACTGGGAGTAACCCTGTTGGGATCAGTGTTTTAGGTGAATTATCAATAACCTCGCCTTAGAGAAAAAAGAACTTTCAGTCACTAGGTAGTTAGAAATACTCGCTTATCTTAATGACCAGTCCTTGTTGAAAGCGTCAGATTTTTTACAGATTTGAGTTTATTTTGTGACCTCATACGTAAGAAAGCGCTTTCTTTGTGATTGGGTTATCAGAAATGATCATAAAACGAGCGTTAATGTAATAGTGCGCTTAATGCAAAGGCTGTGGAAGATTGGCAGTAAGCTCTTCGAAAGCCTTCGAGATCTTTTTGACCATTCTGACCGTGACTAGCGTCTTTTTTTTGGCCTTACAAAGAAAGCGCTTTCTTTTTTACCCTACATGTTGGTGGATTTATTATGAAAATTTCTAAAATTAGCCTTGCTATTTTGGCAGTGTCTGCAGGTTTTGCTTCACTACCCTCGTTCGCGGAAAAATCAGACGGATTTGAATTTCATGGCTACTTTCGAGCTGGTTCCTTATTCAGCGAAAACGATGAGTTCAAACGCTCTAAATTTCCGGGATCAAAAGAGAGGCTAGGCCGCTTAGGTATCGAGTCTGATAGTCACTTTGAATTGGCGTTGCAGAAAAACTTTGAAAATGAGAAAGGTCAGAAAATACGAATTAAAACACGAGCTGGAGCTAATAATGCTGAATATGCTACAAACCAGCTAGGAGCCAATGCAGATGCGGCAAATAGTGAGATTGGTATGATCGAAACGTTTGTCGAGTTTGAAGGTGTCACAGAAACTGGAACCATTTGGGGAGGAAAGCGTTTTTACGGAAAAGATAATTACATCTTTATGACTGACCTTTTTTATACTGATATGTCAGGCACTGGCTTAGGAATTGAAGGTGTAGAGTTAGGTGGGAATAAGTGGGACTTTGCGTACATTGCTAGCGACGACTCAGGAGATACCGAATTTTGGGGGGATAGCAATAACATCATGCATGCTGCCCACGTAGGTATCGATTTCGACGGCGTTGAGCTCCATGCAATGGGTAAATATTTGCCCGATAACATGATTGATATCGACGGTCAAGGCAACTCAGAAGAGTATGCTTCAAGTGGCTTTGACCTTACAGCGATTTTTCACTCAGAGAGCGTGTTTGGTCTATCTGATAAAGGGTTTACCAAGTACATTGGTCAAATGGGCAAAGGTTTAGGTGCAGGGCAGTTACTCGGTGGAACACTTACAACATATAATACCTATGCGCCAGGAAACAACTCGTTAAGCTACAAGATCACAGGCACTGACTGTGGAACGTCTTGTGTAAAAGCAGTAGATAGTGATGACGTGTCGGCACGGGCTTTAGTCTGGGGGGGATACTTCTTCGATAACGGTGTTAGCGTTTTCCACTCAATCCAAGGACAGTACAATGACATGAATGATGGTAGTACTGACAGCTGGGTATCAGCGATGGTGCGACCAACGTTCCCTATTAGTGAAAATTTGTCATTTGTAACAGAAGCTGGCTACTTACAGAATCACGGTGAAGATGCTGCAGGCAACACAACAGATAGCTACGACTATAAACTAACTGCTGCGCCCACATTTAAAGTCGACACTGGGTTTGGGCCAACTCCAGAGCTGAGATTACTAGCTACATATATTAATGGTGATGAACGAGACTCAGATGTAATCATGGGTATTCAAGCAGATATGTGGTGGTAATTGCTACACTCTATGACTACTGCCTGGAGCTTTTATTGAATAAGGCTCTTTTAATGAGAGTTCGTTTTCTACTCTTGCCGCTATTATTGGCGGCTCTTTTTATTTTTGATGGGGGAGGCCATGTTTAGTTTTAAAAAAATGAGTTTGGTTACAGTTTCTATTCTGTTTTTTTCAGGGTGTTACAGTTTAAGTGATGAAGGTACGCTATCTTCTACTATAGAAGCACCCTATTTTCCTGAATGGAAAAAAATTGATAGCGAGATAAAAAAAGAATCTGCTCTGGAAGAAGCAATACGGCATATCGTTTCATTGATGACTTTGGAAGAAAAAGTAGGTCAAATGATACAGCCTGATTTGCGAAATATTACACCTCAAGAAGCAAAAGATTATAAAATAGGTTCTATTTTAAACGGTGGTGGAGCAGCGCCCGGTGGCGATAAATATGCCACCGCACAAGATTGGGCTAATGAAGCTGATAAATACTGGTTAGCACTTGACCAAGCATACTCAGACCGCGATTTCAATATTCCGTTTATGTGGGCGACAGATGCAGTGCATGGTCACAATAACGTATTTAATGCGACTATATTCCCTCATAATATTGGCTTAGGGGCAACCCGTAATCCGGACTTGATTGAAGAAATTGGTCGAGTTACTGCTCGTGAAGTCGCTGCTACGGGTCTTGACTGGACTTTTGCTCCCACTGTTGCAACACCTCGTGATTACCGATGGGGACGAGTTTATGAAGGTTACTCTGAAGATCCGGCACTCGTGTATGAGTACTCGCAACGTATGGTGAGAGGAATTCAAGGCGGAGAAGAAGGCTTAAAAACTGATAAAAATGTTATTTCTAATGTCAAGCATTGGATAGGAGATGGTGGTACGTTAAACGGTGAAGACCATGGAAAGAATCGATACACAGAAGAGTATCTTCGTAATATTCATGCGATGGGATATATAGGGGGTCTCAATGCTGGCGCACAAGTCGTCATGAGCTCTTTTAACTCTTGGTGGAATCCCCGTAATTATGATCCGATGGTTAACACAGAGTCTGACTATATGCAGAACCAGAAAATCCACGGCTCAAAATACCTTATTACTGACATTCTAAAGGGAAAAATGGGTTTTGATGGGTTTGTTGTTACCGATTGGAATGGTCAAGGAGAAATCAATAACTGTACTCCTGCTAACTGCCCTCAAGCGGTAATTGCAGGCAATGATATGTTCATGGTCACTGCTCGTAATGACTGGAAAGAGTTCTATCATAATGTAATCAAACAGGTTAAATCAGGTGTTATTCCCATAGAGCGCATTAATGATGCAGTAACACGTATATTACGTGTTAAAATGCGAGCTAACCTATGGGAAAAACCCAAGCCTAGTATGCGTTCTTTAGCTGGTAAACAAGAAGTTTTGAGTGCTCCTGCACACACTTCAATTGCACGTCAAGCGGTATCTGAATCTCTCGTTCTTCTTAAAAATGAAAATCAAACATTACCTTTAAAAAAAGATGGAAAAAAATATCTTGTTGTAGGTTCAGCAGCTGATGATATTACAAAGCAAACCGGAGGTTGGTCGTTATCTTGGCAAGGAGATGGCAATACTCTTGAAAAAGACTTCCCAAATGCTCAAACAATGCAAATGGCAATGGAAGAGGTTGTAGGTGAAGGAAATATAATTACTGATGTATCTGATGCCTCCCCGGAAGAAGCCATAGCAGTAGTTGTTATAGGTGAAGAACCATATGCAGAAATGTTCGGAGATATTCCAGCATCAAAAACACTTGAGTTCTCTACCCTTAAAAAGGAATATAAATCTGATTCAGAACTAATTAAGTCGCTTAAAAAGCAGGGTTATAAAGTGGTAACGATTTTTTATTCAGGTCGTCCTCTTTATGTAAACGAGGAAATTAATCACTCAGATGCTTTTGTTGCTGCTTGGCTTGTTGGAACTGAAGGGCTTGGCATTACGGACGTATTATTTGGCGATAAGGACTTTACTGGGAAGCTCTCTTACACATGGGGCGCGACTAAATGTTCAACAACAATTAATCGAGCAGCGGTTAATATTCCAAATTATATTACACCTGTTGACGGTCTTACGGGCGAACCTATTGAACAAGAACTTGATGGTCAGTTTGGGCAGCTTTTCCCTTATGGTTATGGCTTGAACTATGCAGGCGAAACAGCTGTGGATGCAGCTTTTAACGATTTAAATAACCTGCCACTAGATCCACGCGATTTCGGCTGTGGTGTTGAAAAACCTGACTCGGATATGGCTCAATTACCTTTAGAAATTTTTGGTAAGAACGCTAAAGGTGAGTTTACAGCTCGTATGAGCGGCGAAGTAAATGGTTGGGTTGGTGTGGATATATCCAAAGGAGAAACATCTATCGAATCTGTTACTACAACAGGTATTGACTATCAAGGAATGCAACAGTCAGCAATTAATGTGAAATTCGCAGGAAAGTCAGATAGCTTTAAAAATAGCTCATCTGCACAAATTTATATGCAAACACCCGACGGTAAAGGTATTGATTACACTCGGTACATGAATGCTAAGTCGACGGTGGAATTCGATATTCGTATGAGGTCTAACAAACCAGAAAAGTTAATATTATCTACGCATTGCGAATATCCTTGCCGTGGGGAAGTCAATATCTCAGACGTTCTTCCTGAAGAATCTATGCAATGGAATAAAGTAAAAGTTCCGCTAAAATGCTTAAAAGAGTCTGGTATGTCATTTCAAAAAATGAACACCGCATTCTTGCTCTTCACGGATGAACAAGTAGAGTTTGATATCGGAAATATTCGCTTTGTTCCTCAAAACGAAAAGCCATCACAGGGTGTAGTATCATGCGATGACTTGCTAAACGAGTAATTAGTAGCTGACGTAAAAGGAAGTGTAATATTAAATTGCACTCCTCCCCCTGCAGTCGTGAAGGATTTTGATCATATGTAAAGCATATTACATGGACTGTTGGTATGGTCATAATTGGAATATTTTAAGATGGGTATCAGGTCAGGGCGAGATCGCGAACGTTTTTTAACCAAAAAAGGATCGGTTTGACGATCACC
>NZ_JABWMG010000003.1:0-190941 GCF_013366455.1 Salinivibrio sp. EAGSL | reverse complement strand
CCGTGTTGTATATGGCGATGATGTCTGCGATGCAATGTAATCCTGTTTTTAAAGCGACGTATACCCGATTAGTCGCCGCTGGAAAGCCGAAAAAAGTCGCCATTATTGCCTGTGTGCGCAAGATGGTAGTGATCTTAAATTCGATGCTCAGAGACGGCGTGATGTGGGATAAAAATCTCGCTAAAATTTAGGATTGACGACATACTCGTTTGTTATGTAACTATCTAACGGCAATAGAGATTTCTACAGAATTAGCACTTTTGTAATACTCAAAGTCTGTTGTATACGCTCGCTCGTGAGGACAGTGTTCAGAAGCAAAATAATTCCAAACCTCATTCCACAAATCGATAACTACTTGTGGCATTTCACCAGTCGCTGAAAAAGTCACGTACTTACCAGAGGAAACATTCGTTTTTACTGATTCTGACAATAATTGTGCTGATAATGTGTCCGAACAAGCGATAACATCGAAAGCTCCAGTAAAATCAGATTCATAGTTTGTGTATAAACCATACACTTTTGACTTGTCGGTTAACTTTGGAGCTGCATTTAAGTAAAATTTTTCCCAAAGATTTCCGATTT
This sequence comes from Salinivibrio sp. EAGSL, assembly GCF_013366455.1. Taxonomy (NCBI): domain Bacteria; kingdom Pseudomonadati; phylum Pseudomonadota; class Gammaproteobacteria; order Vibrionales; family Vibrionaceae; genus Salinivibrio; species Salinivibrio sp. EAGSL. The sequence goes on along the minus strand of NZ_JABWMG010000003.1, from coordinate 190,359 downwards.
TTGCAGTCATAGGATTCATTTCATCTGCATTAGTCGTACGAACGACGAACCCCGTAACTTCAAAACCATTGATTTCACTGATGTTCATTTTTTCTCCTAGTTACATAACGCCTAGCATTTGCGGTTGGTTTGTAGCACAGCGGAAAACCAATCCGACAACATGCGCTTGTTACATTTCTGCCAACATAATTTCGGGAAAAATCTCCCGTTGCTCGTCAGACCCTATTTTATGATAAGTAAGACTTTCACCATCAGCTCCAACCTTGGTTACCAGCTTTGCTTGAAACAGATAGTCACCTTTTTCTCGAGTAACACTAGCAATTTGGGAGCCAACCAACTTAAGTTTGGATCTATTATCTTTACGAAAGCACACATTGAAATGGCCTTTCTTTGCAACAGACGGGTAGCACCAAGCATCTTGAAAGTCAGGCGGTAAATCAAAGTAGTCCTTAGTTATCGATTCGGAGATTCTGTACAGGTACTCTGTACCCACACCAACATCTCTTATGAACTCATGTTTCAAGAAATCCTGAATCATTTTGGATTTGAGTACTTCCTCTGCATTTAGCCCTTCAGTATTTGGCTGTGCCCCAATCATGGTGACATTAATTTGTTCCAGCGCTTCGTAGACAATAAGTGAAAACAGCTCACCATCTGGAATCTTCATTTCCTCTACTGCTACAAAAGGTGAAATAGGCGCTGTATACAACAAAGCTTCATTGTCTCGATTTAGCCTTCCCGCTTTCACAATATGTTCCGGAGGCTCCCAGCAATCAGACACCTTAGACATAGTTTGTAGCGGAATTTTTCTATCATCCTCAGGTAATGCCCGAACTCGGTAAAACCTTGTACCAGCAGGATAATTAGCATTCATAGGCATAAATACTGAAATATTGCCATGCGGTGTGCTAAAAGTAATCACATCAGCTATGGCTTTTTGGACTTCCTGGTATGACATTCGTTTGAAGTCTAAATCACGAAATTTACCAATCTTGTCGTGTAAATGCGCCGCATCAACGTACTTTAGAAAATCCTTCAAGTTGACCACTAATCCCTCTCAAGAAATGTAACATTGTATTAGTGCGCGTGCTCGATTTGTCAAACCCGTTATACGCGTCATTTTTTAACTAACTACTTATAATTAAACACATTTTTAGCGATTGAGGCAATCACTTTGCCTGCAAAAGTGTGCATGCCGCCTATCCCGGCCAAGGCGTTCACATTATCCCCAAAGGATAAATTGTAACCCTATGATTATATTGTATTAATATTTCCTCTTTCGGCGATAATGTGAATGTGCCTCGAAAAAGCGTGCACACCATTTGGCTTTCCTTACCAATAAGCTGTATGAATAAACAGTCTTAGAGGGAGGGAAAAGATCATGACCAAAAGTCCGTTTATGGCAAGCCTTCAGCACGAGATTAGGCGACGAGGCTATGCGATTAGAACCGAGAAAAGTTACTTGTACTGGGTTCGTCGATTTATCCTTTTCCATCACAAGCAACACCCTACAGAGCTCAGTGACGAGGATGTAAAAACGTTTCTGTCTTATTTGGCGAATGCGCAGCAAGTTTCACCAAACACACAAAAGGTTGCCCTCAATGCATTAGCCTTTCTTTACAACCAGTTTTTAAACCAACCGCTAGGTAAGATTGCGTTTAGTCCGTCCAAAAAATCGCCGCGAATTCCAATTGTGCTCAGTAAAGAAGAAGTTGCCAAAATTTTTACCTACCTTAACGCAAGAGATAAGCTGATTTGTGGGCTTATGTACGGCAGTGGCCTACGCATCAATGAGTGCTTGAGGTTACGCATTAAGGATTTGCTTTAACACCCACGCTACCGCCCTTTGGTTAGCGGCATCCAAAAGGCCTTACAGGGCAATTTTTTGCGGGCTAGGTTATCAGACGCTGGGCAGTGTGTTTAGGCAAAGGAGTCTAAAATGTTGGCGGGGTCAGAATTTAGAAGTTTTTGGGGGTATAAACGCAAAAAAGCCGCTGACTGAGCAGCGGCTTTTCTATATGTGGCGGAGAGATAGGGATTTGAACCCTAGAAGGGCTATTAACCCTTGCCGGTTTTCAAGACCGGTGCTTTCAACCACTCAGCCATCTCTCCGGAAAGCGGCGTATATTATTGGCTTAGGCTTCGCTTGTAAAGTAAAAAGCGACGATTTTGGTTTGTTTGGTTAGCTTTCGTGCAATAAAAAAGAGGCCAGCGTTTGGCTGACCTCTTTCGTCTGTTTTCTAAACAGTTTTAGATGTTTTCGACATCAAATTCTACCAATGGGCTCACGTCTGCGTCGTAGTCTACGCCGTCTACGCCAAAGCCAAATAGCTTCAAGAACTCGGCTTTGTATTCGTTGTAGTCGGTTAGCTCGGTGAGATTGTCAGTGGTGATTTGCGGCCACAAGTCGCGACAGTGCTGCTGAATGTCTTCGCGTAACTCTAGGTCGTCTAAACGCAAGCGACGCTCGCTATCAACGGCAGGCTCGCTGCCATCGGCTTGATAGAGGCGTTGAGTAAACATGCGATGGATTTGCTCCATGCAGCCTTCATGGACCCCTTCTTCGCGCATTTTTTTGAACACCATGGCGATATAAAGCGGCATAACGGGAATAGCCGAGCTTGCTTGGGTCACGACGCTTTTCAATACGGCGACGTTGGCGCTACCACCTTTGGTGGCAAGCGTCTGGTTTAGCTCGTTGGCGGCACGGTCTAAGTCCATTTTGGCTTTGCCTAGTGCCCCTTCCCAGTAAATTGGCCAAGTGAGCTCTGTGCCAATGTAGCTGTAGGCGACGGTTTTGCAGCCTTCGGCCAATACGCCGGCGTCATTGAGTGCGTTAATCCAAAGTTCCCAGTCTTCACCGCCCATGACAGTGACGGTGTCTTGGATCTCTTGCTCAGTAGCAGGCTCGACGCTCGCTTCGATAAGTTGATCTTTGTTGGTATCGACGGCGGTTGAGGTGTACGTCTCACCGATAGGTTTGAGTGATGAACGTACCAGCTCGCCGCTGTCAGGTAGCTTACGGACTGGCGAGGCCAGTGAGTAAACCACCATGTCGATTTGACCCAAGTCTTGTTTGATCAAATCGATGGTTTTTTGCTTGGCCTCGTGCGAGAAAGCATCGCCGTTCAGGCTTTTTGAATACAGGCCTTCTTGCTTGGCAAACTTGTCGAACGCGGCTGAGTTATACCAGCCTGCGGTGCCTGGCTTTTTCTCGGTGCCTGGCTTTTCGAAGAACACGCCTATGGTTGCTGCGCCGCCACCAAAGGCGGCTGCAATGCGTGAGGACAAGCCATAGCCGCTGGATGCACCCACGACCAACACACGTTTTGGCGCATTGGCAATCGGGCCTTGCGCTTTGGTGTAGTCAATTTGTTCTTTTACGTTCGCTTCACATCCCACTGGGTGGGTGGTTGTACAGATAAATCCGCGAATTTTAGGTTTGATGATCATATTCAACGTCCCTCACAAAATTGAGGCTAGGATAAATACTAACGCCTGCCTATGCATCCCCTTTTATGGAAAAAGGGCAAAAATACCCAGTGGTTGGAGGTGTTGCAGGCAAAAATAGTGGGCAAGATCGCAGTGTAAATCGGTTCCATGAGCGAGCCAACAAAAAAGCGTCTGCTCATCACAGACGCTTTTCATTAGCGTAATCACAGCATTTAAGCGGCTTTATTTGGGTTGGCTTTGTCGATAGCGCCCCCTTGTAACTGGTTTGAGGTAAACCAATCGGCCTCAAAGTCATCCACTTGTACGGCGTAAGCACGCAACGCATCGGCCTCAAGCAATTTTTCACGCGCATCGGCGGTGATAATATTTTGCTCTACCGCTTGTTGTGAGCGGTCGGCCAGGCTGGCTTTACCATTGATTTTCTTGGCTTTTACTGCCTTGATCAGGGCTTTTTCGGTATCACGACACGCCCACATGGCTGTGAAGGCGCGTTCCATTACCGCCACCGGATCGTCGGCTTTTTCCCCGACATAGCAAAGATGCGTCCAACGGTCGCGCTCTGCACTTGGGGTCATTAACTGCTCGGCGATTTGGTTAAGCAGTTTGTCGGACGGCATCGTATAACGCATGCCTAATGGGAACAGTAGCACCCGTAAACTACGACCCACGCCTTTGGCCGGGAAGTTGTTAAAGGCGCCATCAAAGGCTTTGGCACACTGGGCTAAGCAGTATTGCAGCGCATAGTGCACCATTGGCAGATCTTGGCTTGGACGCCCTTCATCTTCATAGCGCTTCAGGGTTGCCGATGCCATATAAAGGTGACTCAATACATCACCAAGGCGCGCTGAAAGCATTTCGCGGCGTTTTAGCTCACCGCCTAGTGACAACATCGCCACATCAGTGGTTACCGCCAGTGCACGACTCATGCGAGTCAAGTGGCGATAGTATTTGGCCGTTTCACCACTAACCGGTGCACGGTTAGTCAGCGAGCCGGTTAACGCATTCACTAACCCCATGATGCTGTTTTTAGTGGCATGACCAATGTGTTTAAACAGCAGGTTATCAAATGCTTGTGCGCCTTGCTCTTGGTCTGGGTTAGCCGCCGCTTCCATCTCTTTAAGTACATAAGGGTGGCAACGGGTCGCCCCTTGACCAAAGATCATCAGGTTGCGGGTAAGAATGTTCGCCCCTTCCACGGTGATCGCGACAGGAATACCAAAGTAATGGTGGCCAATGTAGTTGAGTGGCCCCAATTGAATGGCACGACCCGCGTGAATATCCATCGAATCGTTTAAGATGGTGCGCGCGATCTCGGTCATGTGGTATTTAGAAATGGCGGTGATGATCGCCGGTTTCTCACCTTGGTCAAGCGCGGTGGTGGTCAGGGTACGGGTCGATTCAATCAAGTAGTTCAACCCGCCCATGCGACCCAGTGCTTCGGCGACCCCTTCAAAGCGGCCAATATGCATACCAAACTGCTTACGTACATAGCTGTAAGCGCCTGTGGTGCGTGTGGCTAAGTGGCCGACCGCCGTGCCGAGCGCAGGCAGCGAGATCCCACGTCCGGCAGACAGGCATTCCACCAGCATACGCCAGCCTCGACCTACGTAGTCTTTCCCGCCGATGACCCAATCAATCGGAATAAAGACGTCTTCACCACGGGTGGTGCCATTCATGAAGGCCATATTGAGTGGGTTGTGGCGATCGCCAATTTCCACCCCTGGATGGTCTGCCGGGACCAAGGCACAGGTGATGCCGAGATCTTTTTTGTCACCCAACAACCCTTCAGGATCGCCGAGTTTGAAGGCAAGCCCAACGACACTGGCCACGGGGGCTAAGGTGATATAGCGCTTGTTCCAGCTTAAGCGGATCCCGAGAACCTCTTCGCCATTATGCTCACCCATGCAAATAACGCCATGGTCGGGAATGCTCCCTGCATCCGAGCCTGCTTCCGGGCCTGTGAGACCAAAGCAAGGCACTTCACGGCCATCGGCCAAACGTGGCAGCCAGTAATCGCGTTGTTCTTGGGTGCCGTAGTGCGTCAGTAGTTCACCTGGGCCCAGTGAGTTCGGCACCATTACAGTGACCGCCGCGCTTAAACTGCGCGTCGCAATGCGCGATACGATGGTGGAGTTGGCCAGCGCCGAGAACGCGAGGCCGCCGTATTCTTTGGGGATGATCAGCGAGAAAAAGCGTTCTTTCTTCAAATAATCCCACACCTCTTCCGGCAAATCTTTTTGCTCTTGCACGATTTTAAAATCGTCCAGCATGGCCAGTAAGGTATCGAGTTGGTTATCAATAAAAGCTTGTTCTTCAGCGGTGAGCGTTGGCTTGCCATAGCTGTGCAAGGTTTTCCAATCTGGCGATCCGGAAAAGAGTTCGCCATCCCACCAAACGCTGCCCGCTTCCATCGCTTCACGCTCTGTCGCTGATAAGGGTGGCAGCACCTTTTTGAAGAAAGTAAACGCTTTGTCACTAATCAGTGAACGACGTAATGAAGTTTGAGAGCTCATGATTCAGGTCCTTTTGTTGATCATGGTTGCACTCTTGTTGCTGTTATTGTGCGACCAGAACGGGTTTTACATTGCATTCCACGCATTGTCAGACATCGACAATAACGTGGGCGAATAAATGAGGGCTGGCTCCACGCCTACCACGCCCATACGTTGTTGCGCTAGTCGGCCTGCGATTCCGCCGCAAACGGAAGCACTTGGCCTTGCTGCATCACTGCTGGCTCGGCGTTCATCCCTGCTGCTAAATACGGGATGAGGCGGTCAACGATCGCTTCGGTGTCTAACGTGCGATCAAAATCATTTTCGGCAATATCACGGAGTGCCTCGCTCGATGCCATGGTGAAAATGGCAGCGCCGAGCGTAAAATGAATGTGCCAGAAGACGGCTTCGGGGGTGAGTGCCGGGTTGGCTTTGTGCACCGCTTGGTTAAACAAGGATAAAACGTGCTCATAGCGCGTGGTAATAAACCAACGCAAGTGCCCTTGCACATCGGTGTAGCCTCGACCAATTAATTGCATAAAGGTGGCCGCGCCATGAGGCCGGTATTGGTCAAGTGCGAGTACCGGCTGTTTGGCACAAGAAAACACTTGGGCCATCGTACATTCACGCTGGCTTAACAACGTTTGCAGTTGTTCGCCAAGTGCGGGCATAAATGCCTCGAGATAACGTCCAAGCACTGCGCGCACCAATGATTTTTTATCACCAAATGGTAATTCACCGAGGCAAGGTTAACCCCTGCTTTGCTGGTGATGGTGCGCAACGATGTTTCTTTAAAGCCATGCTCGGCGAAGAGCTGCTCCGCGGCATCCAGTATTTTCGCTTTGGTGTCGCCTCGTCCTGCCATTATTCATTCACCTGATTTAAACGCTTGTTTAACTTTATACCGACAAGCCTTATTTAACAAGTAAGAAACACCTATGTATCGCATGAGCAACATCACATTATTGAGTGATGACAAGGTGATCAGGCCATTACTGACGTTCAGCGCCCGTTTGTTGTCACCGTATAATGTTTGGTAAATGATCCGTCTGAGGCAGGAGGGGCAAGATGATATGTAACGTATTGAATATCAGAGACTAAGCCAGTAAGCCCGTACGGCCGCAAAAATAGGCGGCGCTTTTTTTATACCAATGTGGGAACCCATTCGCATTTTTGCTAGTCACACCTTGTGCCACTGCTTTTTCTAGAAGACTTTTCTTCTATGCCCACTTGCTCGTTGCTTGTGGGCTTTTTTATGCGCTTACTCCCAAATCTGGGCTCTTTTCGCCCGATTTCGATGATTTAATGTCTATCCACAGTAAAGTGTGTCTGCGTTCGCTAACAGATGTGGTCACCCTATTATGTATTTCACTTTTCTTGTCGCTATGGCGTTGATCATTATGGTCGGCAGTATTTGCGGCGTTGTTGCGATCATTAAAGTGAGTTCCTTGCGTCATGATCTTGAGGCGACCCAACATGCACTGAGGCAGTTGCGTCAGAGGCAAGAGACCACGACAAGTTCCAGCGAGAACCACACGTCATCAAGTATGCGTTCGAGCAATGAACCTTCAGTAAAGTCATCAACGGAATCGGATGCTTTAGAGGAAAACCGCGAGCATCATACTCTCCAGCCCACAGATGCCCCCCCTCTTCACGACGATAACGCCATGCGTGCCACCAAAGGACATGCGATGGCATGGCTTGAGCGCGCGAAACAGCAATGGCTGGTTTGGAGTGGCGCCGGCATTTTTACCCTCGGTGGACTTTTCTTAATTTCCTACCTGATCAGCGAAGGCTATTTTCCCCCTCTTGCCCGTCTTGGCTTGGGAGCGCTGTTTGGCGTCGGTTTGATTGTAAGCAGTGAGTGGTTGCACGATAAGTTGCGCTGTTATACGCAAATTGATTGGCCGAGCTATGTGCCCGCTGCCATTGCGAGTGCGGGCTTTATCAGCTTGTTTGGCCTGACCTTGATGGCGGCGACGCCCTATCAGTTTATTTCTGATCCTATCGCTGTTGTGATGCTGGCGCTGATCTCGCTCGCTGCGACCTTCTACGGGCTTAGGTTTGGCCCACTACTGACCGTAGTCGGGCTCATCGGTGCGTATGGCGCGCCACTGTTCTCTACCAGCGCCACCCCCAGCTACGGGTTGCTCGCCAGCTATTTTTTACTCGTCGCCGCCGCCATCACCTATGTGGCTCAACGTGTCGAGCGCCGATGGCTGTGGCATAGCTTGTGGGGGATGCATCTTGCTTGGCTATTTGCTTTTGCCCATTTTTCGGCGCCCCTGCTTATCGTCACTGGATTTGCTGTCGGCTCAGTCTACGTGCTGATTGCAGTACCAAGATTGGGTTGGTTGCTTAAACCAACATCTGACGGGCCACTATCTTGGCGTATTCTTGTTGATATTCGATCATGGCACCATCACGCACTCGACACCTGGCTGATGCTTGCCATTATGCTGATTGCATCAATGGCGGCATTTCCATTATCTATCACCGCTGGTATTCCATTGATCGCAGCACTAGTGGGGTGGCTTTACCTCGCTCCCCTATTCTCTGTGCGTTGGGGTGCTTGGCCTGCTCTGGGCTTAATTTGGGCCGCGCTTTGGCTACTGACAAGTGATCTTGATGGCTCTGCACTTGCCCAACATATGGGTTTAAGTATCGGTGTGTTTACCCTGTTATATAGTTTGGCCTTGGGTAAGCGTTCGCCAAAAAGCATTCACTTTATCTGGTTGGCGTGCCTAGCGACACCATTAATGGTGAGCCTAAACTCGGTAGTGACGGATCCGTTTTGGGGTGGGCAACCTCCTCACGCATATAGCACCCTATTATGGTCAGCATGTTTAGCCGGTGGCGCGGCGATATTAGCGGCATTTACTCGTTATTTTAAAGGAACAGACCAGACACAACATTTAGTCCGGTTAAGCCTATGGTGTGGGGTGAATGCACACCTTGCGCTTGCGCTGACCTTACTATTGAGCAATTACGCGCTAACCTTGGCGATCGCCCTTCAAGCCGTGGTGATGCTTTGGCTTACCCATAAATACAGGATTACACTCGCTGATTGGATTATTCAAGCCCTGGTCAGTATTGTGCTCGCTCGCGCGACCTTATTATTGCTCACAACCAATCACATGACATCGGTGCCCGATACACTGTGGCTTTATCCGTCGCTTAGTCTGTTGATTTATGGCAGTCAGCGTTGGGTACAAAGCCAAACACTGCCCGCTTGGCTCACGGGTGCCCAGTTACAGCTCATCGCACTGTGGCTGACCAGCACGACAATTTGGCTGTGTGATCTTCAAGGCCTTAGCGGTGTCATCTATTCCGTCTCAGGCGCTGTGGTAATGAGTATGAACTGGTCATTGTTAGCTTGTGTTTATCTTTATCGCTATCGCCTCGCGCAGACGTGCGCTTTTTTATACCGCTTTAGCGGGATAGCACTGCTGTCATTGAGCATACTCATCCAACTGATCCTGTTTGTCGACCACAATCCCTACTTTGAAGAGGTATCTATTGGTTATTCGCCACTTTCCAGTTTGCTCTGGCCTTGGTGGGGCGTCCCCTTGCTGGTTTGTCTTTGGCTGGGCCGAGAGGGATCCTCATCGAGCCTGGCGTTTAACGCGCGAGTACAACTGCTTACGGGTACCGCTGCGGCATTTTTTGGGTTCTTGCTCGTCAACGGATTAATCCGCCAAGCTTGGCAAGGTGACACCATTGTGCTTTCACTGCCAACATCAAACGCAGAGCTTTACACTTATTCATTGGTTTGGTTAGTAATTGGCAGCCTGACTCTGCTCGGTGGATACTGGCAACAATCGGTACGTGTGCAGCAAGGTGCCATGGCGACTTTGGCGTTAGTGATATTGAAAGTTTTCTTGGTTGATATGGCAAGTTTGGAGGGGCTAATGCGAGCTTTGTCCTTCATTGGCCTCGGGCTATGCTTAGTGGGTCTAGGTGGCTTATTCCAGTGGCTCAAACAACGCCAGTGGGCCGTGTAGTGCTACACCAATTACACGCAGGATAAATAATTTATATCTGTTTCAATTTAACGAGATGGCGGCGTTTATTGCCGCTAAGTTTGTGATAAGAATCACGAAATCGTCGCCCATTGACAAGATTTAGCGACTTTTTTAAATCATCAGGAACTTCTTGGTCATCGCCCAGTCCTAATGGGTGCATCGGTAAGAAATGCCTTGTCCCCCTCAGCGATTGAGGTGCATGATTCACCTTTCTTTCCGAACTGCTGCTGCTTTTTCTACTTACTTTAGAGTTTATTTGTCTCTACCTTTATTTTGCCCACCTTGTGTGGGCTTTTTTTATTTTGGTGCAGGGTCATCAGACGTTACCTGGCCATTGGCAATCATTTGATAGGGCGACGCATACCGTAAGGTGAGTCCCAGCTGCGCCAGCGTATGCGAGGCATCAATCCATTTTCCATCGCCAGCACTTGGGTGATACTCAGGTGGCGTTAATCCCATTTCACGTGCAGCCCAGCTGTAATAAACGCTTTTGGATGGATGAAGATCCGCACTCAAATGGAAAACATGTCCCCATTGGCGCTGATGAATCATTGCACTGATTGCAGCCATAACATCGCTACGATGGATAAGGTTAACCGGCTCGCTACCGCCAGACAGCCCTGTACGCCCTGACAACATGGTTGATGGGTGACGTTCACCGCCAATTAAACCTGCCAAGCGCAGCACACTGCCCCGCTCGCCATACACGCGATCAACATGGGCTTCAATGGCTTCATGCGCTTGACCGGATGCCGTTGTCGCGGCGGTCGGTGTCTGTTCTGTGACTTGTCCTTTAAGCTCTCCATACACAGACGTCGTGCTAATAAAGAGCACATGTTCAACGCCCGCTTGTGCCAGATGATCAATAAAGGCGGTCATCGCGCTGCGGTAGGCATCAAAATCGGCATTACGTCGCCCTGCCGCGATATTGATCACCACAATGTCGCAATCAAGCAATGGCTGCGCGTGGTGGTAATCGGGCGCCATGACATCAAAAGGCACCATTGGCGCACCTAGTGACTGGCTCCATGCTTGCGCTGCATCCGATTGGCGCTTGGTCCCCACCACCTGATGCCCTGCCGCTAGCAAGTGCGACGCAAGGGGGGTACCCAACCAACCACAACCACAAATTCCGACTTTCAATCCTGACACAAGCACTCCTTAGGGTTACGTAATTATTTTTCAATGTAATCGGCTTCACACCGCTTTTTGCCCCATTTTTGACCGATTATTTATTTCACGCTGTAAATATATTCCTTCATTGTGTAAGGAAATAACCAAAAGCGTGAATGGTGACAAAGTTTTCATTCTCAGATAGTCATAATAATGTCATTACAAAGCGTGAGACGATAGACTATTCATCATTAAACGGTGGTCAAAAACCGTGATGATTGACGTACTTAAACACTGCATTTTGTTCGCTCTCAGGGAGCGATAGTTTTTAATTTGGTCTTGAACGTAAGCGGTAACTCAGATGAATACTCTGGAAAAAATACAAAAAAATATTGAAAACTTCAGCAAATCTGAAAGAAAAGTTGCTGAAATTATTGTCGCCTCGCCTCAAACCGCTATCCACTCAAGCATTGCGACGTTAGCGAAAATGGCTGATGTGAGTGAGCCAACGGTGAATCGCTTTTGTCGTCGTTTAGACACCAAAGGATTTCCCGACTTTAAACTGCATTTAGCGCAGAGCTTGGCAAACGGTACGCCTTATGTGAACCGTAACGTTGAAGAGAACGACGGTGCCGATGCTTACACAGCCAAGATTTTCGAGTCAACCATGGCCTGTTTAGATGTGGCGAAGAACAGCATTGATACACACCAAATTAACCGTGCTGTTGATATGTTGACCCAAGCAAAGAAAATTTCTTTCTTTGGTTTGGGTGCGTCAGCGTCTGTTGCCCACGATGCGCAGAACAAGTTTTTCCGTTTTAACATCCCTGTCGTCTGCTTTAACGATATTGTGATGCAACGCATGAGCTGTATTAACTGCAATGACGGCGACGTGGTGGTGATGATCTCACACACAGGCCGGACCAAAAGCCTGGTCGACGTAGCGAACTTGGCCCGAGAAAATGGCGCCACCGTGATTGGTATTACCCAGCGCGATTCACCGCTCGATAAGGTTTGCTCGCACACCATTCAACTCGATGTCCCTGAAGATACCGATGAATACATGCCAATGGCAAGCCGCGTGGTGCAAATGACCGTCATCGACGTCTTGGCTACCGGTTTTACCCTACGCCGCGGCCCCGGCTTTAGAGATAACTTGAAACGTGTCAAAGAAGCCATTCGCGATTCACGTTTTCATAAAGAATCATTGACCTAATCCCGAGGAGTGCATGGCACTCCTTTTTTGTGTCATCTCGTTGATATTTTCCGTGCGCTACACTGATGTCAGCGTTTTATTGGTTTATTACTAAGCGGTGATGCTTGCCTTGTAACACGCTTCTTGCGCATCACCCTGTCTACAGGAGTTAATCATGTCTGCAAAATTGAGAAGAACGAAAATTGTCACCACCTTGGGCCCGGCAACGGATAAAGACAGTGTGTTAGAGGCCGTCATTCAGGCGGGTGCCAATGTCGTTCGCCTCAACTTCTCTCACGGCAGTGCAGAAGATCATATTAAGCGTGCCGAACAGGTGCGTGCTATCGCCGCACGATTGGGTCGCCATGTGGGGATTTTAGGCGATTTACAAGGCCCTAAGATTCGCGTATCCACGTTTAAAGACGGCGCTATTGTGCTTGCGGTGGGTGATAAATTTACCCTAGACAGCGATCTTTCTCCGGGAATGGGCGATCAAGACGCTGTGGGGCTGGACTACAAGGCGCTACCGCAAGATGTCACCCATGGCGACATTTTGCTGCTCGACGATGGCCGTGTACAGCTCAAAGTATTGGCCGTTGACGGCACCAAAGTGCACACCGAAGTCACGGTGGGCGGGAAGCTATCAAACAACAAAGGGATCAACAAGAAAGGCGGTGGCCTGTCTGCGCCTGCGTTGACCGAAAAAGATAAACAAGACATTCTCACCGCCGCCAAAATCAAGGTCGACTTTTTGGCTATCTCGTTCCCTCGCAACGGTCAAGACATGCATTATGCCCGCTCATTAGCACGCGAGGCTGGTCTGGATGCACGTTTGGTCGCCAAGGTTGAACGCGCAGAAACCGTGGTGAGCGATGCCAGTATTGATGACATTATCGAAGCGTCTGATGTGGTGATGGTGGCACGTGGCGATCTTGGCGTCGAAATTGGTGACCCTGAGTTAGTCGGGGTACAGAAACAATTGATCCGACGCGCACGCAGTATGAACCGCTTAGTGATCACTGCCACACAAATGATGGAGTCGATGATCACAGCCCCGATGCCAACCCGTGCAGAAGTGATGGATGTCGCTAACGCCGTGTTAGATGGTACCGACGCGGTAATGCTATCAGCAGAAACCGCAGCAGGACAGTATCCGGTTGAGACGGTACGCGCCATGGCAGAAGTGTGTGTCGGTGCGGAAAAAATGCCGTCGGTGAATGTGTCTAACCATCGCTTGGATCGTCAGTTTGATAGCCAAGAAGAGACGGTGTCGATGGCAACCATGTATGCGGCAAACCATATGAAAGGGATTAAAGCCATGGTGTCGCTGACTGAGTCAGGCCGCACCGCGTTGATGATGTCACGTATTTCATCGGGTAAGCCCATTTTCGCTTTGTCTCGCCATGAACAAACGCTGAATCGTGCAGCATTGTATCGCGGCGTCACCCCCGTGTATTTCGACAGCAACAGTGGTGCCGGTCCGCAAGTGGCCGAGCTTGCCCTGCAGACACTGAAAGCGGGTGGGTTTTTGAATGAAGGCGATCAGGTGATCATGACCCAAGGTGACCAAATGGAAGTGATTGGCTCAACCAATACGATGCGAGTCTTAACAGTGAAATAGCGAATGTCCATGAGGGCACGAGCAAAAACAGCAACGCAAAAGGCGATCGCAATCGATCGCCTTTTTTCATGGAACCTTCCTTTAGGACGACGATTTAGGGCGCCAGTGGGGATTAATATGTGCCATTAACAGGTGATCTTCCCATTGACCATTAATGAGCAGGTAATCCCGTGCTCGTCCTTCTCGTTCAAATCCAACGGCCTCTAACACCTTGGCACTGCGCGCATTGCATGGCATATAAGCGGCATTGACGCGGTGAATATGGATATTATCGAATAACCATTGATTGGTGGTCGCCAATGCGCGGCGCATAATGCCCTGCCCTTGTGCCGCTTGGTCTAACGAGTAACCGACGGTGCAAGAATACGAAGGATACTGCATCATGCTGGTATAAGAGATCACTCCCAATACCGTGGGAGAATCTTGCTTGGCAATTAAAAAATAATATGCCAGCTGATGCTTTTGTAACTCCATCAGCTGTAGCACCCGCCGTTTCCAGCCCTGCTCGGAGTAAAAGCCCGATGTTCGCGCCGGCTCCCAGGGGGCAAGAAAGGCACGATTGCGCTGAAAGTATTGCACAACTCGCATGACGTCTTCATGGCTGATGGCATCAATGCGCAGTTCATCCACGGATAATCGCGGCAAATCACTCACCGAGGGTTCGTACATAGTCACTGTCTTGGCCCGCGTTATTTCTTACCAATGCCATAGTCGCGCAGTTTATTGGCGATAGCGGTATGCGAGACATCCAGCCGCTTAGCCAGTTTACGCGTGGAAGGGTAGCTTCGGTACAAGTTATGCAATATGCCAGACTCATAACGCTTCATGATTTCGTCCAACGATCCATCAATCGACTCTTCGCTCATAAACTGAGTGTTTTCGATTTCTGGTAACTGCACATCGTCTATCGTCATCACGTCGGCATCGATTTGGGTCATCGCATGCAATAACACATTGCGAAGCTGGCGGATATTACCCGGCCATGCATAGTGGGTCAGGTAGTCTGCAAGCGCGTCATCGATGCTTGGCTTGGATTGGCCCAAATCGGCGGCAAATTGTTTAATAAATAGCTGCGCAAGTGGCATCACATCCGCAGAACGTTCTCTCAGCGGTGGAACCGTCAGCGATAAGACATTAAGGCGATAAAAGAGGTCTTCGCGGAATTGATGCGCGGCCACCAGCTCAGGTAAATTTTTCTGCGTTGAGCAAATCACCCGCACATCGACCTGCATTTCACGCTCTTCACCGACCCGACGGAAGGTGCCGTCTTGCATAAAGCGCAGCAGTTTTACCTGCAGGTGACGGCTCATTTCACCGACTTCATATAGGAAGACGGTGCCGCCGTCCGCTTGCTCTAAAATCCCTTTTTTCGCGCTACCGCCCTCTTCTGCGGCGGCCATGCCAAACAGCTCGGTTTCAGCGGCGTTATCAGGCATCGACACGCAGTTCACCAGCAAGAAGGGTTTGTCTGCCCGCAGTGAATGCCGATGGCAAGCGCGCGCAATCATCTCTTTGCCTGTTCCGGTTTCGCCTTGTACCAACAGTGGCGCGTCGAGCATCGCTAATTTTTTAGCTTGGCTCATCAGCTGCTTAAACTTGTTGGATTGGCCAACGAGGTGCTCAAAACCATGGTCGCTAGGCGTGCGGAAAACCGTTTGCGGGGTGTTATTCAGCGCCACTTGTTTCAGTTGGACCACGGCGCTCACGAGCACAGGCTGTTCGCTTTCATCGTTGATATGAACAGGCATCACTTCCATGAGGAAGTCGAGGCCAGCCATCACCACCATCCTACAGCTTTGGCTGGCTTCTTCTTTTTCCAGCCAATGGGCAAACTGAAAGTCAGGAAACACGGTGTTCGCATGCTCGTCGATAAGCTGATGCTCACTGGATCCAATCAGATCTTGTGCCGCTTTATTGGCCATATCGATGTAGCCGTCGAGGTTGATCGAGACCACAGGATCGGTCAGGCTTTCGACCAAGGCACGTAGCTCTTTATGCTCGCGCTCGGCAGGCAAAAACTGGACTTTGCGCACATCGGTGACCCCAGAAATCAGTCGAATTTCAGACATCAACTGACTAAAGGCTTCAAATTCAATTTCAGGGCAGTTCAGATAGATAATCCCGACTTGGTCGATTTCGATCCCGCGTAGATCAATATCGCGGCGAACCAGAATATCAAGCAGTTCGCGGGTCAGTCCGATCCTATCTTCACAACAGACTTTCAGTCTCATAATGGATTCCTGTAACGTGACAGTGATACCCAATACCGGCGCAGAACAAGATGGGATGAGGTGATTAAAACCTGCTCTGATCAAGACGTTACAAAAGCAATCGTCAGTATTTTTTCATGCGCCGGATTAGCTGTCAGGATAAGTTGACACTGAGGCGAAGTTTGAGCGGGTTAGGGTTAACAGTCAAGCCCTGATGCCATTTTTGCCTTGCGACATCACGTTTGTAGCACAGACTTTTGCCGTTTAAACTTTTGATTATATTATAAATAAAAACATAAGGTGACAGAGCGCAATGGGCTGCGATGTCACCAAGAGCCTGTTACTAAGAGCATGTTACCAAGAGCGTCACCAAGGGCGCCACCAAGGGCGTCACCAAGAACGTGTCACCACGCGTGCTACACGCATTCGCGTCAGTGGGGTGATTCGCCGGGGGTTGGGCTTTTACCCATTAGCCGTTTTACCAGCTCGCGCCGCAACTGTGACAAGCTCGGGGCCGCTTGCCCATGCCAAGGCAGTGGCCGCATCAGGGTCATGGTTTTTAATCCAAGGCGAGCCGTGAGCAAACCAATCCCCAACCCTTGGGCGACGCGACCAGAAACACGTCCAGCGAGGTTCACTGAAAGGACATCAAAGCCGACATCGGTCATGGCCTCACTCGCGCCGGCAAGCGCCATGTTGGTGAGAACCATTTTAAGTAAACTCAATCGGGCTTTGACCCCAAGTTGAATGCCATACACGTTGGCAATCTTGGTCATTAAATGAAAATTTCGCCACGCAACCAGTAACATATCGGCGGCCGCCAATGGGCTAACGGCCACCATTAAGGCCGCCTCTTGCGAGTGTTTCGTCACCAAGGCGCGCGCTGCCTTATCTTGAGCGCTGAGTACCTGTTGCTCATAAAGGCCTAAAATTTCGCTGTCGTTATGGGTTGCCGTGATCGCTTGCTGCCACTGTGTAAAAGCTGGACGTTGTACTTGTCCGGTTTGCTCCGCTAACTGACGACAAAAGTGTTCGCCCTGCCCGACCGCATCACTGGCCAGCAGTTGCTCAGCCTGTTGGCGGACAGCATCGCGTTGCAGCAAACGACGCATCGCGCGCCATTCTTTACCCAGCATCACCAATCCAGTCGTGGCGATGGCGATCAACAAACCTTGCCAGCCAAGGCTAAGCCAATCTTGCGTTAGCCAGCTTTGATACACACTGTCAGCGGATTGCCACAATGCCAGTAGCATGGTTGCCAACATAAGAAATGGCCACACTCGGCGTCGCTTGCGTGACGAGGGGGCGAGCGTTGCATCAAGCGAGGCTTCCCATTCATCACTCGCCGCCGGCGTAAAATCATGGTCCGATTCAAACGTGGTGCCTTGTTGTATCCGGCTATCTAATGCCGTCTGGTCTATCTCGGCATCCTGTGCAAAGGTTTGTTTTGGCTTGTATTGGGTCATGACTACCTCATTTATCGAAATTTGTCGCCAAGCAAATAATCCAAGGCTTTATCCATGCGGATATGTGGCAAGGGGGCATCGAGCGGCGCGGGTTGCGGACGAAACGACGGGAAGTCAAACCCTTGATCCTGCCAGAAGGCATCTTCCGGTAACTGAGCCGGTACCTCTCCCGGGTATAACGTCACTGGGCTGTTATCGGCCAAATGGCCTTTTAACGCGCTTTGGGTGCTGCCTTTTACCGAGACATAGCCCGGTGTGGTTGCTTCAATCGCGGCGACACTTTGACAGCGCATATCAATGCCTTCAAACGCCGCCTGTTGCCATGCTTGATGAACAATTTGTTGCAACAGGCTCACCAAGTTTGGATGTTGCTCGGGGGTCACATGATCGGCTTTGGTGGCGGCAAACAACACTTTATCGATACGGGGCGAAAACAGCCGTTTGAGTAACCCTGACTTGCCGTATTTAAAGCTTTGCATGAGCTGCTCAACGGCGAGGCGCATATCGTGAAACGCAGCGGGCCCAGCGTTCAACGGTTGTAAGGTGTCGACCAAGATGACTTGGCGATCAATTTTGGCAAAGTGTTCGCGGTAGAAATGGGCAACCACATGTTCACAGTAATAGTCGTAGCGTGCTTTGAGTACCCCATAGTTGGAGTTTTTCCCTGCTTTGGCCAAATCCTGTTCATTGTCCGAGCCAACCCAAGGAAAGAACTGCACCACAGGTGCACCAGCCAGTTCCCCGGGAAGCACAAACCGGCCAGGTTGCACCCAATGCAGCCCGCCATGTGCTTTACACTGGTGTAAAAAGGCCGTGTAGTCGGCAGCAATCTCAGCCAGCTTTTTTTCATCTGCAGGTGCAAACGGGTCGAGTGCCGCGGCTTTGGTTGTCCACGTGCCAGCAAGCTCGCCACGACGCCCGGTCAATAATCCCGACTGTTTAGCTGACCATTGCGAGTAGGTTTGACTCAACAAGGGTAAATCGAGCAGCCACTCTCCGGGATAGTCAATAATATCAACGTACAAGGTCGCCATGTCGTTAATCGCTCTCAGTGCGGCAGACTGGGGTCGATACCGCACGGCTAGGCGTACTTCACTGACATCACGCGTGGGTGACGGCCACGCCGGCGGAGTACTATGTAGCGCCTGCATGGCAGAGTCGTAATCAAACGCGGGCAAGTGCATATGTGGATGTGGCTCTCGACGCGCCCCTAATCCACGTCCCTGCTGCACCAGTTGCATTAACGGCAAATTAGGCTCGGTCCCCAAATGCGTCAGCTGGTTAATGAGTGAGGTAATAAAGGCCGTTTTTCCCGCACGCGAGAGGCCAGTGACCGCAAGACGAACATGACGGTCAGCGCCTCGGCTGGCCCACTGCTTTACGCGCCTTTTCACTGATGGCATAAGTTTTTATGGCTCCTTGATCAGCCAAGCTGCCTACGACAGGCAGCCGCTGTGCATGGTTAAATGCGTGTTCTGATAAGTTGAGGCGGATTATAGCTTTTTAAACGCTTGATCAACGTTAAACGCTGATGATGTCACATAGGCTTCCATCTGAGTGATCTTGTCTTCCATTTGCGTGAACTCGCCGTTGAGATCACGGATCAGTTGGCTGGCTGACTTGCCCGACTGCCATGGCTTTTGTTTCACCTGATGCGCTGGCGCCGCCTGAGCCGGCTCAACCGTTTCGTGTTCTTGCGCCGGTTTTTTATCTAAGATCAGCACGGCGGCGATGTAGGCCACCACCACAAAAAAACCGAAGCCGAGCAAAAACGCGGAGACCGTCAGGATCCGCACTAACCAGGTTTCCATCCCAAAGTGGTTGGCAAGGCCGGCGCACACACCGGCAATGCGGCCGTTGTCTGGATCTCGATATAAGGTTCCCCTCATGCGCGTTGCCTCCATTGTGGCGCTTCAGCATCAAGCAAGCGCTCTAAGTTATCCACACGGGCTTGCAGTTTTTCAGCGCGCTGAGCCAGCTGCTGTAACGTTTCGTAATCTTGCCCACTTAAGCCCTGCTCAACTTGGCGTTTACTGCGGTAATGCAGCAACAGCCATAGCGGGGCGACGAACAGTAAAAATATCGCCAGTGGAAAGCCAAGAAATAGTGATGACATGTCCGCTCCTCGTCGTATTGGTTATGATTGATTATCTTTCATTTTGGCTTTTAAAGACGCCAACTCTTTCTCAATTTCGTCTTGGGCTTGAAGATCCGCGAACTCGTCGTCTAGTCCTTTGCCTTTGCCAACTTGATAACTGTCGGCTTCCGCTTCAAGTTCGTCAATACGGCGCTCGTATTGTTCAAATTTCGCCATTGCTTCGTCCGCACGACCACTGCCGAGGTGACGACGTACATCACGACGATTGCCCGCAGTCTCACGGCGAATGCTCAGCGATTGCTGACGTGCCCGCGTTTCGCTCAGCTTGGTCTCAAGCGCTGCAATTTCACCACTCAGTTTTTCAACGCTTTCCGCAATTAAACTCAGCTCTTCATCGAGTGCGACTTTCACATCATGCGCTTTCTGTTTTTCGATCAATGCAGCGCGCGCGAGATCTTCACGATCTTTTTGCAGCGCTAGCGAGGCTTTTTCCTGCCAGTCTTGAATTTGGCGTTCGATGTTTTCAATCTTACGCGCGACTTCTTTTTTATCTGCCAGCGCTTTCGCTGATGATGTCCGCACCTCTACCAAGGTGTCTTCCATTTCTTGAATGATCAAACGGATCATTTTTTGTGGATCTTCCGCCTTATCGAGCAAGGCATTGACGTTGGCATTGACGATATCTGCAAAACGAGAAAAGATTCCCATCACTGACTCCTTCTATTTGTTCAAGTTTGTTTAAACCTGCTCACACT
The DNA here is from genome assembly GCF_013366455.1 of Salinivibrio sp. EAGSL. Lineage (NCBI taxonomy): Bacteria > Pseudomonadati > Pseudomonadota > Gammaproteobacteria > Vibrionales > Vibrionaceae > Salinivibrio > Salinivibrio sp. EAGSL. Next base: position 169,931 of record NZ_JABWMG010000003.1, on the reverse strand, counting down.
TATTCAAACGGTATGCCAACTTTTTATGCACTATTTTTCAATCGGTTAAAAGCAGTTGCGTCGGCCTTCTAAACCGTTCATGATGAATAAAACCACTATTTGGTAAAAATCGCCATGCGAGAACAAGATAACTTACTGGGGGAGTCCGACCGTTTTTTAGCCGTGTTAGACCATGTTAGTCGGCTGGCCCCGCTCAACCGTCCGGTTCTGATTATGGGTGAGCGCGGCACCGGGAAAGAGTTAATCGCGCAGCGTCTTCATTACCTCTCAACCCGTTGGTCACAACCGCTTGTGAGCTTGAACTGTGCGGCGCTAAGCGAGGGGCTGATCGATTCTGAGCTCTTTGGCCATGAGGCCGGTGCTTTTACCAGTGCCAAAGGCCGACATGCGGGCCGATTTGAGCGCGCTGAGGGCGGAACTCTATTCTTGGACGAGATTGCTACCGCGCCTCAGGGCGTTCAGGAAAAGTTACTCCGTGTGATTGAGTATGGCGAATATGAACGTGTTGGCGGCACCACGCCTTTGCGCGCAGATGTTCGGCTGGTGTGCGCCACCAATGAAGATCTACCCGCGCTTGCGCAAGACAACCAATTTCGTCCTGATCTGCTGGACCGGCTCGCCTTCGACGTTATCCATCTTCCCCCGCTTCGCGAGCGCCAGCAGGATATCTTGATCATGGCCGAGCACTTTGCCATGAAAATGGCGGTTGAGCTCGGTTATCCATTATTTGCGGGCTTTTCGCAACCGGCCCAAGCACAATTGCTAACACACTCCTGGCCAGGTAATGTGCGAGAGCTGAAAAATGCAGTTGAGCGGGCGCTCTCTCGCCATAATGATGCCACCACACCCATCGATACGATTTGTCTTGACCCATTTTCACCGCCTTGGCAGTCTCAGCAATCCACACATGCTCCTTCAGCGGTCAAAGGTTCACTGCCAGCCTTTCCTCTTGATCTGCGTGAGTGGCAAACCACACAAGAACGCGATTTGGTCACAGCGGCGTTGTCGCAAGCCAACTATCATCAGAGGAAGGCCGCGCAGTTACTCGGCCTAAGCTACCATCAATTCAGGGGGCTGTTGCGCAAGCATAACGTGGGACAAGATAACTAATCTTGTGGTTGCTCAACCTTTATCGGCACAGGGACAACTCACGGACACAGAAACGCAAGATAACCCTTACTTTACTTGGTGGTAAGACCGTTTCGGTGGTAGATTACGGGATTCATTTTGATAGCTGATTTTACTTGGTTTATGCGCGTTTTTTTCCAGTTTTTGATCCTGGGCGTGAGCGGTCTGCTTCTCGCAGGTTGTGATGCGGCTAACGATCAACGTGCGGCCGACAACCGTGGTTTTGTGTTTTGTGGCCCAGGCCAACCGAACACATTTAACCCTCAGTTGACCGATGGCGGCCTGACCGCAGACACCTTATCGAGCCAGCTGTACGATCGCCTGCTTCAGCTGAACCCTGACACCTACCAACCCGAGCCCATGCTCGCGAAAAGTTGGGAGGTCAGTGATGACGGTAAAACCTATACCTTTGTGCTCCGTCGTGGTGTGGCTTTTCATCGCAGTGTGACCTTTACGCCGTCTCGTTACCTCAATGCTGAGGACGTTGTTTTCTCTTTTCGGCGCTTGATTAACCCCCGTCACCCTTTTCATCGCATTTCTGGCGGCCAATATCCATGGTTCGATAGCATGGATTTTTCAAGTTTAGTCTCGAGTGTCAAAGCGACCGATACCTATCGTGTGCAATTTACCCTCTCGCGACCCGATGTGTCGTTTCTTTCTACACTGGCCACCAAATTTTCGGTGATTCTTTCAAAAGAATATGCCAACCAATTATTAGCCGCCGGTACACCGGAAAAGATCGACGCCTACCCGGTTGGCACTGGCCCGTTTGCTATGGCTGAGTATCAGCCTCGTGAATTAATTCGTCTGCGCCGCCACTGGCAATATTGGCAAGGTCCCGCCCCGATGGAGCAGGTGGTCTTTGATATTTCAACCCGAGGGACTGGCACCTTGGCAAAAATGCTGACGGGTGAATGTGATGTGCTCGCCTCTCCCGTTGCCAGTCAGTTACCCGTCGTGGTGAATGATCCGCGCTTTCGTTTATCATCTCAAACGGGGATGAACGTGGCGTTTATTGCGCTCAACACCCGCCATCCAGCGCTTTCGCAGGTGGCGGTTCGTCAGGCGATCAATCTGGCGATTAATCGCGGCGCCTTACTAAGCTCGGTGTACTATGGCACAGGCACACCTGCCACCAGCTTGTTGCCGCCGATGTCCTGGGCGTATGACCCTAATCAGCAAAGCCAACATGATCCCAAGCTCGCAGCGGCTCTGCTCGCCAAAGCCGGGTATCGCCATGGGTTCAGTGTTGATTTAACGGTGCCATTAAAGCCCACGGCGTTTAATCCAAGTCCGCGTAAAACCGCCGAACTGATCCAGGCCGATCTGGGAGAAATTGGCATAGACGTAAATATCATTCCAGAAAAAACCGTTAACCGCGCATCGATTCGGGAAGGCGATGACAGTCACGGTATGGTGCTTACCGGTTGGGTGGCCGATAATGGGGATCCTGATGCTTTTTTACGCCCATTACTGACTTGCAATGCCAAGTTCACGGGGTGGAATATCGCCAATTGGTGTAACCGCTTTTTCGATCAAACCTTAAATGAGGCAATTGCGACAGACAATATGGCCATGCGCAAAACCTTATACCAGGACGCACAAACCATTCTTGACCGTCGGATGCCGGTGGTGCCACTTGCCCATGGTATTCAACACCAAGTCCGTGATGCACATTTAACCGGGCTCACGATGACCCCCTTTGGGGCAGACAGTTTTGCTGATGTGTCACGGGAGCGCTAAACCATGCTGATTTATACCTTACGACGCTTCAACTTATTTTTGATCACCTTGGTGATCCTCACCTTGGTCGCTTATAACATCATTTTATTGTCGCCTGATTCAGGATGGCACCAATATGACTATTGGTTAGGGTGGGTTTATTATCTACGCCAACTCATTGATGGAAACCTAGGGCTTGCGGCTAACGGGGAGCCAGTAGTCAATATTCTTGCCCATGTCGCACCGGCGACTTTAGAGCTCTGTATTTCAGCGCTGGTCATTAGCGTGATGGTCGGCGTACCGCTCGGCACGCTTGCAGGGCTGCGTAGTCAAGGCCCCACTGATAAAGTGATTTCATCCCTCGCTGTCGTGGTATTTTCGATTCCGACATTCTGGTTAGCCATCTTACTGATTATGGTGTTCTCACTCGACTTACAATGGTTCCCCGTATCAGGCCGCTACAACCTTTTGTATGAGATTCCGCATATTTCTGGGTTTGCGTTAGTCGATTTATGGCTCTCGGATTTACCGCTCCAGGGAAAAGTCGCGACCGATATTATGCGTCATCTTGCTCTCCCGACACTGACGCTTGCCGTGGTTCCGACAACTGAAATTATTAAGATGGTCAGAAACTCAATGGCCTATGTGATGAGTCAGAATTACATTAAAGCCGCGGCCACTAAAGGGCTATCGAAAACCGAGATTGTGCTTCGGCATGGAATGAAAAACGCGATTCCGCCTATTATTCCCAATTTTGGATTATTGGTTTCCACCATGGTGACCTTTGTGATTATTGTCGAATCTGTATTTAACTGGCCAGGCATTGGGCGTTGGTTACTCGATGCGCTCCTTGTCAAAGACTATACCTCTGTACAGGCGGGCGTGCTCGCGATTGGTGGATTTGTCTTATTGATTAATATTGTCTCCGATGTGCTAGGGGCGTTTATGAATCCGCTGGTAAGGAAGAAATGGTATGCCCTCAAATAGTGTCTACGTTGAACAGCATATTCCCACTCAGTTTGAGCGGACTTGGACTGCCTTTCGCCGCAATAAGTTAGCTGTGATTGGGTTTTGGTGTCTAGCCGGGCTTCTCTTAGTGACCCTCTTTGCACCCTTGCTCGCCCCTTGGAGCCCGCAACATCAAACGGGTCAGCTTTTGATGCCACCCTCTTGGGTGCAGTCTGGGCAGATTGAGTTTTTTCTCGGCACCGATGATTTGAGCCGCGACATGCTATCGCGCTTAATTGCCGGCTCTCGCTTGACCTTTGGATTGGCGCTGATAACGGCATTAACCGCGTCGTTGGTCGGCATCGCTATTGGTGTGCTGGCAGGCATGACCAAGGGCCTGAAGTCCAGTGTGTTAAACCACATTCTTGACAGCATTCTTTCCATCCCTTCGCTGCTATTGGCGATCATTGTGGTCGCCTTTCTCGGTGTCGGTGAAACCCAGATATTGCTCGCGATTTGGTTGTCACTGATCCCTCGAATTATTCGTGCGGTGTATACCGCGGTCCACGATGAAATAGAGAAAGATTACATCATCGCCGCACGCTTGGATGGCGCGAATAATATCTATCTGTTACACCATTCTATTTTGCCGAATATTGTCACCGTATTGAGTACTGAAGTAACCCGTGCAATCTCGGTCGCGATCTTGGATGTTGCCGCGCTGGGTTTTCTGGGATTAGGGGCTCAACCCCCAGCCCCCGAATGGGGCGCTATGCTCGGTGATTCCATTGAGCTTATTTTTACCGCTCCCTGGACAGTGACTCTGCCCGGCATAGCCATTGCGTTTAGCGTGTTGGTTGTTAACCTTGTCGGTGAGGGCGTCAGCCAAGCCATCAACGCAGGAACTGAATAATGCCGTTATTAGATATTCGACACCTAACCATCGAAATTGAAACGCCTCAAGGGATGGTGAAAGCGGTTGATAGAATGAGCCTGACCATTAATGACGGTGAAATTCGTGGCCTGGTAGGAGAATCGGGCTCAGGCAAAAGCTTGGTCGCTAAGGCCATTTGCGGTGTGACCAAAGATCAATGGCATGTCAGCGCCGACCGTTTGAGGCTGGGCAATATTGATTTACTGGAGCTACCAGCCAGAGAGCGTCGCCACGTAGTGGGTAAAGATATTGCGATGATCTTTCAAGAGCCATCGACCTGTCTTGACCCCTCTGAAGTGGTGGGCCATCAGCTTGAAGAAGCGATTCCTCCCGCGTCGTTTTCTGGCAGTTGGTGGCAGCGTTTAAACTGGCGTAAACAGCATTCCATCGCCCTACTCCATAAGGTTGGGATAAAAGATCATCGGCGGGTGATGGACAGCTATCCTTACGAGCTCACCGATGGCGAATGTCAAAAGGTGATGATTGCAATGGCGATCGCTAACCGCCCTCGATTATTAATTGCCGATGAACCAACCAATGATTTGGATCCCATCACGCAAGCACAAATTTTCCGACTGCTCAGCCGCACCAATCAGCTGTCGAACACGACCATTTTGTTGATTAGTCATGATCTGACTTTGGTTACGCGTTGGGCGGATAGAATTACCGTGATGTATTGTGGCCAGTCTGTGGAGTCGGGAAACCGAGAACAAATACTCACCACGCCCCATCATCCATATACAGACGCATTATTACGGACCATGCCGGATTTTAGCCGCGAGATCCCGCATAAAAGCAAACTAGAAACTCTGCCTGGCTCAATACCGCCATTACAACATTTACCTATTGGTTGCCGACTTGGCCCGCGCTGCCCTTATGCGCAGCGTAAATGCGTAGAAGTACCGCGAACCGAGAAAGTGAAAAACCATAAATTTGCCTGTCATTTCCCGCTCAACATGGAGAACAAGCATGGCCGCTCTTCTTGAAATTGATGGGCTATCGAAAGACTATCATCACCGGTCTGGTTGGCTAAAAAAGCGCGTCACCCATGCGGTGAAGCCGGTGTCCTTTTCATTGGATGTCGGCGAGACAATTGCATTTGTCGGGGAAAATGGCTCAGGTAAGTCAACCTTAGCACGAATGATTGCTGGCGTGATTGAACCGACCGCGGGACAAATCCGCGTTAATGGCGATCCGCTCCGCTATAAAGATTATCAAACACGCTGCAAGCTCATACGGATGATCTTTCAAGACCCGAATACCTCGCTGAACCCACGCAACCAAATTGGACAAATATTGGAAGGGCCTTTGCGTCGAAATACCAATATGACACCCCAAGAGCGTGGGAAACGGATTAAAGACACCTTATTACGGGTCGGGCTAATCCCGGAGCACGCTTATTTTTATCCGCAAATGCTTGCTACCGGTCAAAAGCAACGTGTTTCGCTTGCAAGGGCGTTAATTTTGCAACCCAGTGTGATTGTTGCCGATGAGGCATTAAATGGCTTGGATATGTCAATGCGATCGCAGATCATCAACCTGCTGCTCGAGCTACAAGAAGAAATGGGGTTATCTTATGTCTATGTGTCGCAACACATGGGCGTGATTAAACATGTGACGGATAAGTTGATGGTGATGCAAAAAGGCGAAGTGGTTGAATCGGGCGATACCGCCTCACTGTTTGCTAACCCACAGCATAGCCTCACCCAAAGGCTTATCGATAGCCACTTTACCGCTCCGGTATTAGACAGGCGCTCTCGCAAATCCTCAGGTGCACGATCGTAATACAGGCATGAGCGGCCGGCTCTGCCCGCCGCTCATGCTTTCCTTGCTTGATGCTTCTCTGTTAATGCTTTCTCTTTGAATGCTTTCTCTGTTGGTGCTTTATCTGTTAGTGCCTTCTCTAGTAAGACTTAGATAGCTGGCACATCAAGTGCGTAGGGATTGATTAATCGTATGTAACACAGCGGCTGGATCGGCAGCTTGGGTGACAGGTCGACCAATGACAAGGTAATTCGAACCTGCATTTACCGCTTCTTCTGGCGTCATAATTCGGCGCTGATCGCCTGCGGCACTGCCAGCCGGACGGATCCCTGGAGTCACCAACTTAAAGGTGTCACCACACTGCGCTTTAAGCAAACTGGCTTCTTGTGCTGAACACACCACACCATCCAAACCCGACTGTTGCGTCAGCTTGGCAAGATGCTGCACCTGCGCTTGTGGTGAGCGTTGTACCCCAATTTGGCGTAAATCCGCATCCGTCATGCTGGTCAACACGGTGACACCGATAAGCAATGGGCGGTTGCCTCCATATGGTTCAAGCGCCTCGCGTGCTGCACTCATCATGCGCTCGCCTCCTGATGCATGCACATTGACCATCCACACGCCTAGCTCTGCCGCAGCCGCTACAGCACGGGCACAGGTATTGGGAATATCATGAAACTTGAGGTCGAGAAAGACGTCGTGTCCGCCTGCATGAAGCTGTTTGACAAGCACTGGGCCAAACAAGGTAAACATTTCCTTGCCCACTTTTAAACGGCATGAACCTGGCTCGATTTTATCCGCAAAGGATAACGCTTGGTTCATATCTGCATAATCAAGTGCCACGATGACTTTTGGGTCGTGCATGTTGTTTCCTCGTTCCTCGTTGAATGCTTATAAACGGCATAATGCCGCACTAACCGATAAAAAAACGGCGATGCCTAAGCATCGCCATTACTCCCCATCAAGCCCTCGAATTGGCTTGATAGCGCCCCAGCTTTTGCAAGATGGGCATTGCCAATAAAGCGCATGCGTGGAAAAACCACATTTACGACATCGGTAATGAGGCTTCACTTTCATTTGTTCAGCGACCAAGCCTTTTAAGGTGTTCAAGCTTGCTTTTGCTCGCCCTTCCTCGGCTTGCTCAACATGGTATTCCATTAACTTATAAAAGCCGCGCATGGTCGGATTACGCGTAAGTTGGCGCGTAAGAAAACTCTGCGCCATGGCGATATTCTCGTTGCTGCCAATCACTTCAGAGAGCATTAGCTCGGCGCTGACGCCTGCATTCTTTTCAATACATTCTTTTAAAAAACGCACCAACTGCATCTCTCGTCCCAAGGCGCGATAGCTTTCTGCAAGCAAAGGTAGCGCTTCACTGACAAAATCAGCATCCTGCTCTAAGATGTTCTCGAGCTGTTTGAGCGCCCCTTTGTAATCTTCATGCTGAATGTCGAGTCTTGCCAATTTTAAGCTCGCTCGGACACAGCTTTTATCGTAAGACAAAGCACGACGTAACAATTGCCGTGCCTTGTGCTCATCACCCTCAGCGAGTTGCTGCATCGCAAGCTCACAGTGGAAATGTGCGATATCTTTACGCAGCTTATGTTTGCCCATTTTGACCAGCTTCGCTGCGGTATCGATTGCTTGCTCCCATTCTCGCGTTTGTTGCGAAATGGCAAGTAATTGCTGCAGGGCAAATTCGCGATAATCGGGCTCATCAACCAGCTCTGCAAAGATTTTCTCGGCGCGATCAAAAAAGCCGGCAACCATATAATCTTTAGCCAGCTGCTGCATCGCGAGGTTGCGCTGATCTAAGGTGAGATTGGGCCGAGCGATTAGGTTTTGATGAATTCGGATTGCCCGGTCGACTTCACCCCGAGAGCGAAAAAGGTTGCCCAACGCCAGGTGAGTATCAATGGTTTCGTTATCGACCTGCAAAAGCTCGATAAATAAGTCGACCGCTTTATCTGATTGCTCAGACAGCAGCAAATTGAGCCCCGCCACATATTGGCGAGACAAATGATGGGACTGTTCTTGCCGTCGATGACGAGCATTCCTGTTACCCATGTACCAGCCGTAACCGGCGGCAATCGGGAGTAACAGAAACAACAGCTCTAGCATGAATTATTGTTCCTTAAGCGGGTCCGTACGCAACTTATCAAGTTCTTTGCGTTGCTTTTCCACCTGTTTACGTAGTCCTCGAGCCGTCATTCGGGCTTTGAGATATAGTGCGCCGCAAACGAGCCAGCCAATGCCAAACCCGATGACAAAGACAATACCCAAGATGACGGATAAACGAAACTCACCCTGAGCGATTAAATAGTTAAAATTGACCACAGCTTGGTTTTGCGCTCCTAGCGCCAAGGCGATCAAAAAGCATAATACCAGAAACAGAATGCCGAGTATTTTCACAAGTATTCCCTCATTGCGAAAGGCCGAATGCCCGATCAGTGATGGTAGATAGACAAAGTGCGAGGCACCTGCCATTGTGAACATTGACGCTTGATTTCAATACCAAACGTCGTCGTTACCCTTCCCCTAGCTTACGCTTTATTCAGGCTAAGGTTAATCCGAATAACAACGTGTCGTCGTAGGTATAAGATCTTACACAGGAGGTATGATTATGCAGGAAATTCGTCACGCAAGCTATGATCAGCGGACATAAAAAAACGGCATACTTGCAGCATGCCGTTTTTTTCAGCGTCTATCGATTAACCATAAATGTTAACGCGATCACGAAGCTCCTTACCAGGTTTAAAGTGAGGGACGTACTTGCCGTCTAACTCGACCTTTTCGCCTGTTTTAGGATTACGCCCCACACGAGGCGCGCGATAATGTAGTGAGAAACTACCAAAACCACGGATTTCGATACGATCACCGCTTTCTAGTGTGCTTGCCATATGCTCAAGGATTTCCTTGATGGCATCCTCTACCTGCTTCGCAGATAGATGGGTTTGTTGACTACAGAGTCTTTCAATCAACTCAGATTTGGTCATAAACACCCCGCTTTAGTATGTTTCTCAACAGTATAAGTGCAGAGGGGGAAAATTTCCCCCTCAACGTATACATTATTCGCTTTTCGCTGCTTTAAACGCGTCAGCCATAGCGTTGCCGATAGAACCTTCTTCGGTTTTGTTCAGGCTCGCTACTGCTTCTTGCTCGTCAGCTTCGTCTTTCAGACGGACAGACAGGTTAAGAACGCGGTTCTTACGGTCAACACCGGTGAACTTCGCTTCAACACTGTCGCCAACTGAAAGCACTTGCGTCGCGTCTTCAACACGGTCACGCGATGCTTCAGAAGCACGCAGATAACCTTCAACACCTTCTGCTAGCTCAACCGTTGCGCCTTTCGCGTCAACAGCAGTTACCGTACCATTAACGATAGCACCTTTTTTGTTGGCTGCCAGGTAGTTGTTGAATGGGTCTTCTTCCATCTGCTTGATGCCGAGTGAGATGCGCTCACGCTCTGCGTCAACCTGAAGAACCACTGCTGAGATCTCGTCGCCTTTCTTGTATTCGCGAACGGCTTCTTCGCCTGTTGCGTTCCAAGAAATGTCAGACAAGTGAACCAGACCGTCGATGCCGCCGTCTAGACCGATGAAGATACCGAAGTCAGTGATTGACTTGATCTTACCAGTAACACGGTCGCCTTTGTTCTGAGTTTCAGCGAATTGCTGCCATGGGTTGGCTTTACACTGTTTCAGACCTAGGCTGATACGACGACGCTCTTCGTCGATGTCCAGAACCATAACTTCAACTTCGTCACCCACGTTAACCACTTTAGATGGGTGGATGTTTTTGTTGGTCCAGTCCATTTCAGACACGTGTACCAGACCTTCAACGCCTTCTTCGATTTCAACGAAGCAGCCGTAGTCAGTTAGGTTAGTTACACGACCAGTCAGCTTGTGACCTTCTGGGTAACGGTTAGCAATGGCTACCCATGGATCTTCACCCAGTTGTTTCAGACCAAGTGATACACGAGTACGCTCACGATCAAACTTCAGAACTTTAACGTTGATTTCGTCACCAACATTAACGATTTCTGATGGGTGCTTAACGCGCTTCCACGCCATATCAGTGATGTGAAGCAGGCCATCAACGCCGCCCAGATCAACGAACGCACCGTAGTCAGTCAGGTTCTTAACGATACCTTTAACTTCCATGCCTTCTTGCAGAGAAGCTAGCAGCTCGTCACGCTCAACGCTGTTTTCTGACTCGATAACCGCACGACGAGAAACAACAACGTTGTTGCGCTTCTGGTCAAGCTTGATTACTTTGAACTCGAGCTCTTTGCCTTCCAGGTGAGAAGTGTCACGTACTGGACGAACGTCAACCAGTGAACCCGGTAGGAACGCACGGATGCCGTTCAGTTCTACGGTGAAACCACCTTTCACTTTACCGTTAATAACACCGTTAACGGTTTCAGCTTCTTCGTACGCTTTTTCTAGCTGGATCCAAGCTTCGTGACGCTTAGCTTTCTCACGAGAAAGCTGAGTTTCACCGAAACCATCTTCCACTGCGTCCAGGGCTACATCGACTTCACCGCCTACTTCAATTTCAAGTTCGCCAGCAGCGTTCTTGAATTGGTCAGCCGGAATGGACGATTCAGATTTCAGGCCTGCGTCAACCAGAACGAAACCGTTCTCGATAGCAACAACAGTACCCTTAACAATAGAACCTGGGCGAGTTTCGATTTCTTTTAGAGACTCTTCAAAGAGTTGAGCAAAAGATTCAGTCATTATATTTAAAATCTTCAATTTGATAAACGTCCACGGGTATCCTACCGCATGGGGTTGTAAAATATGTCAGCTATCATCCTTGCAGCTAACGGTTATAGACTGCTTATGCAGCCGATAATTTGCTTTCAATAAACGCTAACGCCTGCTCGATCACCTCGTCAATCGATAACGAGGTAGAATCTAGCTCTAAGGCGTCAGACGCAGGACGCAATGGTGCCACCGCTCGGTTGCGATCGCGATCATCACGCTCTTGAATTTCACTTAAAAGTTGCTCAAAGGTAACATTAACCCCTTTACCTTGCAACTGGTGCTGACGGCGACGCGCGCGTTCTTCTGCACTGGCATCCAAAAAGATTTTAGCCGCCGCTTTCGGGAACACTACCGTTCCCATATCACGTCCGTCAGCAATCAACCCCGGCTCACCAACAAAGGCGCGCTGGCGGCGTAATAATGCTTCACGAACCCGGGGTAACGCAGCCACTTTTGAGGCTTGGTTGCCTACCTGCTCGGTCCGCAAGGTCCCGGACACATCTTCGCCTTCCAGGATCACTTTCACCAAGTCTCCTTCGGCCAAAAACTGCACGTCTAAGTTGGCGGCCAGTGGCACCAGTGCTTCTTCAGATTCGGTATCAACGTCATGATGAATCGCTGCGAGAGCCAGTACCCGATAGATAGCTCCTGAGTCGAGCAGGTGCCAACCGAGCTTTTCAGCCAGTCGCATACATAGGGTTCCTTTTCCTGCACCGCTTGGTCCATCTACTGTAATGACAGGCGCCTGTATCGGCATAAATCTCTCCACGTTGGTCTCGATCGCTCAACGCGCCCGTTTTGTCGCATCAGGCTTGTTAGTCACATGATGCTTGTTAGTCGCATCAGGCTTTTGCTTGCATCACGCTTTAACGAAAACGGGCGGTTGTATAATTCGGTGCACATTATAGAAGAAATGGACAAGGAAATCATTGCTGCTGACTCAATATCAGCAGCAATAAAAAACCCTCACGCTTTATCATCAGTCAGCGCTGATTGCCGCTAGCTTGTCGAAGTAATCAGGAAAGGTTTTTGAGGTGCAACCCGGGTCATTGATGGTAACGGGCGTATCACTGAGTGCCACCAGCGAAAAACACATCGCCATGCGATGATCGTCATACGTGTCGATTGCCGCATGCTTAAGTTGCTTAGGTGGCTCAACATACAGATAATCGTCACCTTCTTCGACCACGGCGCCGAGTTTTTTCAACTCCGTTGCCATGGCATAAAGTCGATCGGTTTCTTTGACTCGCCAATTATACACGTTACGAATGCGCGTCGGTCCGTTTGCGAATAACGCAGCGACACCAATGGTCATCGCGGCATCGGGAATATGGTTAAAATCCATATCCACGCCTTGTAGCGTATTGCGGCGCGCTAACACGTAATCGTCGCCCCACTCTATATCCGCGCCCATTGCGGCTAGCGCATCGGCAAACTGGATATCACCTTGTACACTTTTCCGTCCAATGCCTGTGACCTTAACTTCACCGCCTTTGATTGCCGCGGCGCAAGAAAATAAGAGGCAGACGATGCATCGCCTTCAACCATAAAATGCCCAGGCGAGCAATAGTGCTGACCAGCCGGCACGACAAAGCGCTGATAGTTGTCGTTTTGCACCTCGACGCCAAATTGCGCCATGATAGCAAGGGTAATATCAATGTAAGGCTTAGAGACCAAATCGCCTTTGATAGTAATACGCGTTTCTTGGCGCGCAAACGGAGCAGCCATCAGCAGCGCGGTCAGAAATTGGCTGGAGATACTGCCATCGATGTTGACATCACCGCCAGCTAACCCTGTACCTTTGATGCGCAATGGCGGGTAACCTTCGGCCTCGAGATAACGGACATCAGCGCCGATCGCATTGAGCGCGTCGACCAAGTGACCAATCGGGCGTTCTTTCATTCTTGGTTCGCCAGTCAAGGTCACCTCGCCTTTACCCAGGCACAGTGCCGCAGTTAAAGGCCGCATCGCTGTGCCGGCATTGCCCAAAAATAGCTCAAGCGGGGTGTCGACCTGAAAAGCTTGTCCCAGCCCTTCTACCACACATTCGGTGCGATCCGAAGACAGTTGATACGACACACCTAACGCGGTAAATGCATTAAGCATATGCCGAATGTCATCACTATCGAGTAGGTTGGTCAATCGTGTGGTGCCTGACGCTAACGCGGCAAGCAGCAAGGCGCGATTAGACACGCTTTTCGAGCCAGGTAGGTGAATTTGACCATTAACATGAGAGATGGGGGAAAGTGTCAGTTGCTCCATTCTGGTTTATATCCGTGATGCTTAGTGTCCCCAGAGTAACCAAAATACAAGCGGTCTCACAATTATTATTTTTATCAAAGTGTCGAGAAGGGAAATAAAAAGACCGCTTTCACGACAAAAGCGGTCTTTTTCGATAAATCTTACCTGGACACAGTGAATCAGCCGTGCGTTTTCTCAAACTCATGCATAAAGTCCACGAGGGTTTGCACCCCTTCTAGTGGCATCGCGTTATAAATAGACGCTCGCATCCCACCCACGTCACGGTGGCCTTTGAGTGCATGTAGGCCTTGCGCTGTCGCTTCCGCGAGGAAGGTTTCATCCAGCTCACTATTGGCCAGTTGAAACGGCACATTCATCAATGATCGGTTGTCAGGATGAATCTGGTTCCGGTACAAGCTTGACTGGTCTATGGCATCGTATAGCAACGCCGCTTTTTGTTGGTTACGCGCGTACACCGCTTCAATACCACCTTGTTGTTTTAACCACTTAAACACTTCAGCCGCAAGATACCAGCCAAAGGTCGGTGGTGTGTTAAACATGGAGTCTTTATCGGCCAATACTTTGTAATTGAGCACACTTGGCAATACATCTTTTGCCAAGCCCAGTAAGTCATCACGCACGATGACCAGTGTGAGTCCAGCAGGGCCAATATTCTTCTGTGCACCCGCATAAATAACACCATATCGAGACACGTCGATCGGACGTGATAAAATGGTCGATGACATGTCGGCGACAATCGGCTTATGGGTGTCGGGCAGATCGTTAATTTCAATGCCATCAATGGTTTCATTCGGGCAAAAATGCACATACGCAGCGTCACTACTGAGCAACCAATCTTTGGCTGGCGAGATAGCTCGCTTACCGTCACGCTCGCGTCGAACGTTAATCACATTCGGTGTGCAATAGCGCTTTGCTTCTTTGACGGCACTCTCGGCCCAATAACCGCCATCAACGTAATCAGCAATGGTATGGTTGCCCATGAGGTTCATGGGTACTGCGGCAAATTGCGCACGTGCGCCACCTTGGCAAAATAGAATGTGATAATTCTCTGGAATAACCAGCAGTTCTCGCAGATCTTGCTCAGACTGGCGAGCTAAAGATAAAAATGCCTCACTGCGATGCGAAACTTCCATTACTGACGTGCCAAGGCCTTGCCAGTTCATGAATTCTTTTTGGGCTTTAAGCATGACCTCACGCGGCAGCATCGCCGGGCCAGCTGAGAAGTTATAGACGTTATCCATGTTGGGGAGGGGCTCCTGCTTTTTGTCATCTCCCGCGTCCGTTGGACGGCAAGAATACTCGTTGTTTTAAAAAGACGTTTTAAGCCGTTCGTTTTAAAAGGCGTGTGATTGATTTAACACGTTTCACGCACATTTTGAAAGCACCAAGACACATTCCACCCTGATTTCTTGGCACGCCTGGATATTTTTAGCGCTACCCAATCAATAGGCAATAAAAAAGGGCGCAGTTCACTGCACCCTTTTTAATCTTACACCGAGTCACGATTAGGTGTTTGAATCCTCATCCGACGCTGGCGCGTCGTCTTGATCATCATTCACCGTAGGTGAAACATCCTCATCCGACGTGTCGACACCCTCTGATTTATGGGTCGCAGCAGCTTCATTCGCCAGCGCTTCCATTTCTTCTTCATCAGGCTCTTCAATACGCTGTAGGCCAACCACTTTCTCGTCATCGCTGACGCGGATCAGACGAACACCTTGGGTATTTCGACCCACTTGGCTCACTTCTTCGGCGCGAGTACGTACTAGTGTGCCCGCATTGGTGATCATCATCAGCTCGTCGCCTTCACACACCTGAATGGCACTCACGACATCACCGTTACGCTCGGAGACTTTGATCGATACCACCCCTTTGGTTGCACGACTCTTGGTCGGATATTCATCCAAAGCGGTACGTTTACCAAAGCCATTTTCGGTGACGGTTAGGATCTCAGCGCCGGCTTGCGGGATAATCAGCGAGACAACTTGGTCATTCTCGGCCAATCGAATACCTCGCACCCCTGCAGCGGTACGACCCATTGCACGCACGGTGTCATTTGAAGCGACAAACCGCACGACTTTACCGAATTGCGAGAACAACATGACTTCGCTGCTATCGTCGGTGAGCTGCGCGCCAATCAGGCTATCGTTGTCACGTAAGTTCACCGCAATAATACCGGCGCTACGTGGACGACTAAAGTCAGTCAACGGCGTTTTCTTCACCGTGCCGTGTGCGGTTGCCATAAAGACATACTTGTCTTCCTCGTACTCACGCACCGGTAGAATAGCGGTAATTCGCTCACCGTCTTCAAGCGGGAGTAAGTTAACAATCGGCTTACCACGGGCATTACGTGACGCATGCGGCAATTGATAAACTTTCAGCCAGTACATGCGGCCACGGGTGGAGAAGCATAAGATGGTGTCGTGGGTGTTTGCCACCAATAGACGCTCGATGAAGTCTTCATCTTTCATACGCGTCGCCGATTTGCCTTTACCACCACGACGTTGCGCGTCATAGTCACTCAACGCTTGGTACTTGACGTACCCGTCGTGTGACCACGTCACTACCACATCTTCTTGGTTGATCAGATCTTCGATATCAATGTCGGCACTTGCCGCAGTGATCTCAGTTAGACGTTTATCACCATAGCTATCACGCACCGCTTCCAGCTCTTCACGGATGACCTCCATCAAGCGCTCAGTGCTCGCTAAGATGTGTAATAGCTCCGCGATTTGCTCTAGAAGCCCTTTGTACTCGTCTAAGATCTTTTCGTGCTCAAGCCCAGTAAGCTTGTGCAAACGCAGATCCAAGATCGCTTGCGCTTGTTGCTCAGTGAGATAATAAGACCCATCGTTGCGGGCACCAAATTCTGCCGCAAGCCACTCTGGACGGGCATTTTCGCCCCCAACCGCTTCAAGCATTGCCGATACGCCACCGAGTTTCCAACCTTGGTCTTGTAACTCTTGCTTGGCAACAGCAGGTGTTGGTGCTTGACGAATCAGTTCAATCACTTCATCGATGTTAGCAAGCGCGACCGCGAGCCCTTCCAGGATATGGGCACGATCGCGTGCTTTACGTAATTCGTAAACCGTTCGACGTGTAACCACTTCGCGGCGGTGATTGACAAAGCATTTCAACATTTCTTTCAAATTGAAAAGCTTCGGCTGGTTGTTGTCCAGCGCCACCATGTTGATACCGAACGATGTCTGCAATTGCGTTTGCGCGTAAAGGTTGTTTAGAACCACTTCCGCAACCGCATCGCGGCGACATTCGATGACAATCCGCATGCCGTCTTTATCCGACTCATCACGCAGTGCAGAAATACCATCGATTTTTTTGTCTTTTACCAACTCGGCGATTTTTTCAATCAAACGCGCTTTGTTGACTTGGTAAGGGATCTCGTTAACAACGATGGTCTCTTTACCATTTTTTCTGTTTCGATATCCGCTTTGGCACGTAAGTAAACTTTACCACGGCCCGTTTTGTAAGCGTCTTCAATCCCTTTACGGCCATTGATCATTGCCGCGGTTGGAAAGTCAGGGCCTGGGATGTAGTCCATCAACTCGTCGATGGTAATATCTTCGTTATCGATGTAAGCCAGACAACCATTAACCACTTCGGTTAAGTTGTGAGGTGGGATGTTGGTTGCCATCCCGACCGCAATGCCTGACCCACCGTTGACGAGCAGGTTAGGTACGCGTGTTGGCAACACATCCGGGATTTGTTCGGTGCCATCGTAGTTTGGCACATAATCCACGGTTTCTTTATCAAGATCGGCGAGCAGTTCATGGGCAATTTTTGCCATGCGCACTTCGGTGTAACGCATCGCCGCCGCAGAATCGCCGTCAATAGAACCGAAGTTACCTTGACCATCTACCAACCTGTAGCGTAGCGAGAATGACTGCGCCATTCGCACAATGGTGTCGTAAACCGCACTATCACCGTGTGGGTGATACTTACCGATCACATCACCGACCACACGGGCCGATTTCTTATATGGCTTGTTCCAGTCGTTGCCTAGTACGTTCATCGCGAATAATACGCGGCGGTGTACTGGCTTTAGGCCATCACGCACGTCAGGAAGAGCTCGGCCAACAATGACGGACATTGCATAGTCGAGGTATGAGCTTTTCAGCTCCTCTTCGATATTGACTGGCGTGATCTCTTTAGCAAGATCGCTCATGGAGCCAACATCCCTCAAAATAATGTTTGCGTATTCAAATACGTGACTACGGAGAATAACACAAAGCCTTCTACGAGACACGTGAATATGGCCAAGATGTATCACGGATCTCGTTAGTAGACGCTCTGAATGCGTCTATACGGATAAAAACCCACCACTTCCGTATCTGGCTATGCATTTTTAAGAATATAAGCCCACAAGGTGTCTGAGCGCGCTGGCCTGATGTATCACGTCGCGCTGATAGATAGGCTTCTTTTTATCGTGTTGGATTTCGCTATAATGCAGCAAAACCGATAAGGAAGCTGTAGTTATGACTCAGGTATCAAATGTCGATCCGGCAGAAATTCAAAAGTTTGAAGACATGGCATCACGTTGGTGGGATTTAGAGGGTGAGTTTAAGCCTCTACACCAAATCAATCCTCTGCGTCTTGACTATGTGATGGCCAAAGCCGGTGGACTATTTGGTAAGAAGGTGCTCGATGTCGGCTGCGGTGGCGGGATCCTTGCAGAAAGCATGGCGCAAGAAGGCGCCGACGTCACCGGCTTAGATATGGGTAAAGAGCCACTCACCGTTGCCCGACTCCACGCGCTTGAAGCGGGCGTCGATGTTCAATACATCCAATCAACAGCCGAAGAACACGCCAGTAGCTTTGTCCAGCAATACGATGTAGTGACATGTATGGAGATGCTAGAGCATGTCCCTGAGCCCGCCTCTGTCATTCACGCCTGTGCCCAAATGGTTAAACCGGGTGGCCATGTCTTTTTCTCAACCTTAAATCGCAATACAAAATCCTGGCTATTTGCGATTGTCGGTGCCGAGCACATTCTGAAGTTAGTCCCGAAAGGCACCCACGAGCATCATAAATTTATTCGGCCCTCAGAGCTGATGACAATGATTGATAACACCTCGCTTAATGCCCAAGATATGACTGGGTTGCACTATAATCCGTTTTTCGACACCTATAAGCTGTCGAATACCAATGTCGATGTGAATTATCTCGTTCATACTCAGGCCCCCTAACCGACTGAAAAGGAAGCAAGCTGGCATGACTCCGTCGACCATCCTCTTTGATCTTGATGGCACCCTGCTCGATACTGCGCCCGATATGGGTGAAGCTGCGAATCGTGTTTTAGCCGAATTTGACCTGCCGCCTTTGACCGCGGAGCAAATATACACCCACACCAGTTTTGGGGCGCGAGGGCTGCTCACGGCCGGATTTGGCGAGCAAGCAAAACATCAAGATCCTATCGCCTTACGTGCGCGCTTTCTTTATCATTATGGCCAAGCGATTTGCCAAGGGACGCAGGTGTATCCAGGTATTGATGCACTGCTGGATAAGTTGGCGCATTTAGCGATGCGTTGGGGCATTGTGACCAATAAGCCTGAAGGGCTCACTCATCAGTTACTCGACCACTTTCCGCGTCTGCAAGCGGCACAAGTGATTGTGGGTGCCGATACTTATGCGCACGCTAAGCCGCATCCATTACCTCTTTTAGAAGCGGCCAAAACGCTTGATTGTGCGCCAGAGTGCTGCTTCTACGTCGGAGATATCGAAAATGATACTCGGGCGGCTCATGCAGCGAATATGAAGTCGATTGTTGCTGGCTGGGGATATGTGGGTGATCCGGCGCTAATTAGCAATTGGGAAGCAGATCATATTTTTACCACACCAACACAGCTTAGCGCCTTTCTTGGATCCTAGTCACACCCCACATTTTGTGGGGTTTGCTGGCTTTTCAATCAGTTAAAACCGATCACTGATCATGACTAAGATCAACCAAAATAAATTTTTTTTATTGCTAATTTTTGCCTTTCAGTGATTGAAATTTTCATTAATCTTGGCGGCCTTGAGCCAGTAGGTTGGTAGTTACTAACTTTAAGGATAACATCCCCAAGATATCCACACCCTAAGGCCGTCAGATTGGCTTGCAAAAGTGCGCCTATATCACTATCTTGTAACCGACTTACACGCCGACCCCTATATATAGTGTATGAACGACGCAACGTCCGCATAGAGGCCGACCAAAAAATCATCAGCATTTTATAAGAACTTGCAAAAAGAGCAGTTTGGCAAGGAAATATTGGGAAAGCATACAAATGAACCAAGAAATTACCGTATTAAAGCGTGATGGACGCAAAGAAAACTTAAACCTCGACAAAATCCATCGCGTTGTGACTTGGGCTGCCGAAGGCCTCTCAAACGTTTCCGTTTCTCTGGTTGAGATGCGCTCTCACATCCAGTTTTACGATGGCATGCGCACTGAAGATATCCACGAGACAATCATCAAAGCCGCTGCCGACCTTATCTCTGAAGAAAGCCCGGATTATCAATATCTCGCGGCGCGTTTGGCTGTCTTCCATTTACGTAAAAAGCCTATGGCCAATTCGAGCCACCTAAGCTGGTTGATCATGTAAAAGGCATGGTTGAGAAAGGCAAATACGATAAACACATTTTGGAAGACTACAGCCTCGAAGAGCTCGAGACCCTGGATGGCTATCTCGATCACTGGCGTGATATGAACTTCTCGTATGCGGCCGTCAAACAGCTGGAAGGTAAATACCTGGTACAAAACCGAGTCACCGGTGAGATTTACGAGAGCGCGCAGTTCTTGTACATGATGGTCGCTGCCTGTTTGTTTGCCTCTTATCCCAAAGAAACGCGTCTTGACTATATTCGCCGCTTCTACAATGCCGCGTCGCAGTTTAAAATTTCGCTGCCAACGCCGATTATGTCAGGCGTACGGACACCAACACGCCAGTTTAGCTCTTGCGTGCTGATTGAGTGTGACGACAGCTTGGATTCAATCAATGCGACGTCCAGTGCCATTGTTCGCTACGTGTCACAGCGCGCAGGGATTGGCATTAACGCAGGCCGCATTCGTGCACTGGGTAGCCCTATTCGTGGCGGTGAAGCTTTCCACACCGGCTGTATCCCTTTTTATAAGTATTTCCAAACCGCGGTGAAATGTTGCTCACAAGGTGGCGTACGTGGTGGTGCAGCGACTTTGTTCTACCCGATGTGGCACCGTGAAGTTGAATCGCTGCTGGTATTGAAAAATAACCGAGGCGTCGAAGAGAACCGTGTCCGCCATATGGACTACGGGGTACAAATTAACAAGCTGATGTACACCCGTTTGCTTAAAGGTGGCAACATTTCGTTGTTCTCACCATCAGATGTGCCAGGGCTCTATGATGCATTCTTTGAAAACCAAGAAGAATTTGAGCGTCTGTATACCCAGTACGAAGCAGATGAATCAATCCAGCGTGAAACCGTTAAAGCCGTGGATTTGTTCTCACTGATGATGCAAGAGCGTGCGTCAACAGGTCGTATTTACATTCAAAATGTGGACCATTGCAATACGCATAGCCCGTTTGATCCATCTGTTGCGCCGATTCGTCAGTCGAACCTGTGTCTGGAGATTGCCCTCCCCACTAAGCCACTGAATAATGTTGAAGACGAGAACGGTGAAATTGCACTGTGTACCCTCTCGGCCTTTAACCTGGGTGCGCTTGAATCACTCGATGAGTTGGGTGAGCTAGCTGAATTGACCATTCGTGCACTGGATGCGTTGTTGGATTACCAAGACTATCCATTGCCCGCCGCACGTAAAGCGACCATGAACCGTCGTACGCTCGGTGTGGGTGTCATTAACTTCGCATACCACCTGGCTAAACATGGCGTGCGTTATTCGGATGGCAGTGCGAATGGCCTCACGCATCGTACCTTTGAAGCCATCCAATACCACTTATTGCGTGCATCGGTAGAGCTGGCGAAAGAGAAAGGCGCATGTCCAGCCTTTAATGAAACCACCTATGCACAGGGCATTCTCCCTATTGATACGTATAAAAAAGATTTAGACGCGATTTGCGACGAACCGCTTCATCTGGATTGGGAAACCCTACGTAAGGATATTCAAACCCATGGTTTGCGTAACTCGACCCTGACAGCGCTGATGCCGTCTGAGACGTCTTCGCAAATCTCAAATGCCACCAATGGCATTGAGCCACCGCGTGGTTTTGTCTCGGTCAAAGCATCAAAAGATGGCATCTTGAAGCAGGTGGTACCGGAGTATGATAAATATAAAAATAACTACGAACTGCTCTGGAACATTGGTAGCAATGAGGGTTACTTACAGTTAGTGGGTATCATGCAAAAATTCGTTGACCAAGCGATTTCTGCCAACACCAATTATGATCCGAGCCGACATGCAAGCGGTAAAGTTCCTATGAACCAACTGCTTAAAGATCTGCTCACAGCTTATAAATTAGGGGTAAAAACCCTGTATTATCACAACACCCGTGATGGCGCGACAGACGGTCAATCCGACTCAAGCGCGGCACAAGCTGCCGATGATGATTGTGCCGGCGGCGCATGTAAGATCTAACACAATATGCGAAGGGCCCCACCCGGGCCCTTTTCTAGAGGTTAATAAGATTCATGGCTTACAGTACGTTTTCTAAAATTAACAACGATCCGCTTAAAGAACCGATGTTCTTGGGCCAATCGGTCAACGTTGCCCGTTATGACCAGCAAAAATATGAGATTTTTGAAAAGCTGATCGAAAAGCAGCTGTCTTTCTTTTGGCGCCCAGAAGAAGTCGATGTATCAAGCGACCGTATTGACTACAACAAGCTACCTGAACATGAAAAACATATTTTCATCAGTAACTTGAAGTATCAAACATTATTGGATTCTATCCAAGGTCGTAGCCCAAATGTGGCACTGCTTCCATTGGTGTCCATTCCGGAGCTAGAGACCTGGATTGAAACGTGGAGTTTCTCAGAAACCATTCATTCGCGCTCTTACACGCATATCATTCGTAATATTGTCGCTGATCCAGCGGTTGTCTTTGACGACATTGTGATGAATGAACACATTCAAAAGCGCGCCGAAGATATTGCGCAGTATTACGACGATCTTATTCAACTAAGCAACTACTATCATCAGCTTGGTGAAGGCACACATACCATTAACGGTCATACCGTCACCGTGAGCTTGCGTGCCCTAAAACGTCAGTTGTATTTGTGTTTAATGTCAGTGAATGCACTTGAAGCGATTCGCTTCTACGTCAGCTTTGCCTGTTCGTTTGCGTTTGCCGAGCGCGAATTAATGGAAGGTAACGCCAAGATCATTAAATTTATCGCGCGTGACGAAGCGCTGCACCTGACCGGCACGCAACATATGCTCAATATTCTGCGTAGCGGTCAGGACGATCCTGAAATGGCTGAGATCGCAAAAGAATGCGAGCAAGAATGCTTTGACCTGTTTAAAAAAGCCGCCGAGCAAGAGAAGGATTGGGCCGAGTATCTATTCCGTGATGGCTCCATGATTGGGTTGAACAAAGACATCTTGTGTCAATACGTGGAATACATTACCAACCTGCGTATGTCCGCTGTTGGCCTCGCCCCCGCGTACGACGATGCAACCCAAAACCCCATTCCTTGGATTAATGCATGGTTGTCATCGGATAACGTGCAAGTTGCCCCACAAGAAGCGGAGATTAGCTCCTACTTGGTGGGACAGATTGACAATGAAGTCAGCGTTGAAGACTTCGGTGATTTTGAACTATGACCCGTATCACTATCGACGTGAATGGCGTGGAGGTGGGTGGCAACACCCACCAAAACTTGCTTGAACAGCTCGAAAATGCTGGCATTCAGCCTGAATATCAGTGCCGAAGTGGTCTGTGTGGTGCGTGTCGCTGTAAACTTAATCAAGGTTCGGTCACTCAACACGATGCCATGGCTTTCGTGATGCCCGGGGAAATCCTTGCCTGCCAAAGTGCCCCACAAACTAACGTCTCAATTGTCTTTGACTACCAACCGGCATGCATTAAAAAACAAGTGAACGAGGCGTGACCGACAGTCACCGCCTCGTGGCGTGTTCTTCTTTTCTGTAACCTTCTCTACGCCAGCGTCT
Source organism: Salinivibrio sp. EAGSL (assembly GCF_013366455.1). Classification (NCBI taxonomy): domain Bacteria; kingdom Pseudomonadati; phylum Pseudomonadota; class Gammaproteobacteria; order Vibrionales; family Vibrionaceae; genus Salinivibrio; species Salinivibrio sp. EAGSL. The sequence continues at coordinate 146,300 of NZ_JABWMG010000003.1, read as the reverse complement.
GTGCATCGATAAAAATGTCGTCGTGGCGAGTTAAGGATGCATAATCCGCAATAACGGCTTCACCACTAAGATAACGCCGTAGCATGTCTAATAAGACCGTCGCCATATAACAACGTGCATCGTCATTTGAAAGGTGTCGCTTAAAACTAAGCCGCTGCCCCCATTCACCTTCTGGGGTAGAAATCGCCACACATATCTGGCCGTGAAGCTCAGGCCCGCAGGCAAGTCCGATTTGACGCTGTCCTGGCGACGTCGTCGCACTTGCCATCGCTAATGACGCGGCTAAGGGATTAGCGACCGCTTGCTCTGGCACATGCGCATTCGACATTACCCAACCCTGCTCAACCAGATGTGCCGCCTGACCGTTTAAAGTGCTCGCCAGCCAACCACCAGTGAATTGTTCCGCAACTTTTAACACCACACCGTGATGATTGATATCCGCAGCTAATGCCGCCGTCATCGGCTCAGAAAAGGACACGACATAGTCCGCAAGACGATGCCGTAACGCGTCCAGAACCGCATCTTTTTCAACATGATCCGCCTCGATGAACAACTTAACTTCAATAAACGGCAAGCTGGAGCGATATCCGAGTGTTGCACTATTGGGAAGCACTAACGATGCCATCACATCGCTTATCCCCGACTCTGACAGCCCAAATGTAAATAAACGGTAACACGATCGCGCTTTAGCTGGGTAATTATGTAACAACTCAGGAAGAATTTGCTGTTCAACCATTGAGAAAAACTCAGAAGGCACTCCGGGCGTAAAGTAAAAGTGACATCCGTTGAGCTCACAGTGAAAGCCACAAGCAGTGCCTTTGGGGTTATCAATTAACCTTGCGCCTTCTGGCAGCATCGCCTGCTTGAGGTTACTTTGGGCCATCGGCCGGCCTCGACGCTCAAACCGCTGTTTTAACTCGTCTAACCACGCTTCATTGAGGGTTAACTCTACCCCCATCGCAGCAGCCATGGCCGCCGTGGTTAAATCATCCGTGGTCGGTCCTAATCCGCCATTTACGATCACGACCTCTTCCGTTTGTGACAGGCGTACAAGCTCAATCGCCATATCATCAAGTTCATCGCCGATAGTCACACGACGAGACATCGCCAGCCCGTTTTCAAATAATACTCTTGAAAGCCAAGCGGCGTTGGTATCGGTAATATCACCCAGCAATACCTCTTCACCTGTCGAGAGCATTGCGATCCGTGGCAATGGGGTTTCATGTTGTTGTTTGTCCACCTTGCCGCTCCTTGTTGTCGCGATCATCCGACCTTGATTATGACATTAGACGGCACAATGCACTACCCCACCCTCACCGTACACTTTATTTTACAACACCGTACCTGTAACATTACACAAAGCCGTTTTTTTATCTGTCTAGACGATGCACAATACGAATAAATTCAGGTTATCTTTTGTGCGAACACAATAATTAACTATTTATTAACATTGGTTAAACATAATATGAATAAAGTACTCGGAAGTTCGCTCATTATTGCGGGCACAACCATTGGCGCCGGTATGCTGGCGTTGCCTCTTGCCTCTGCCGGCATCGGGTTTGGCGCATCGATGGCACTCATGGGTGCGATGTGGGCCTTAATGACCTATACCGCCTTACTGATGTTAGAAGTGCATCAGTTCGCAGAGGCCGACGCGACATTGCACAGTTTAGCGAAACAGTTTTTGGGGAATAAAGGAAAATGGCTGGCGTCGTTTGCGATGCTCTTTTTATTCTACTCACTTTGTGCCGCATATATTGCAGGTGGGGGCAGCCAATTAAATGAAAAGCTGGCGCAATGGTCGGCCATTGAGCTACCACCTGCGGCAGGCGCCGTTTTATTTACGCTGGTTTTCGGTCTTGTGGTGACATTGGGCACCAGTAAAGTGGATTTAATTAACCGCGGGTTATTCACCATTAAGTTATTATTCTTAATCTTGGCCTTAACCCTACTGACGCCTCATGTCTCTAGCATTAACTTAGTCGAAATGCCCGTTGAACGAGGTTTGCTGGTTGCCGCGTTACCGGTCATTTTCACGTCTTTTGGCTTCCACGGCAGTATTCCTTCTATTGTGCGATACGTCGGGATCGACTTACCCTCGCTAAGAAAGGTCATGATTGTTGGCTCAACCCTTCCGTTGGCCTTGTATATCTTTTGGCAAGTAGCCAGCCTCGGTACGGTGGCACAGTCTACCTTGGTACAAAACGGTGAACTGTCCCAATTTGTGGCAATTATCCAATCAGTGGTTCAACAAGACTATATCGCTTCAAGCATCTCACTGTTCGCCGATTTAGCACTAGCTACGTCTTTTCTCGGCGTCAGTTTAGGCTTGTTTGACTTTATCTCCGACAGCTTTAACCGCCAAGATAGCGTGCGCGGGCGCTTACAAACAGCGGCTATTACCTACCTCCCACCGTTGGTCTTTGCGCTGTATTATCCGCAGGGTTTTATCACAGCGTTAGGATACGCTGCGATCGCACTCGTCATTCTTGCCGTGGTACTCCCGGTTTTGATGGTGCGTAAGGCACGCCAGACGGTCTCAACTGACGAGCACTATCAAGTCATTGGCGGTAATCTTGGATTGAGCCTGGCAATGGTCGGCGGTATCACGGTTGTCGCGGCGCAATTTATCGGATAACACACCGAGGCCGACCTTGATTCACACCATCGGTCGCACCCCACGCTAATGGGGTGCGACCTTTAAGCACCGATAAGTCCGCGCGCCAATGTACTTATCCCCGCCAATGTACAGAGTATTAGCATCGCTCGGCGAACAAATTGCGGTTTAACACGTGGCGCAATACGGTAAGCCAACCAGGTCGCCAGCAATACGGCAGGAACGGCAAATGCCGCTTGTTTGACATGCCACCAGGTTAGATAATCGGTCGCGCTCAAGGCGATTAAAGACAAAATGCAGCTCACAACAAAGTAGCCTGCCAAACAGGCGCGCATTTTATTCACCTCTGCATGCTGTAACACAAGCGCCATCGGTGGACCACCGATACTGGTCGTTGTTCCCATGACTCCCGACGTAAACCCAGCGATAAAAAAGTTACGCCGGTTGGGGGCAATATTAAAGCGCATCACACTGGCAAACACAGCGAGCAAGACGGCAGCACCTATAATAATTTCAAGCATTTGTGTTGTGACTACCAACATGATCCCGCCCGCAACCGCGGTGCCTGGCACTCGGCCGAAGTACGCCCAACTCAAATCACGAAAAGACAACTGATGACGATATTGCCAAGCGTTAATACTGGCTAATGTCAGCCCCACCATGAAATTGTCGTTGGTACCAATTTCGGATCAATCATCAATAAAAGCGGCGCCGCTACGATCGCCATTCCAAAGCCAATCAAACTCTGCACAAAGCACCCTAACCCTAAGATCAGAGCCACCGCAATCGACACACCAATATCTGGCATAATAAAGTTTCTTCACATTAAACTATTTACCGCCAGTGTACCCATTTTCAGTCGCGGCAGCGAGTACCATCCGGCTTTGGCGCGCTAGATATTGTCAACTAGGCGTAACACGTTATGCACGTGCTTAATTGTTATTACGTCGTTTCTTTTTTATGTGAATATGGTCGCCATGAGTACGCTCTGCATGAATAAGGAGGTTTCTTGGCGTGAGTTCGCGTTCACAAAACTGGGTTAGCGTGACACGGTATCCATGTTGTTGAAGATATAAAACACGATCAAGCACTAGCCACAGCTCCATGGCGCGCCGAAATGCACTTTTAATTAGATTGATTTTCTCCAGCACGAGAAACCTTGCTTCGCCTCGAGCCAAGTAGTGAGTCTGATCAAAGTCGCCGGGGAATGTGAGCCCTTTTTGCGCGGCCCCCCAGCGGCAAAAGGCAGCGAACCCTTGGGTAAGCTGTGACTTTTTGAGTGCGGGTAGCGGTAAATAGTGATCAGATTGTTGATAGTCACGTTGCCATTCATCAAAGCCCAACCGATAAGTGACCTCCTGCTCGCGTTGACGGCGCACCCGCTGCCCGCCAGTGACGGACTCTTGAACCGCGAGCTTTAAATCTGCTTTTGAAAGCGTCAGGGCGGCTTCCTGCGCCTGTGCGGATAAAGGTTGATACCTATCTCCGCGAATTAAATGATAACAACAAGGTGAAACCGTTAGTGCACGCATACCCGTTGCGACCGCCTTTTGAAGAAGCTTTACGTGTAAGTCGCCACACGCGTGCAACGCCAGCCCGTGCTCACAACCGGCAATGACGACTGTTGCCGCCTCACTCATTGCATCTAACGAGTAAAACTGCATCGGGAGCGCCTTTTGATCCGCGAAAGTTTGTCCCTGTTCGCACAGTTCCGATTGCCATTCTACGCTTTCTACTGGTTTACCTGTGATCGCCGCGACACCGCGTCCTAAGTATCCTTTTCCAGCGCACCACTCTAAATAACACGCCGTCTTTGTTTGCGGCATCGCGCCTAAATACGCCTGTATTTGCGCCCATTTGCGTCCCGGCACACCAACATTCAAGCGCGAATCAATTTCAATATCAGTATATTGCGCCATCGGTACTGAGACTAACGCAGGTAACTGGTTTAACGCTGGCCACCAGGTCGCGAGTTTTTTTATCACAGCGTCTGGATCCGCGTTTAACGCCGCGAGCTGCGTATTATCCAACGTGGCGAGCCATTGGCAAAGCGGCCCGTCGTCTTGCCACGGAAGCTGAGTATGCGCCATCGGCATCGGTCGCCACAGATTTTGGTGCTGTATCAACAGATTGGTTAACTGATTAAATTGGTCGCTGAACGATAAAGATGACATGATTAGCATGAAGGTATTGATGAGTGCGTGATCAAAAAAGGCTGCCTCAGCAGCCTCGTCGTTTTAAACAGTTTATCGAACCGGAAGCGGAATGTCCTTGAACATAGCATCAATTTCTTCATTGGTACGCAGTGCAACCGCTTGGTCAATCACATTTCGGGTCAAATGCGGCGCAAAACGCTCAATAAAGTCATACATATAACTACGAAGAAAGGTTCCTTTACGGAAGCCTATCTTGGTGGTGCTCGCACCGAAAATATGACTCGCATCGATGGCAACCAAATCTGCATCAGCATGACTATCCATGGCCATGCTCGCGATCACGCCCACACCTAGGCCTAACTTCACATAGGTTTTAATCACATCCGCATCCGTTGCTGTGAATACAATTTTCGGTGTGCGGTTAGCGCGATGGAAGGCTTCATCCAGCTCAGATCGCCCTGTAAACCCAAACACATACGTTACGAGCGGATAGGCCGCGAGATCCTCAATACTGAGATCCGTTTTTTGTGCTAAAGGATGATCGGGCGTGACAATGATCGAGCGGTTCCAGTGATAACAAGGCAGCATCACCAAATCTTCGTAGAGATGAAATGCTTCGGTTGCAATGGCAAAGTCAGACGTCCCCTTTGCCACTGAACTGGATATTTGCGTCGGTGTCCCCTGGTGCATATGCAAGGAAACTTTCGGGTACCGCTTGGTAAAGGCTTTGATCACGTCGGGTAATGCATAACGCGCTTGCGTATGGGTGGTCGATATATTGAGGTTCCCCATTTCAGGATGAGTATGCTCACTAGCGACCGCTTTGATGCTTTCTACTCGTGATAAAATGCTTTGTGAGATCTCGACAATCGCCTCACCGGCTGGTGTTACTTGCGTTAAATGCTTACCACTTCGTTCGAATATTTGTACGCCTAGCTCATCTTCCAACAGCCTGACTTGTTTGCTAATCCCAGGTTGAGAGGTATACAAACTTTCCGCCGTCGCAGATACGTTAAGGTTGTGGTTAACGACTTCAACGATATATCTAAGCTGTTGTAATTTCATAGTGCAGACGCGTCAGCCTCGTGGGTTAAGTGGCAGCATGGTTTTATATCACTCATTTATATACCCAAATTCGACTATTTAATAGGCTTTGGTTATATAAACGTTAGCGATTGCACATTCACTAAGCAATTTACCCTGTCATTCTAACCGACTCGATCGCAAATAGTATTTTATTGCAACAACTTTATCGCAGATCGCGAGATCATGGGCCACACTCATAAAGGCGCATTCGACGAGGCCGCAACGCTCAGAGTTAGAGGCGGATCACTCATGCAGCTTTCACCTTTCGATTGATGCTATCTCTGTCAGTCGAGATGGTGTATCTTAACCAGTTGAGTTTATTGCAAGGAACATCGACGCTAAATTATGAATATTGCCTTGATAGCTGGCCTTTGTGTCATATTGCTCGGCCTGATTGTCGGCTACAACATATTGGCTCAACAACGAAAGCAAATCGAGTCTCACAAGCGCCAAGAAATGGCGAAGCACATTGCCGTCATCGATGCGACAGAAGAGCTGATTGGCAATGCGCATAATCTACCCTATAGCGGGACGTTACTGGCGTGCTTGAACAAAAAGATCTTGGATTCCTTGAAAGCCATGTACGAGGTCGATCCATCGGATAAGTCAATTAAGCAACGAATTAGTGCGACCCAGGCTCAAATCGATCAGGTCAAACAAAGCTACTCCAACCGAGACTCGACATCGTTTAAAGTGCCTCATAACGACCGAGAGGCAATATCGATGCTCAAACTCGTCAAGCGCTTGCGCTCAGTGGTTAAAGCCGAGCATTCGAAAGGCCGCTTGGCAACGCAAGCTTTTGTATCGGAAAACGCGCGACTAGAGCAAATGCAGCTCAAGATAAATATTGAGAACGTGATTAAACGTGCCAACGATGCGAAAAATAAAGGTCAAATGGGCACGGCGCAGCAATTACTGAAAAAAGCGATCGATGTCGTCAGTCCAAAGACCGATGAATACTCGTCAGAGATGAAACAGCATCTTGAAAAAATGCACAGCGATATCACTCATACGCTAAACAGCGGTCATGAGAAATTGCAGTCCGAGCAAGAAGAAGAGAAAAGCGAATTGGACGAGCTATTTGCCCCCAAGAAAAAATGGTAGCGTCTCTCATCACAAATCCAAAAGGCGCTTGATGACAGCGCCTTTTTTCATGCCCCGCGTGTCTATGCGTGTTTTAACTGGCTGTGGTCTTAACTGCTTCTATTGCGCGTTGGTCTTTGCAACAATATGGTCTAACACACCGTCTGCCGCTTGCTCCAATAAGTCCAGTACGTGCTCAAATCCATCGTCGCCGCCGTAATAAGGATCAGGGATCGCACCCTCCGTCTGCTCTCCCCAACTGAGAAACAGAGACAGTTTGTTTTGGTAATCAGCCGGGCATTGTGCGTGCAGGTCGGCCAAGTTATTTTCATCGGCCGCTAAGATCATATCGAAATCCGCAAAATCTTCCTGCCGCACTTGACGGGCTCGAATACCGGCAAACGAGTACCCTCTCGCTTGACCTGCCTGTTGGCTCCGCTTATCTGGCGGATTACCTTGGTGATAACCTGCTGTCCCCGCAGAATCAATGTTCACCATGATCCCTCTCGTCTGGGCACGGGCGCGTAATACCGCTTCTGCCGTCGGTGAACGACAAATATTGCCTAAGCAAACCACCAATAGACTCGGCACATTTTTTGGGGGTGTCATCGATAGAGTCTCCTTATTGGTAAAGTTTTACTCTATCAAGTCGACACTCGGATGCCTAGTCGCTTCAATCTGCTTGCCTTTGCGTTGTTATGGGTAGCATGAAGCATGACGTCGCTTTACTATGGTGTAACGTTTATTTGGGGTTAGAAATCGTATGTCAGAACAAGGACACAAACAGCGTCAGCAAAAGTTAAAAGAAAAAGTTGATGCTCGAATTGAAGCCGCGCAACAAGAAAAAGGGCTCCTCCTGATCATAACGGGTAATGGTAAAGGTAAATCGACATCCGCGTTTGGCACAGTGGCGCGGGCCGCCGGCCATGGGCTAAAGTGTGGCGTAGCTCAGTACATCAAGGGCACGTGGGCTTGTGGAGAGCGGGATTTACTGAGCCAACATGGTGTCGACTTTCACGTGATGAGTACCGGTTTTACCTGGGATACGCAGGACAAAACCGCAGACACCCAAGCCGCTCAGCAAATATGGGCAGCGTGTCAGGCGATGCTTGCGGATGACCGCTACGATTTAGTGGTACTGGATGAGATCACCTACATGATCACGTACGACTATATCAGCCTCGATGAAGTCATTGATGCGCTGCAACAACGCCCTAGCGAACAATCCGTTATCATCACTGGGCGTGGCGCACACCGCCGCTTAGTTGAGATAGCAGATACCGTCTCGGAAGTCAGAAACGTTAAGCATGCCTTCGACGCCGGCGTGAAAGCGCGCCAAGGCATTGACTGGTAAGCTACCGAGTAAAAACAAAGAAAGCCGTGGCTGACGTTAACCTGAGCGCCGCTTTTCTCAGGGCTTCGCGTTTAACGATATCGACTGCGTCTTGTCCACGGCATCCTCTTGGCAAGACTGGCGACACAAACGCGCATCAATCGATTGATCACCCAGCAATCGCTGCCAGAGGGTTGGCAAGGCGCTGTCTCGTAGCGGCCCTGGCTCAAGCTGCTTAGGCATAACTGGCTGCCACTGCCCTTCGGCGTCTTGCTCGGCAAGCAAAAACTGAAAGGGTTGATAGTTTGCTACGCCAAAACGTAAGTCGGTCACCACCTGCTGCCCATTCCGATTTTCAAAGCGAATAAAATCACGCGAAAACGTGCGAAGTGCCATTAATGTTTCCGAGCCCGCTAGTGGCCATTGTCCGCGAGGACGCGTGATCCATTGAATATGCTTATCTTTGTCTAAGCGTGACGCGAGTCCTTCCCAGTAGTGGTCGTCGCCGATAATCACCACTCGCCACAGCAGCGTGTTAAACGGGGTGGGCATAATAATATGCGGTCGCCCTGCCAAGTCGGTTCCTTGGGTTTGGGTTGCAACACGTACTTCAATCTTTTCAAGCTGATAGACCGAACTGGCCAGGTAGAGCGTAGAGACTGCCAACCCGATACCACATGCTTTGGCGCCCCGATGTCGCCAAATACACGCGGCGATAACACTGACCAATAAGGGCACCGTATAAAGTGGGTCAATAATAAACAGGCTGGCGACTGCTACCGAAGGCACGTCTAACGGCCAAAAAAGCTTGGTACCATAAACCGTCATCGCATCCAACAACGGGTGTGTCACGAGCACCGCGATCACCAGCGTCATGACTTGCCACAGCGGCCATTGACGACGCCATCGCCACCCGCACCATCCGATGATTGCACCAACCCAAGGCAGCACAAATAATGAGTGACTGAATCCACGGTGGTTGACCGTATTCGCCACCGGATCGCCATAATCAATCAGCACATCTAAGTCAGGTAAGGTGCCCAATGCAGCACCGGCCAAAAGCACTTTTGGAGAACAGCGCTTGCCCGAGACTAACCCAGCAACCGCCGCGCCCAGTGCCGCCTGGGTAATAGAATCCATCGCTTATCCTTTAACAAGGTTTTGATTTATTAGCGTAAAAAGTTGTAAACCGATCACTGGAATAAATTAAGCAGTTTATCGGTTGCCTCTTTGACCTTGTCATCATCCGCTTTATCACCCAGTAACTTTTTAATCCCACGCTGTGCTTCTTTGCGTGCCTTTTCTTCCAAGACTTTGTTGCTGCTGAGTAGCTGCTTGATATCTAATTGATAACTCGGCGATTGCCAGGTACCGGCCACCGTCACTGGGATGGTCACATCACGAAGTTCATCAATATCTTTGCCGCCTTGACCCTTGCTGGTTTCAACCACAGACGTGAACACATCAAAATCTAACGTTTCTTTCAGCAAATCAGTTTGCCCCTCACTTCTGACTCGCAGCGCTGGGGCTTCTAGTAGCAAATCGTTGGTACGTGCCATGCCATTTCCGATGGTAAAACTGGCGGTGAGCGCACTAAAGTCGGTTTTGCGCACATCGTTGGCAGCGTTGCTGGTCGCTTCTCCTTTCAACGTCGCTTTTGCTTCTCTCAGCATTTGTGCCAAGTTAATGCCGTTGATCGCGCCATCCTCAAAGAAAATCGCAGCACTGCCCTGAATCGCCTGACGGAGAGCATAAGGCGATAAACCTTGACCTTGGAGGTTAATATCCACATTGCCTTTGCCTTCAAGCAGATCAACCTGTGCGACATCCTCCAATAACGGCAAGATGGCAATGTTGCGTGCTTTTTTACTCACTTGATAGCGCGCGGGGGTTTGAGTGGCATCTAACATCCCTTGCACAACTACCCTGCCTTCATAGGCTTGCGTGATCAGCTCGGACACGTCGACTTTGCCACGGTTGATAGCAACCGTGGCGCGTGTTTGTCCTAAGGTAACGTTACTCACGGTAAGCCCTTTCATCGCCAATGAGCCGGCAATATCCAGCGTCTTCAACACTCTCAGATCAGGCTCTTCTTGGCTAAGTGACCCAGTTTGCGTACTGGGGCTGGATCCATCATTGGACCCAGACTGACTTTCGTTTGCAGATTGACGAGGCGCTGCATTGTCTGTCGGTAACAAGGTATCGAGATCGATGTGATTGGTATTGAGTGCAAAACGAATTTGCGGGATATCTGCCAGCTTGATGGCCACTTTACCGTCTATGACCACCTCGTCAGTATTAAGACGGCTGGTCATCTCAGTGATATCTAACGTTTGCTGCTTGGCATCGAAGACGATATCTGCCGCCAGCTCTTGAGTCAGCGACTCGCCGGGTAATGCGTCACCCGAGAGCTGAGTGAGCATGTCCAACCCCTGCACTGTGACCTTGTCTTGGCTTTCTGCCACAGTAACTTGTGCGTTTCCAGAGGTTTCAACCTTTAGCTCTGACGTCTGCGCATTGATATTAAAGCCGAGCTGAGCCGCTTGACCCAAGGCGGCACGGTCGAGGGTAATATTGGCTTCATTGATGGTCATCTCGCCTTGTTGTGCCGAAACATTTAGCGCAAGTTCTCGTAACTGACTTTGTTGTGGATCCGCGGCAAGCTTCAGTTCACCCTGCCCTTGCGCGCTGAAGGTCGCACCATCCTGTTCGCCACGCAGTGATACGGTCAGTGGCGTCCATATATCGGTTGCTATATTGCCCACTTGGAGATCAACATCTCGTAAGGCCGTTTGCGTACCCACCTGATCATCTTTAATCACGACACTGGCATTGGTGACGCGTAGACCTTGTAAAGAAACTTGCCACGTCCCACTCACTGTATCTTGCTGGCTAGCCGGCTCTGACGACGTCGAACTTGTCTGTCGCTCTGCCGACGCGCCAACGTTTTTTGGTTGAGTTGGCGTCACTGTTTGAGTTGGCGTCACATTGCTATCGCCGTTCGCCAACGTTTGGATAAATACATGCGGGTCTTGTAAGACAATTTCACCCACTTGTAATGTCTGAGACATCAATGGCAACACATCAACGGATAATTGCGCGCGGGACAAACGGAGTAAATCAGGCTCATCAAAACCAGGTCGGTTTTTGATCGCCACCTCAGCAATGGAAAAGCCCAAACTCGGCCAGAACTGCCACTCGATGTCGCCACCGATAACGACCTCATAGCCCGTTTGCTCTGCGACTTGTTCCACCAGCAAGGGTTTAAATTGATTGGGGTTTACCGTGGCAATTAAAGTCGCGACGGCGCCAATCAACACCACGACAAATGCTGCGAGAATAAGGACGATTTTTTTTATCATTGCAAGATGCTCCTTGTGTGTCAGACGCGTTATCGACCACGATTTAACCGTCGAGTTCCTGGTGAGAAAAAAAATGCGCCCTCAGGCGCATTTCACTCATTAAGCCTTGTCTTGGCTAATACGAGAGGCGACTGCCCCTTGCTGATTTTTGTACTTGGCATTGTCCCGTTTATTATAAGGCTGGTCCGCTGACCCTGACATGGGCTCAAAGCTTAAGGCGCCGATCGGCATGCCGGGACGTAGCGCTAACGGTAGACGCCCATTATTATAAAACTCTAGAACAATTCGCCCTGACCAGCCCGGATCTATTCGGTGTGCCGTGACATGGACCATCAAACCCAACCGCGCCAACGATGAACGGCCATCGAGCCAACCGACAATATTATCGGGTAATGTCACAGCCTCATGCGTGACTGCCAAGGCCAATTGACCCGGATGAAGATAAAAAGGGTCGCCGTCAGCGATTTCTATTTCATCACTCATAACACGCTCAAGCTGGGCGTTCACTTCTTGTTTCGGCCCCGATAAATCAATATAAGCGGCCCCATGATCGTTAAACACACGGAACTGGTTACCCAGGGTCACATCCGCAGTCACGCCCGAAATCGCGTCTGCGGCAGGACGGGGATCAATTTTGATGCGGCCATCATCAAGGTGTTCTTTGATATGCCTGTCGCACAGTCGCATCTAACATTCCTCACGGTTATTTACTCACGCGGTGTTTTGCTTTATGCACCGCACTCATTCGATATATTCGCGCACACATTCGATATATTCGCGCACACATTATGGATTAAACCACGACTGATTACCTAGAGACACAGTCATTGCCCCATCATGTGATGGGAGATCATGCCTTACGCTTTAAGTAAACGCGCGATATGCGCTTTTAGTACATCAATCGCAATGCGGTTTTTACCCCCGCGCGGGACAATGATATCGGCATATTGCTTCGACGGCTCAATAAACTGCATAAACATAGGGCGGACCGTCTTTTGATACTGCTCCATCACCGAATCCATGGTACGACCGCGCTCGGCAACGTCACGTTTCATCCGACGCAGTAAACAAATATCAAGTGGCGTGTCCATAAAGACGCTGGCGTGGATCAAATTGCGAAGACGGGGATCGGTGAGAAGCAGAATACCTTCGAGGATGATCACTTTTTTGGGCGTCATCGTCGTGGTTTCTCCCATACGGGTATGCTCGGAGTAACTATAAACCGGCACATCAGCCGGCTGACCGGCGACCAATGCTTCAAGATGCTCACACAAAAGATCGTGATCCAGTGCCTGAGGGTGGTCATAATTGGTTTTTACGCGCTCTTCCATGCTGAGGTGGCTCTGATCACGATAATATCTATCTTCTGTAATCACGCCGATTTGATGATCACCGACTTTTTCCTTTAATTCCTTATAAATGGTGCTGGCGATCAGGCTTTTACCGGAAGCAGAGGCACCTGCAATACCGATAATAACGCAGTGGTGGTTGTTGTCACTCATAATATGAATACCCAGGGGAAGCTTGGCGGAATCAACATAAACCGCCTGATTATAGGGAGTTGAAGCAGCTGGCGCCAGAGAAAATCGCGCTTGTCTGTGCATCCGGCCGCTTTAGCCGATAAATCACGGCCGGTTGCGCAATCAGGGCGACACAGTTTGTACGCTAATCTGTTCAGGACGTGTTTCACCTTGCCAGTAGAGCTGACTGGCGACCGTCGCTGCCATCTGTCGATAAACCGCCGCATGCTCACTGTTAGGGCGCGCGACCATGCTTGGCACACCGGCATCAATATCTTCCCGAATCGCGACATGAAGCGGTACCTGTGCAAGCACTGGCGTCCCCTGCTCTTGCGCCATTTTATCGGCACCCCCTGAGCCAAAAATGGCTTCATGATGGCCGCATTGCGAGCAAATGTGATAACTCATGTTTTCTACCACGCCCAACACGGGAACGTGAACTTTTTCAAACATCGCCACCCCTTTCACCGCATCGGCCAATGCCAAATCTTGTGGCGTTGTCACCACAATCGCGCCTGTCACCGGAAACTGTTGCGCCAAACTCAGTTGGATGTCACCGGTACCAGGCGGCATATCGACGACTAAATAATCCAGCTCGGGCCACCGTGTTTCGTTGATCAGCTGTGCAAACGCTTTTGAGGCCATAGGACCTCGCCAAACAGTCGCGTTCTCTGCGGGCACCAGATAACCGATCGAATTTGAGGCGATACCATGGCGCGTCACAGGCTCCATTAACTTGCCATCATGGGTTTGTGGCTCACTATCTTTGGCGCCCAACATGATAGGTAAAGACGGCCCATACACATCCGCATCAACAATGCCGACTGCAGCGCCCTCCGCGTGCAACGCAAGCGCTAGGTTTACAGCGGTAGTCGATTTACCGACGCCACCTTTCGCTGAGCTCACAACAATCAGGTTTTTCACCCCTTTCACCGGCGTTTTTTCGCCCGTTTTTAACGGTGCTACCCGTTGTATCAGTTCAAATTGGTTGGCAAGGGCATCAGACTGCGCACTGAGCCAATCTTTAAGCGCTTCAGCGATAGAGTGCGCCGCAAAGGGGAACGTGACCCTAAAGCCATGATCTGCGGTTCTCACCCACCCCGTTTGGCTTGCCCACTGCTCGACCAACTGCGGGTATGAGAATTGATTAAGTAACGCGATCGCATCATCAAGGTTTGAGAGCGAAGCAGCTGTGTCTTCTTTTTTTGTTTTTTTCTTTTTGGACCCAAAAAACATCCAGCACCATCCCGTTGATTGAAATATGTTAGCCGCTCGTGTGCGTCTTTAACGGATAAACGCATGAGGACCCGGCCTTACACTAGGCAAGGCATATCGTATCAGGTAAGATTTCCGCAATCATTCCATTCATATCATAAGAGCGAATAAACAAGATTATGGCTGCAAACCCACGGAAAATTCTGGTGACCTGTGCGCTGCCTTATGCGAACGGCTCGATTCATTTGGGCCACATGCTCGAGCATATTCAGGCAGATGTATGGGTTCGCTATCAACGCCTGCGTGGCAACACCACTCACTTTATTTGTGCTGACGATGCTCACGGCACACCTATCATGTTAAAAGCGCAGCAAATGGGTGTCGAGCCAGAAGCCATGATCGCCGGCGTGCAACAAGAGCACCAGGCAGATTTTGATGGCTTTGATATCAGCTTCGATAATTACCACAGCACCCACAGTGATGAAAACCGCGAATTAGCGTCATTCATTTATACGCAACTTCGTGATAAAGGTTATATCACCAGCCGCACGATATCTCAGCTGTTTGATCCGGAAAAAGAAATGTTCTTGCCGGATCGCTTTGTCAAAGGCGAATGTCCGAAGTGTCACGCCGACGATCAATACGGCGATAACTGTGATAACTGTGGTGAAACCTATACGCCGGCTGAATTGATCAATCCTCGTTCCGCAGTCAGCGGTGCCACGCCGGTGATGCGTGATTCAGAGCACTTTTTCTTCGATTTACCACAGTTCGAGCAAATGCTTAACGAGTGGATCAAGTCTGGTTCGCTGCAAAGCGAAATCGCTAACAAGATGAATGAGTGGTTCGAAACCGGTCTTCAGCAGTGGGATATCTCCCGCGATGCGCCCTACTTTGGTTTTGAAATCCCCGACCAACCCGGCAAGTTTTTCTACGTTTGGCTCGATGCACCGATCGGCTATATGGGGTCGTTTAAAAACTATTGTGACAAACGCGGTGATATCGACTTTGATGAATACTGGAAGGCTAATAGCGACACCGAGCTATACCATTTCATCGGCAAAGATATTGTTTATTTCCATAGTCTGTTCTGGCCTGCCATGCTGGACGGTGCTGGCTTCCGTAAACCTAACAACGTCTTCGTGCACGGCTATGTCACGGTCAATGGCGCGAAAATGTCCAAGTCAAAAGGGACATTTATCAAAGCCAGTACCTATTTGGACCATCTTGATCCAGAATGCCTGCGGTATTATTACGCGGCCAAGCTCAATAGCCGCATTGATGATCTGGATTTAAGCCTGGATGATTTTATTCAGCGTGTGAACACGGATGTTGTCAACAAGGTCGTCAACCTGGCATCACGTAACGCTGGCTTTATCACTAAGCGCTTTGATGGTCAGCTCTCTGATACGTGCGCCGAATCCGAGCTTTATCAATCGTTCATCGACAAAGCTGAATACATTGGTGAGCTTTACGAAGCCCGAGAGTTTAACCGCGCCATCCGCGAAATTATTGGCTTGGCCGACAAAGCCAACCAATACGTGGACGAAAAGGCGCCATGGGTGATCGCTAAAGAAGAAGGAAAAGACGCCGAACTACAAGCGATTTGCTCTGTGGGGATTAACCTATTCCGTGTGCTGATGACGTACCTCAAACCTGTGATGCCTAAGCTGGCAGAGCGCACGGAAGGCTTTTTGAATGATACCTTGACGTGGGAAAGCATTGCGACGCCACTGACCGGCCATCGCATTAGCAAGTTCAAGGCACTGTTTAACCGTATCGATCCGAAAGCCGTCGACGCCATGATCGCCGCGAGCAAGGAAGATGCTGCCGCTGAACAAGCAGAAAAGGCCAAAGCACAAGGGCCGTTAGCGAACGAGCCGATTGCCGATGAAATCGAATTTGGTGACTTTGCTAAGGTCGATCTGCGTATCGCTAAAATTGTTGAGTGTGAGGCGGTGCCAAAAGCGGACAAACTGCTGAAGTTTAAGCTTGATATTGGCGGTGAAACGCGTCAGGTGTTCTCTGGGATCAAATCGGCCTACAAGCCGGAAGATCTCGTGGGTAAGCACACCGTCATGGTCGCCAACTTAAAGCCTCGCAAGATGAAATTCGGCATGTCAGAGGGCATGATCCTCGCGGCGGGTCCGGGTGGCAAAGAAATCTGGATTTTAGAGCCGCATGAAGGGGCTCAACCTGGCATGCGCGTCATGTAAAACAGCGCGATAGCTAAAACATCAAAGGGCCCAACCAGGGCTCTTTTTTTTGCCTGCGACTCTCTTAGTTTGCAGCGTTTGATAGTTTGCACCGTTTGAGTGCGCTCAAGCGCTATCATAGTGCGTTTTTATCTGATCTTGATGCCCTTAACGCCGCTTTCATAGGATGTGACCCGCTTCTCATCTTTGGCACAGTTCATGCTGAGCTTGATAACGGAGAGTCGCGATCGCAAGGAGAGCATATGGGATGGTTAGTCATGGTAGGCGCACTGGCGCTCGGAATAGCGGTCGTCGTCGCCGTCGTACTTTACCGTCAACGCCCAGATTGGCCGTTACATCAGCTACATGAATTACGTGCGCTGCTGCAGCACGCACGTGAGCTGGCCGCTCAAACACATATTGCTTCCAGTGACTACCAACATTTACTCAGTCAAATTCGTCAATTGCACCACTTAGCGCCTCAGGCACAAAAACCGATGTATCGGCTTTTATTTCATCATTTACATGCGCTACCGCAATACGATGAAGTCACACAAGCACGGATGAAAAACCGCGCGTTACAACATATTATTTATCTTGTTGACGAGGCGGTGCCCCCCTTCCTGATAGCCCACAATGACGAAGCCAGCTTGTCGCATTATCAACACGTGTGGTATGCCGTTTTAGAATTATTACAAGCACGTCAGCGATATTCTTACGCCAGTATTCAGTTACACAAAGCGACGCCAAACGCGAGCCAGTCATTAAACCTGCAACAGCAAATTTTAGTGAAACGCTTATGCCAGCTCCAGCACCTTAACCTAGAGGATTCGCTAAACACAGAGATTGATCGTCTTATCTCCCAACTCAGTAACGACGCTGAGCGGGCCTTGGCGACTGAGGCACCGTTAGCAACTGAGAAATCGTTGGCAACTGAGAAACCGTTAGCTAATGAGACACCACTGGCCAGTCGCCTCGCGCTGTCTCAGCGCGTCAATGCAGTGATACTCACCGTGCTCGATAATTGTCTTGCCGACCTATTAGCAGGCTTTCCTGCACCACAGGACGATATTTTTAATACCTTATCGCCCTTGCATGAGCCGCGAAATAGCGCTTAACAGATAGCGCTAAACAAACAGCGCGTGACAGACAGTGCGTGACAGACAGTGCTTAACCGATAATCCCCACGTTTATGTAAGCATAAAAAAAGCCGACAATCGTGCCGGCTTCATGGTTATTAAGCACACGGTGAGCCCATTAGCCTATATGCGTTTGTCCACCCATATACGGACGTAATACCTCAGGGATTTCGATACGACCATCCGCTTGCTGATAGTTTTCCAAAATGGCCACCAAGGTACGACCCACAGCGAGGCCAGACCCATTGAGCGTGTGCAACAGCTCAGGCTTCTTCTCACCTTTACGGCGGAAACGCGCCTGCATACGACGCGCTTGGAAGTCCAAAGTATTTGAACATGATGAAATTTCACGATAGGTATCTTGCGCAGGCAACCAAACTTCTAGGTCATAGGTTTTGGCCGCGCCAAAGCCCATGTCACCGGTGCATAACAGTACTTTTCGGTAAGGCAGGTTCAGCAACTGCAATACTTTTTCGGCATCGGCGGTGAGTGATTCGAGTGCTGCCATAGAATCTTCAGGCTTCACCACTTTCACCAGCTCGACTTTATCAAACTGATGCATACGAATCAGCCCACGCGTATCACGTCCGTAGGAGCCGGCTTCTGAACGGAAACACGGTGTGTGTGCGGTCATGCACAGCGGCAGATCTGCTTCATCGATGATCTCATCGCGTACCATGTTAGTCAGAGGTACTTCCGCGGTTGGGATTAACGACATGCCGATCCCTTCTTCGGTGGCCGGCTTGGTGTTAAACAAATCGTCACCAAACTTAGGCAATTGGCCGGTGCCATAGAGGCTGTCGGCATTGACTAAGTACGGCACATACATTTCGGTATAGCCGTGTTCGTTGGTATGTAAATCGAGCATAAACTGGGTTAAAGCACGATGCATGCGCGCCATCTGCCCTTTCATCACGATAAAGCGAGAGCCAGATAGTTTTACCGCACTGGCAAAGTCGAGACCACCGGACAGCTCACCTAAATCAACATGATCTTTGACCTCAAAATCAAACTGACGCGGTTCACCCCAGCGCATGATCTCCTGGTTCTCAGACTCATCTTTACCACTTGGGACGTCTTCCGCCGGTAAGTTAGGCACGCTCATCACCACGTCGTTGACTTTTTGCTGCAGCGCCGCGAGCTCTGTTTTCGCTGCGTCCAACTCATCACCAAGGTTTGACACTTCTTCTAGCAATGGCGCAATGTCTTCACCCTTTGCTTTAGCCTGGCCAATGGACTTCGATCGGGAATTACGCTCTGCTTGCAGTTGTTCGGTGCGAATTTGCAGCGCCTTACGTTGTTCCTCAAGTTCACGCATAGCGTCAACGTCAAGCGTAAAGCCACGACGAGCGAGTTGTTGAGCGGTTTCTTCCAGCTCAGTTCGAAGTAATTTGGAATCCAGCATGCTAATCCTGTGCTTTTCGGGTTGATTAGTTGGTTATCACTTGTCATCACGTTTGAAAACAAGCGTCGATACTGCGTATTGTATTACGCGATTGGTCAAGGGTGACGGTGGATGTCACCACGACGAGGAGACTGCGTCTTCATGGCGTCGCTGCACTCTAAACCTTACCCAAAAAGGGTAAATTTGCCTAGCGCTTTTGCGGGCTTTTTGCATCCTGCTCGGCCAGAAAGGCGAGCTTTTCGGCGATTTTAATTTCTAGCCCACGATTAACGGGCTGATAATAGCGAGTATCGCCAAGTTCGGACGGTAGATAGCGCTCTCCTGCCGCATAAGCATTGGGCTCATCATGGGCATATCGATAGCCCTTCCCATGCCCCATATCTTCCATCAATGCGGTCGGCGCATTGCACAAGTGCATGGGAACAGGCACGTTGGCGGTTTCTTTAGCGTCTCGCAACGCTTGTTTCCATGCGGTGTAAACAGCATTGCTTTTGGGCGCGCTGGCTAAATATACGGCGGCTTGAGCAATCGCACGCTCGCCTTCTGCCGGCCCTACGCGAGTAAAGCAATCCCACGCATTCAATGCCACCTGCATGGCACGTGGATCCGCATTGCCAATATCCTCCGAGGCGATAGCTAATAAGCGGCGCGCCACATAAAGGGGATCGCCACCGGCACTGACAATGCGTGCGTACCAATACAGGGCGCCATCAGGACTCGAGCCACGGACGGATTTATGAAACGCAGAAATCAAATCGTACCAAGCATCCCCTTGCTTATCGAATTGTGCCACTTTTTCACCGGCAACGTCTTTAAGCATCGACAGCGTCACTTGGCCATCGGCCATATCTGCCAGCATTTCCAGAAGATTCAACGCCATGCGCGCATCGCCACTGCACGCCGCGGTTAACGCCGCTTTAACGCCTTTATCGAAGGTGAGTGTTTGTTCACCTAACCCGCGTTGCGAATCGGCAAGGGCTTGATCAATCACGGCTTCAAGATCGCGATCATCCAGGCTTGTCAGTCGGTAGACGCGGGCGCGCGATAATAAGGCATTGTTAAGCTCAAACGATGGATTTTCCGTCGTGGCGCCAATAAAGGTGACGGTCCCCGACTCGACATGAGGCAGAAAAGCGTCTTGCTGACTTTTGTTAAAGCGATGTACCTCATCAACGAATAAGACAGTGCGTACACCGGCTTGCTTGTTTTGCTCTGCACGTCCAATCGCATCTCGGATTTCTTTCACTCCGGAGGTCACCGCAGAAATTTGTTCCAGCTCAGCATTAGCTTGACGCGCAGCAATATCGGCCAGTGTGGTCTTGCCTGTGCCCGGTGGCCCCCAAAAAATCATGGAATGAAGCGTCCCCGACTCAATGGCACGGCGTAGCGGTTTGCCTTCGCCAAGCAGATGGCGCTGGCCAATATATTGGTCCAAGGTGACGGGCCGCATACGCGCGGCCAGTGGGCGGAAGTCCTCAGCGAAATCGAGCGGCAAGGTAGGCAAGGCATCCTCCGATGCGGTTAACGTGACTGGCGTTGATCGTCGACCATGACCGACTCAGGCGGAGTAAACGAAAACAAGTCCGCGTCTGGCGTTTGTCGGCTAAATTGACTCAGTGCGAACTGACTCTGTTGCCCATCTTGCTCAACGACTCTAAAGCCAGTCAAGGTACCATCGGGCTTGACCGTGACATCAAACTGACCAATGGTGCCGGTGGTTTTTGGCGTGAGCGTGAAGGTATTGCCTTCCTGGGTGATTTGGTAATCCTGCCAATCACTCGGTTGGTTACGGGTCAATAGCACGAAGGGTGTTTGTGCTGTTGCGTCTTCTAACCACATGGCAGTTACTTGTTCAACAAAGGGGCTGTAGTACCACAAGGTTTCACCATCAGAAATCATGATGGTTTCGTCCGGCGACGTGGTGGTCCAGTTAAACAAATTAGGGCGTTGGATAGCCAAGGTCCCTTTCGCTTGATGAATCTCGTCACCCTCTGGGCTTTGGACCTTTTGTTCAAACTGTGCGCTGAACGCATCAACCTTATTCAGTCTTTCGATTAAATGTTGTTGCGCCTCTGTTTGCGCTTGCGCGCTGACAACAACCAAGAGAGATATCACCGCCAACAGGTGGCGGACAGCAGCAAATCGAGTCATTGAACCTTCCATTCGATCAATCTTTCGGTGGCGGCGGTGCGATTACTTCGCGATTACCGTTATGGCCTGGTGAACTTACGACACCGTGTGCTTCGAGTTGTTCCACAATACGCGCCGCACGGTTATAACCAATTTTAAATCGACGCTGGACACCAGACACGGAACCACGACGACTTTCGGTCACAAATTCAACCACTTGGTCAAACAACTGGTCCAGCTCTTCGCCATCGCCGCCGGTCGGCGCTTCACCAGGTAATAAGCTATCTGCACCTTGATCGCCTTGGGTGATTTCATCGATATATTGCGGCTTGCCTCGCGCTTTCCAATTATTAACCACCCGATGCACTTCTTCATCACTGACAAAGGCACCATGCACGCGAATCGGATGGTTGGAACCATTCGGCATAAAGAGCATATCCCCCATTCCCAGCAACGACTCAGCGCCGCCTTGGTCAAGGATGGTGCGCGAGTCTGTTTTGGTCGAGACAGTAAACGCCATACGCGTTGGAATATTGGCTTTAATCAGCCCCGTAATCACATCAACAGAAGGACGTTGGGTGGCTAACACAAGGTGAATACCCGCGGCCCGTGCTTTTTGTGCTAATCGTGCGATCAACTCTTCGACTTTTTTACCAACCACCATCATGAGATCGGAAAATTCATCTACCACCACCACGATATAGGGCAGTTTTTCCAGTTTAGGCGCCGATTCATCCATACTGTCGCCCGATTTCCATAGTGGGTCAGGGATCGGATTATTCGCGGCTTCTGCTGCTTTGACCTTTTCGTTAAAACCTTTAAGGTTGCGCACGCCAAGGGCTGACATCAGCTTGTAACGTCGTTCCATCTCACCCACGCACCAACGCAGCGCATTCCCCGCATCCTTCATATCGGTGACAACTTCTGACAACAAATGCGGAATGCCCTCATAGACCGATAACTCCAGCATTTTAGGGTCGATCATGATAAAGCGCACATCTTCAGGAGACGCCTTATAGAGCATACTAACCAGCATCACGTTCACGCCCACAGATTTACCCGACCCTGTCGTCCCTGCCACCAGCATATGCGGTGCTTTGCCAAGATCGGTAATAATGGCTTCGCCGGCAATGTCATTTCCCAAGACTACGGAGATCGGCGATTGGCTGTTTTTAAATCGCTCACTGCCAATCACTTCTGACATAAACACCGTTTCGCGATGCTCGTTCGGCAGTTCAAGGCCAATATAAGGTTTACCTGGGATCACCTCGACCACGCGCACCGCGGTGGTTGATAGCGCACGCGCTAAGTCTTTAGACAAACCTGAAATTCGTGAGACCTTAACGCCCGGCGCCAAATCAAGCTCAAAACGCGTGATCACCGGCCCTGGATACACGCCCACCACGCGTGCTTGCACTTTAAAATCTTCCAAGCGCGCCTCAACCAAGCGCGCAATTTGCTCTAGCTCTTCGCGCGTGGCTTGTTGCGCGGTATGGCGCGCAGGATCCAACAGATCGAGGGTTGGGAAAGGTTCTGCCGGTTTAGGCAAATTGGGCTCATCTTTCACTAAAAAAGGATGGTCGAGCCCGGCCGCTTGCTGTTGGGATTTTTGTGCTTGGCGAATCGTTTCTTGGAAAGGATCCTCGTCATCATCGGCCAACTTGCTTGCCTGCTCCGCGCGCTCTAGCTCCGAGAGTCCATCTTGATTGCCATAGGTGGTATCAGCGTACTCTGAGTGCTTTGTTTCTGAGAGCTTTGTCTCTAAGTGCTCTGGCTCTGAATGCTTTGTCTCTGAGAGCTTTGTCTCTGAATGCTCTGAATCTGTCGACACGTAAGCTGCGACCGACTCACGATCATGCTGAGTCGGTGTTTGGGCTTGCGGGTCTGAGTCGGTGTCTGCGCTGAATACCGACGCAGAGGGCTCATCATCAGCAACAGCGGTTTGCCATTGTCCCAATGCCGGTTCATCCGCACTCTCTGACAGCGCGGATTCGGACTGCGTCGAACCGGCTTGCTCAGCGGTGGCATGTCCACCAAAGATGATCGACCTTTCACTCTCGTGCGCGCTGTGATCAACGGTTTCCTTTTCCGTCTCTGTCGTTTTTTCAGCGACGGATTTTTTCTCAGAAACGGACGCTTTCTCAGGCGATGTCGGCGTCAATCGACGTAAATCACTCAGCTCCATCGGTTCACAAGTCTCACGCGATTGCGTCACGTCTGTGCGCTCGGGGGCCGATGAGCCAGGCGCACCAAGTTGTGTCGGGGTATCGCCACGCACGCGATTAACCAGCCAGGTGATACCATTTAGCGTCACCGCGCCGAGGTGATCCACGATCGTGAGCCATGAAATTCCCGTGAATAAGGTGAAACCGGCCGCCCAGCCAAACAACATGACCAAGGTGGTCCCTAAGACATTAAACAAGGGCAAAGCAAGGCTATTGGTGACATCTCCCATCACGCCACCCGATGAAAAATGCCAAAAGTCATCAAAATTGAGATCAGCCAACGAACAACTGGTCAGGAAAAGGACCAGAAGCCCCAATAGACGTGCGCCAATAATGGTGTAATTAATGGGTTCATTATCACCACGCCGCCGCAAAAAAACCCAACCGCCAAGAATAGCAGCAGGGGGTAATGGATACGCCAAGATCCCAAACGAGAAGAAAAAGCTGTCTGCTATCCATGCACCCATCGCGCCAGCCGCATTATGAACGTCACCATGCCATGCGGTTTGCGACCACGAAGGATCAGCCGGATTAAAAGATAACAATGCCACCATGGTAAACACAGCAGCGGCGAGGACCAAGATGAATCCACACTCTTTTAAACGTTGACCGCCATCTAAACGCGCTTTCGGCTGAGCCGTTTTCGGCTCTCGACGTAAAGAAAACTCCATCATTACCTGTTTAATATTATTCGTTAATCGCATTCCTCACCCTGAATGGAGGCTTGCTCTGATTGCCCTGACTTTATCACATTCATGCCGTGACGGCAGGCATGATGCGTGTTTACGTTCAATCTTTACCGAGATATCACATTCTTTAAATCATGGCGTACAAAAAATAAGCCGAGCGCAATGCCCGGCTTTAGTTATGTTTTGCTTCACCCTATGGCCAACACTTAACGCGTGTGGATCACCAGATGATTACTTTGTTTTACCTCTTCCATTACCACGTAAGTGCGTGTGTCATTCACGCCGGGCAAACGTAGCAAGGTTTCACCCAATAACTTGCGATAAGCCGACATGTCAGCTACTCGTGTCTTAAGTAGGTAATCGAAATCACCGGACACTAACGAACATTCTTGGATGTCTTCTAGTGTCTGCACCGCTTTATTAAATTGCTCAAACACGTCAGGTGCGCCACGGTTTAGTGTGATTTCCACAAAAACGAGCAGTGATGCATCTAAATACTGGGGATTAAGCTGTGCCGTGTAGCCAAGAATATAGCCCTGACGCTCTAAACGTCGCACACGTTCTAGGCAGGGGGTTGGAGAGAGACCGACACGTTTTGATAACTCAACGTTGGAGACTCGCCCATCCTTTTGGAGCTCATTTAGGATGTTGCGGTCAATACGGTCCAATTCCTTGGAGGGCTTGTTTTTGGTATCTACCATTTTTTATTCCACCTTGTTACTTCCTTGCAAAAAGATATACCAAATTAAATAACATCTAAACAATCTTTAGCATCAAATGCTGGTTTATTGCCTTTATACTAGCCTGAAAATTGACAATTTCAATAACAAGCCAGCCGATAACACTAAATAAACAAGAGGTGACAGCATGATCATTGGCGTTCCAAAAGAAATCAAGAACCATGAGTACCGCGTGGGTATGGTTCCAGCAAGTGTCCGTGAGCTTATTTCTCACGGCCACTCGGTCTATGTTGAAACCAATGCAGGTAACGGTATTGGTTTCTCTGACGATGACTATAAAGCCGCTGGGGCATCCATTCTCCCTGCCGCCGCTGACGTATTTGCGAAAGCAGACATGATCGTCAAGGTCAAAGAACCGCAAGCTGTCGAGCGTGCCATGCTGCGCGAAGGACAGATTTTGTTCACCTATTTGCATCTTGCACCAGATTTTCCGCAAACAGAAGACTTAATTAAAAGTAAAGCTATCTGCATTGCCTATGAAACGGTAACAGATTCTAAAGGTCGATTGCCACTATTAGCGCCAATGTCTGAAGTCGCCGGCCGTATGTCTATTCAAGCAGGTGCACAAGCGTTAGAAAAATCACACGGCGGTTCGGGCATGCTGCTCAGTGGTGTTCCTGGTGTCGAACCCGCTAAAATCGTCGTACTTGGCGGTGGCGTGGTTGGCTCAAACGCCGCGCGCATGGCGGTTGGCCTCCGAGCTGACGTCACTATTTTGGATAAAAATGTCGATACATTGCGTCGCTTGGACGAAGAATTCCAAGGCCGCGCCAAAGTCGTCTACTCAACCGAGGAAACATTAGACCAGCACGTACTTAACGCTGATTTAGTTATCGGTGCTGTCCTTATCCCAGGTGCTGCTGCACCGAAACTGGTCAACGAAGACCATATCAAGCGAATGAAACCAGGCGCTGCGGTTGTCGATGTCGCTATCGACCAAGGTGGCTGTTTCGCGACCTCACATGCAACGACCCACGCTGACCCAACCTACATCGTTGATGATGTTGTCCACTACTGTGTGGCAAACATGCCTGGCGCTGTCGCGCGCACCTCGACGGTTGCCTTAAATAACGCAACACTGCCCTACATTGTGAAGCTGGCGAACAAGGGATATCGCGATGCTTTAGTTCAAGATGAGCACTTGCGTAACGGTCTTAACGTGATCAGTGGCCACGTTACCATCAAAGAAGTGGCCGAAGGCTTTGATCTTCCATACGTTGATGCCCTGGATGCGCTGAAGTCAGCCCATTAATCGGCAATATCAATGATAGAAATAGAGGGCACCATCACGGTGCCCTTTCTTTAGCCTTCCAATTTACCTACAATCACTCCATTCAAAAAAACGAACCTCTTTCCTGCTCGGAGACGTGAATGAGTAACATTAAGCATGCGAACCTATTGATTCTTGGTTCAGGCCCAGCGGGCTACACCGCGGCTGTTTACGCGGCTCGTGCCAATTTAAACCCTGTTATGGTAACAGGCATGCAACAAGGGGGTCAGCTGACCACCACCACGGATGTTGAAAACTGGCCTGGCGATCCGGAAGGACTAACCGGTCCCGCATTAATGGATCGCATGAAAGCCCACGCAGAAAAATTCGATACCGAGATTATTTTTGATCACATCAATGACGTGGATTTATCCTCACGCCCTTTCCGCCTAAAAGGCGACAACGGCGAGTTCACTTGCGATGCCTTGATTATTTCGACGGGAGCGTCTGCGCAATACCTTGGCTTACCGTCTGAAGACGCGTTCAAGGGACGTGGCGTATCCGCCTGTGCGACCTGTGATGGCTTTTTCTATCGCAACCAAAAAGTGGCGGTAATTGGTGGCGGTAATACGGCAGTCGAAGAAGCCTTATACCTTTCTAACATCGCCTCTGAAGTGCATGTTGTCCATCGTCGCGATACCTTCCGTGCTGAGAAAATTCTGGTCGATCGTATGATGGACAAAGTGAAGAACGGTAATATTGTCCTGCACACTAACCGGGTATTGGATGAAGTGTTGGGCGATGAAATGGGCGTGACACAAGCGCGCTTAAAAGACACACAAAGCGATGAGACCGAAACCCTTGATGTGATGGGTGTTTTTGTTGCGATTGGCCATAAACCTAACACAGACATCTTTGCTGACCAGCTGAAAATGGAAAACGGCTATATCCAGGTTGAATCAGGCCTAAGTGGCAATGCAACCCAGACAAGCGTCGAAGGCGTATTTGCGGCTGGTGATGTCATGGACCACGTATACCGTCAAGCGATTACCTCTGCAGGGACCGGCTGTATGGCGGCTCTAGATGCCGAGCGTTATCTCGACGCACTCGCGAATCAGTAATTTCTCGCGCTCATGCAGGCTATCATTCGATGGCCTGCCCAGCCTGTTGGCAGGCTTTGATAAAATAATAAGATGATATGGATAAATCTAAACAGCGGGCGCTAACCCAATGGCTCAAGTCGCAGAGCACGTTAGCCAAACCCTGGTTAGTTGCGACGATTAGCATTGCACTCCTCTCTGGTGTGCTTTTGATTGCCCAAGCAGCACTTCTTGCCCACCTGCTGCATCAACTGATTATTGAGCAAACCGATAAATACGCCTTACTGCCAAGTTTTCTCACATTGGTCGGCGTTGTTTTAGCCCGTGCTGGGTGTAGTTGGGCCAAAGAACAAACTGGCTATCGCTGTGGTGAGGTCATTCGGCAACACATCCGCCAGTTAATACTCAACCGACTTCATGCGCTTGGACCTGTGAGTATTCAAGGGCGACCCGCGGGGAGCTGGGCAAGCCTGATCCTTGAGCAGGTTGAGGAGTTACAGGACTTTTTCGCTCGTTACTTACCCCAAATGGCGATCGCAGTCTTGATCCCCTTAGTGATTTTAGTCGTCGTGTTTCCAATCAATTGGGCATCTGGGCTGATCTTTTTAATCACAGCACCGCTGGTTCCCCTGTTTATGGCACTGGTCGGGATGAAAGCTGCCGATGCTAACCGCAAGAATTTTAAAGCACTGCAGCGTTTATCCGGCTATTTTTACGATCGTTTACGTGGCCTACCCACACTAAAACTATTTAATCGCGTTGATGCCGAAGCCGATCAGTTACACCTGGCGTCACATACGTTCCGTCAACGAACGATGGAAGTATTACGTCTCGCGTTCCTATCTTCTGCGGTGCTTGAGTTTTTTACGGCGATTTCGATTGCGGTTGTGGCGGTGTATTTTGGTTTTAGTTTTATCGGTGAGCTTGACTTTGGTCATTACGGAGCGCCTATTTCGCTCTTTACCGGCTTGTTTGTGCTGGTGTTGGCACCGGAGTTTTACCAACCGCTTCGCGATCTCGGTACCTTTTATCATGCCAAAGCGCAAGCGATTGGGGCTGCTGAATCGATTGTCACATTTTTAAACGCTGAGCCTGATACAGGCACGCAAGGAGAAGCAACTCCCGACTTGGCCACGGTCACCATCACTGCCGAGGCTCTCGAAGTGCTCAGCCCAGATGGCCAGGTACTCGCCGGTCCCATGAGTTTTCATATTAAGCCCGGTGAACATATCGCACTGGTTGGCGTGAGTGGCGCCGGAAAATCTAGCTTAATCAATGCGTTACTCGGCTTTCTTCCCTACCGAGGTAGCTTGACCATTAATGGCTGTGAACGCAGTGAGCTGGCACTTTCGCATTGGCGACAAGCCATTAGCTGGGTAGGGCAAAATCCACAACTGTTCCATGGCAGTATTCGCGATAATATCGCGCTCGCCAACCCCGATGCGAGTCCAGAAACGATTAACCAGGTGATGACACAAGCCTATGTGGATGAATTCGTGATGCGGTTAAAAAATGGCCTTGCGCACGCCGTCGGTGATCGCAATGGCGGCTTATCCGTCGGCCAAGCGCAGCGTGTCGCTGTCGCACGCGCCTTGTTGCAAGACGGTGCGTTATGGGTGCTAGATGAACCGACTGCGAGCCTGGATGCACACAGTGAAAAGCTGGTCATTGAAAGCTTACACGCTGCCACTCAAGCTAAAACCTGCATCCAGGTCTCTCACCGTCTAGATGCACTGGCTAACAGTGATCAAGTCTGGTTGATGGCCGACGGAAAGCTGGTTCAACAAGGCCAGTATCATCAATTAGCGCACACAGGGCCGCTGGCAGAGATGCTGGCTTCAGCCGATAGGAGAAATCTTGATGCGTGAACTCCTGCCGTATCTACGCTTGTATAAACGTCATTGGTTTGGCTTAAGTTTGGGCATTGTCCTCGCGTTTGCCACTTTATTTGCCGCCATTGGCTTGCTCACTCTCTCTGGCTGGTTCATTGCCGCAGCGGCAGTGGCCGGTATCGCAGGCATCGCCACCTTTAACTATATGTTGCCAGCCGCGGGCGTGCGTGGGTTTTCTATTGGGCGCACCTTTGGTCGCTGGGCGGAACGTGTGGTCAGCCATAACGCTACTTTCAAGTTGCTTGCTGATCTCCGCGTGTCGTTTTTCCGTAAATTGGCGCCGTTAGTCCCCGACCATCGTCTGAATATGCGTGATGGTGATTTGCTTAACCGCATGGTGGCGGATGTCGACGCCATGGATCATGTTTATCTACGCCTTATTAGCCCCATGATTGTGGGTGTACTGGGCGTATTAGCCGTGAGCTTATTCTTGGGCTGGTTTGATCCGACGCTTGGTATTGCCTTGGGTCTGAGTTTGCTGGTACTGCTTGTCAGTCTACCGATCGTTTTCTATCGTCTGGGCAAGGATCAGGGCCGAGATCAACTAGAACAAAATGCCGCAACCCGCGTTGCCCTGCTAGATTGGCTGCAAGGCCATGCAGAATTAGCCTTATTTGGCGCTCGTGAGCGATATCGTGCGCGCATTGACGACAGCGAACAAGCGATGCTCAACGCGCAAGCGAATATGGCCCGTATCACAGGATGGGCTAACGCCGTGCTAATCGCAGCCACCGGACTCACGTTAGTCTTGATGATTTGGCTGGCAGCCGATGGCGTTGGCGATCGTGCACCAGGCCCCCTCATCGCCATGGTAGCGTTTACGACCATGGCAAGCTTTGAGCTGATGATGCCGATTACGGCAGCTTTCCAATATTTAGGCAAAACGCTCACGGCCGCAAAACGGCTCAACGCCATCACAGAACGCCCACCCAGTGTTCCTTTCCCTCTCGATGGCCACAAAGGACCGGTAACAGGATCAATTGGCTTGAATAAGGTGAGCTATCAATACCCTGGGGCGGCACAAGAGGCGGTATCAAGGGTCTCGCTGGACATCACAGCAGGGCAAACCGTCGCGCTATTAGGTCGTACAGGTTGTGGTAAGTCGACCCTTATGAGCTTGCTGACGCGTGCATGGGATCCGACTCAGGGGCAAATTACACTCGATGGTGTTCCGTTGAGCGAGTGGGATGAGTCTAGGTTACGTGATGCTATGTCTGTGGTGACGCAACGGGTTGATCTCTTTAACGGCTCACTCCGCGATAATCTCATTCTCGCCCGTCCAAATGCCTCAGACTCGGCATTATCTCAGGCATTGACGCAGGTCGGGTTAGCGCGCCTATTAGAAGGGCAAGGCTTAGACACCTGGCTAGGCGATGGTGGACGCCAGTTATCAGGCGGTGAGCGCCGTCGTTTAGGTATCGCGCGTGGTTTATTGCATTCGGCCCCGATTATGCTCTTAGATGAACCGACAGAAGGCTTAGATGTGCAAACTGAAGCCGAAATCCTGTCTTTATTGAAAACCCATTGCCAAGATAAAACAGTGGTGCTCATTACCCATCGTCTTGTTGGCTTGGAGCAGATGGACACTGTCTGCTTAATGGATGCCGGTCAGATTGTTGAACAAGGGACGCATCAGTCATTGATCGATGCCAATGGACGCTATGCACAATTGATGCATCGGCTGTAAATCAGAGAGCACACGATGACCCTCTATTTGCCTCCTTTAGCGCAACATGACGTTCGTTTTCCTCCCGTCACCGAGGCGCTAGATCATCCCGATGGCTTGCTTGCCATCGGGGGGGATCTTAGCCCTGCTCGGCTAATGTCTGCGTATCGCAATGGGATTTTCCCGTGGTTTGGTGAAGATGACCCGCTGTTATGGTGGTCACCCAGTGAGCGGGCCATCATTCAGCCAACCGAGTTTCACGCCAGCAGAAGCTTACAAAAAGCAGCGAGAAAGTCCGGAATGACGGTTACCTTGAATCAGGCCTTTGAGCGCGTTATTGCTATCTGTGCCGAGATTCGAGGGCCGGAGCAAACTTGGATCACGCACGAAATGCAAGCGGCCTATTGCCAGCTTCATCATCAAGGTGATGCCCACAGCGTGGAAGTATGGCAAGGCAATACATTAGTCGGCGGATTATACGGTGTGTCGGTGGGGGCCATTTTCTGCGGTGAGTCCATGTTTTCAAGCACAACGAATGGGTCTAAATTCGCGCTGTGGCAATTCAGCCAATATTTTGCTCACCAAGGAGGGCAATATATTGATTGCCAAATGATGACACCCCATTTAGCGTCATTAGGTGCGCAACCTTGGTCACGTCATACGTTTATCGACGCGCTTCACGCACATCGTGACCGCCCTATTGCTGATGGCTACCCACCGCAACGTCTTGCCGATTGGAGAATAACATGAGTGTTGGAATCCAAGTTGGTGTCACACCAGGCGCTGATTGCCAGTATCTTACTGATCAAACTGAGCAACTCGCGGTGGTGATGTCTCCAGAATACCATCAACGCGAACGTTATGGCGCGCTGTTAGCGGCAGGCTTTCGGCGAAGCGGTCATCTCATCTACCGTCCTCATTGCCCTTCTTGTCAGGCTTGCCAAGCGTTGAGAGTCGATGTCGACCATTACCGCCCATCAAAAAGTCAAAAGCGGCATCGCAGCCAGCTCAAGCGCCTCACTATGCACGTCAGTGACCAGTTAGATGACCACTGGTTCGAGTTGTATGACCGCTATATTACCGCCCGTCACTCAGAGGGCAACATGTACCCGGCCAAACGGCAAGACTTCTTAGATTTTATCCATAGTGATTGGCTAACCCCGCGCTTTATTCATCTGTATCAAAATGAAGAACAGCGTTCACGCTTGATCGCCGTGGCAGTGATCGATGTGGTGGATGACGGCCTTAGTGCCTTATATACGTTTTTTGACCCCCAGCACCGATTTTCATTAGGACGTGTGAGTATTCAAGCGCAACTCCAGCTAGCAAAATCGATGCAGTTACCTTGGCTGTATTTGGGCTACCAAATCGATGCCTGCGCCGCGATGCGCTATAAAGCGGACTATTATCCCCACCAACGCTTTATTAATCAGCAGTGGCGGGCCTTTTCCTGGCCAGTTATTCCACAATAGTCGCTATTTTTTCTAGCAAGGTGCGCCCCAACAGGGTAAAATTCGCACCCGAACTTTACAGACTTTCAGAATAGAGGCATTATCTGTCGGTCAAAAAATTGGCTATCAGAATAAGCCTAAGAGGATTCAATGGCAAAAGAAGACGTAATTGAAATGCAAGGCACCGTATTGGATACGCTGCCTAACACTATGTTCCGCGTAGAACTAGAAAACGGTCACGTGGTGACTGCCCACATTTCAGGCAAGATGCGTAAGCACTACATCCGCATCCTGACCGGCGACAAAGTCACTGTTGAAATGACCCCTTACGATTTGTCGAAAGGTCGCATCGTTTTCCGTTCGCGTTAATCCTCCGAACGCGGTCAAAAAAACCCGGCTCTCAGGCCGGGTTTTGCTTTTGGTGAACGCTTGCTTTAATGAACACTTACGTGAGCAACTGCCGTTACGCGGGCTCCATTTGATCACTGAACTGGAAGTCCAAGCGGTTATTTTTCAATACCACTCGAACCGTTCCTCCATTGATCAAACAACCAAAGAGCAGTTCGTTCGCTAATGGTTTTTTCAGATTATCTTGAATCACACGCCCCATCGGTCGCGCACCCATCGCCTTATCGTAGCCCTCTTCTGCCAACCACTGTTTGGCTTCCGATGTCACTTCGAGTGAAACACCTTTAGCATCCAGTTGCGCTTGCAGCTCAACAATAAATTTATCCACCACTTGCAAAATGACCTGCTCATCCAAGTGATTGAACCAGATGATATTGTCGAGACGATTACGGAACTCAGGTGAAAATACCTTTTTAATTTCCGACATTGCATCATGGCTGTGATCCTGCTGAATCAAACCGATGGACTTACGTACCGTTTCCGCCACCCCGGCGTTGGTTGTCATCACCAAGATAACATTACGGAAATCGGCTTTGCGGCCATTGTTGTCAGTCAGTGTGCCATTATCCATGACTTGGAGTAACAAGTTAAACACGTCAGGATGCGCTTTCTCGATCTCATCAAGCAGCACCACACTGTAAGGATGCTTAATCACCGCATCCGTCAGCAGGCCGCCTTGATCGTAGCCAACATAACCTGGTGGTGCACCAATCAAGCGGCTGACGGTGTGACGCTCCATGTATTCGGACATATCAAAACGTTGGAGTTCAATGCCCATGGCACGCGCAAGCTGCACGGTCACCTCTGTTTTGCCCACACCTGTTGGCCCAGCAAACAAGAACGACCCCACGGGTTTGTTATCATCACCCAAGCCGGCACGACTGAGTTTAATCGCCTCTGACAATGCCGTGATCGCAGTATCTTGCCCAAACACCAACATCTTAAGTTTGTCGTCTAGCGACTGCAGCACATCTTTATCGGAAGAAGATATCGACTTCTCCGGGATCCGTGCCATTTTTGCAATCATGGTTTCAACATCAGGCACGTTGACGGTTTTTTTACGCTTACTCGCAGGTGCCATTCGGCATCGCGCGCCCGCTTCATCAATCACGTCAATCGCCTTGTCAGGAAGGT
Source organism: Salinivibrio sp. EAGSL (assembly GCF_013366455.1). Taxonomy (NCBI): domain Bacteria; kingdom Pseudomonadati; phylum Pseudomonadota; class Gammaproteobacteria; order Vibrionales; family Vibrionaceae; genus Salinivibrio; species Salinivibrio sp. EAGSL. The sequence continues at coordinate 112,544 of NZ_JABWMG010000003.1, read as the reverse complement.
GGCGCTCATTGATGTATTTTGCCGACAACTCAACCGCCGCACGAATCGCTTTGTTGGTATACCGCACTTCATGATGAGCTTCGTATTTCGGTTTCAAGCCCATCAAGATCTTGGTGGTATCGTCGATAGACGGCTCCAACACATCAATTTTTTGGAAGCGACGCGCCAATGCACGCTCTTTCTCAAAGATAGAGCCGTACTCTTGGTAGGTTGTCGAACCAATACAACGTAACTTACCGCTGCTCAGTAGCGGCTTGATCAAGTTTGCAGCATCGACTTGGCCGCCACTTGCCGCACCCGCGCCAATGATAGTGTGGATCTCATCAATGAAAAGTACGGCATGATCTTCTTTCTCAAGCTGCTTTAAAATTGATTTAAAGCGTTTCTCGAAATCACCGCGATACTTGGTCCCCGCCAAGAGCGAGCCAATATCTAGCGAATAGATGACGCAGTCTTTAATGACATCGGGCACTTGGCCTTCGACAATGCGCCACGCCAGCCCTTCGGCAATCGCTGTTTTTCCCACGCCGGCTTCCCCCACCAGCAATGGATTGTTCTTGCGACGACGGCACAGCACCTGAATGGTTCGCTCAAGCTCTTTGTCACGACCAATCAAGGGATCTATGCCACCGACGCGCGCCAACTGGTTTAGGTTGGTAGCAAAGTTTTCTAAGCGATCTTCACCTGGGTCGGCGCCCGCTTCTTCTGTCCCCATATCGCTACTGGGAAGATCTTCACCGTCGTCTTTGGTGGTGCCGTGGGAGATATAGTTCACCACGTCTAAGCGGCTGACATCATTTTTCTTCAACAAATAAGCCGCATGCGACTCTTGCTCACTGAAGATAGCGACAAGCACGTTCGCACCACTGACTTCGCTGCGCCCCGATGACTGAACATGGAACACGGCCCGTTGCAAGACGCGCTGGAAGCTCAACGTGGGTTGTGTTTCTCGCGACTCATCATCCGCCGGGATCAGCGGTGTGGTTTGTTCAATAAACGCGTCGAGTTCTTTGCGTAGCGCCTCCAGATCAGCTCGGCATGCCACCAGCGCTTCATGCGCCGCCGCATTTTCGATTAACGCGAGAAGCAGGTGCTCCACCGTCATAAATTCGTGGCGTTTTTCACGCGCACGTGCAAACGCGCCGTTCAAACTTGCTTCAAGTTCTTTGTTAAGCATAAAGGCACCTCCCTCAAAAACCGCGCTAAAGCGTGATGAAGCAGCTTACGCTTTCTCCATCGTGCACAGTAGCGGATGGCCATGCTCTTTGGCATACATCATTACCTGTGCCACTTTCGTTTCAGCGACCTCGGCAGTAAACACACCGCAGACCGCTTTTCCTTCATAGTGCACCGCCAGCATGACTTGTGTCGCTTTGTCCACATCCATGGCAAAAAACGTCTGGAGCACTTCGATAACAAACTCCATGGGAGTGTAGTCATCATTGTTGAGCACCACCTTGTACATCGATGGCGGTTGTAACTTAGTTTTTTCTGACGCCTCAAGCTCTGCGTCAGGCAAACCCCATTGATTCCAATTACTCATAACCACTTCAATGCATTGTTAGGGTATCAAGGCTCATTGTGTGGCGGGGCAGCACTGCCATCCACGAATCCCGTCCACCTGTCTTTAAAGTTAAGCTACAGATTGTATTCCAGCAACCTTTTCAATGCGAACATCGTTTGTCTGAGCAATTGTTAATCATGGTAGTGCTTTATCGTTGCACATATATATAGGGTGAAACACGCAAATTCGTTCACTGACTATGCCAAAGCCCATGAAAATGTGTTACCAACCGGGTGCCTGTATGCGTGCACAAAAAAAAAGGCAGACATACACCTACCCGATGGGCTATCACCACGCAAGCAGGATCATATGTTCGCTTATCCTGTGTTCTTTCTTCTTACAATTATTCAATAAACCTTCATGTTTACGCATTTGGCGCTAACACTCATTCGTAAACTCGATACCGCGCCGGCAAACAACGTCAAATCACAACAAAAAAACAAAATTCTCAAACAAAATATTATTAAACAATGTGTTATATAAAACAAACCATAAAAACAACACTTATCACGAGCGAAAAAGCATCGATAACAGTCCGACATTCATGCAAATGACATGTCTGTTCTTTAATGAATTATCGTCACTCCCTCACACTTTTTCGATTTATTATTACATTCTTGTTATATGTTATAGCCAGCGCTTGACTGCCTAAAAGTATCTACTAAAGTGGATTGTGTGGTAGGTAAATGACCAAGCTGGCTTCGGTCAGTCTGCGCTAGGGGGAATCCCAAGCTCAAGGCTAACCAGAAGGTGACAAGGCGTTTATCACGAGGTATGCAAAGTTTGATGCAAGAAGGATGTGTCGCATGGAAACTGGTACAGTAAAATGGTTTAACAATGCAAAAGGATTTGGCTTTATTTGTCCAGGAGAAGGGGAAGGAGACGTATTCGCTCACTACTCTACGATTCAAATGGATGGATATAAGACATTAAAAGCGGGGCAAACCGTCAGCTACGAAGTCGAGGAAGGACCTAAAGGCTACCATGCCAGCCAAATTGTGCCAGTCGATCAAGAGGCAGTGAAATAGCACTGATCCCGATCGGCCAAATTGAAGAAAAGGCGAGCTGTTGCTCGCCTTTTTTGTCTTTTCAGTGTGTCACACCGGTTCCATTGCTCAGAGCAGTCCGAGCATCTGCTTGTAGTGGCGACGACAAACAGAGACATAACGTTCATTGCCCCCAATCACAACCTGATCGCCATCTGCAATCGCGTTGCCTTCAGCGTCTTGCCGAATGACACGACTGGCTTTACGTCCACAATGACACACAGTTTTAAGCTCCACCAATTTGTCAGCCCACGCGAGTAAGTACTGTGACCCTTCAAACAATTCACCACGAAAATCGGTACGCAAACCATAACATAGGACAGGGATCCGCAATTTATCCACGACATCGGTCAGTTCCAGTACTTGCTGCTTGGTTAAAAACTGGCTCTCGTCAATTAACAAACAGTCGACTTTGTCCTGAGATAAAATGGCCGCCACATGCTCAAACAACGACGTTTGGTTGTCATACAGATGTGCATCCGCGTCCAGGCCTATACGTGAACTTATTTTACCTTGCCCGTAGCGATTATCGATCGCGGCGGTGAACAGTAAAGGCTGCATCCCACGCTCTTGATAATTGAACGCAGATTGCAACAAGGTGGTCGATTTACCGGCATTCATTGCCGAATAGTAAAAATATAACTGGGCCATAACTGTCTCTACACGTAACGCCCTACTTCAGGGCCAACATCATTCAATACACCGGCATGCTACCGAACCCGCAGAAAAAGAAAAGCCCCGTTTATGCGGGGCTTGAAGGACTATCCTTTCAATTGACAGGGCCGCTTTTTAAGCCAAAGTAACCCCGAGCACAAAAGAATGAACGCCAGCGTCGACGCGGCTAATGACCATAACAAAGAGGCGGTAAAGCCAAGCACTAAGAGCCAAATGTCGCAACGACTGCGCCCCCGATTGCATAAGGTAGCTGCGTGGCGACGTGGTCAATATGCCCACAGCGCGCCCCTGTTGAGGATAAAATAGTGGTATCTGAGATAGGAGAACAATGATCGCCAAATACAGCACCGGCTAATACCGCAGACAGCATCGGCAACATCAGCGCAATATCCGTCGCTGCCGCAAGATCCCCCGCAATCGGGAGCATAATACCAAATGTGCCCCACGACGTGCCCGTGGCGAATGCCATCACTGCCGCCAATAAAAATAAAACCACAGGTAACAATTGAGCAGGTAGGTTACCTTGCACTAACGAGGATAAATATTTACCCGTTTGTAAATCACCAATGATATGGCCAATCGACCAAGCAAATAGCAATATAAGAATCGCACCAAACATTGATTTAGCGCCGACCCATAACGTCTTCGCAATATCGGGCTTAGCAATGCCTTGTTTAACCGTCATCACTAGCGCAACAAACAGGCCGGCCAGTCCGCCCCACAGTAATGACATGCCGACGTCGGTATTCTCAAACGCTCCCAGTATAGAGAATGCATGATGATCAGCGGCTAAAGATTGCGCACCGGTGTAAAGCATGGCGCTAATCGTGGCGATCACTAGCACGACTATCGGGGCCACCAGATCCGCTACACTGCCATTTTCACTTTCTTCGATGCCTAAATCATCGCAAATATCAGCACAATGTTCGCTTTCATCACCTAATCGGCTGCCTTTTTTTGCTTGGTATTCAAATTGGCGCATGGGGCCAATATCAAGCTGAAACCAGACCACGGCAAACACTAACAGCAGCGCAAAAATGGCATAAAAGTTCATCGGAATCATGATGACAAACGCACCCAGTGCGGTGTAATCGGTAACACCATGCGCAACCAAGATAGAGCCAATAACGGTAATGATATAGGCTCCCCAGCTGGAAGCCGGTGTAATCACACACATAGGCGCCGCTGTCGAGTCGAGAATATAGGCAAGTTTTGCCCGTGAAACATGAAAACGATCCGTGACTGGGCGAGAAACGGCCCCCACCGCTAAGCTATTAAAGTAATCATCAACAAAGATGAATACCCCAAGAAAAGCAGCCAGTAACTTCGCACCACGTTTACTCTTAATCCGGCTTTGTGCCCAATTCGCAAACGCGCGCGTCCCCCCTGATAAGGATAATAACGCGGTAATCATGCCCAATAATATTAAAAAGGCGAGGATACTCAAGTTCCAGCTGTTTAAACCGCCATCAGCGATAAATAAGCCAGTGATCACGTCCAGTAAATACTGACTAGCGGGCACAAGTGAAAAATCCGTCAGTAATACGGTGCCAAGGATTATCCCCATACCCAACGACAATAAGACACGTCGAGTTGCAATCGCGAGACCCAAGGCCAGCAACGGAGGAAGCAGTGATAAAGCGGATGAAGAAAAGTCTGTTAAGTTCATGATCTCAATATCAACCAGGTGGTTGGAGATCTACTGCAGAAACGAAGACGGTAAGGCGTGGTATTACACGGCAAACAACTTGCCTCCTACATACAGTAGCGCTCCATAGTGTGTTTCTAAGTACTATGGCAGTGCTGCCCCTATTCGGTAACAGCCCCAGCTCAATCGGTGTGATGACCTGATTGGCTTCGGCATTGTTTCCTTTTATGCGCCCTCATCGGTATCACCCTCTTGCGCATGACTCATAAACAACGCACCTCTACGTTAAGCGAAGTGCATTCTACACATCGTGCTCACTATCGCAACTGTTTATGTTTGAAAAATCATCGGCTCGTTGTCAGGCGTTCTATTCCTTTTCCATGCCAATGATAAACGACGCGCATTCTATTTTTTTAGACACAAGAATCAAAACGCCAATAAAACTATACGCTAGGATTGCGAATAACTTGCAAATAATGAACAATGTGGCGTATTAATATATGTAATATTGTATATTTCATTTATACTGCTATCATCCTTCTATTAACAAATAAATTAAACAGGAACCAATAATGTCTGATGCAATGAAAGCGTTACTCAACCTGCGTAGCTTACGCGCTCTTGCCAAAGAGATGTCAACCGAGCAACTAAACGAAGCGTTAGAGAAACTACATACCGTGGTTGAAGAACGTAAAGAAATTGATCGCGAAGAAGAAGCAAAAGAACAAGAGCGTTTAGAAAAGCTAGAGAAATACCGCGAAATGTTAGTGGCCGATGGCATTGAGCCAGAAGAGCTCATGAAGCTATTAGGTGGCAGCACTAAAGCGAAAACACCAGGAAAGCGCGCAGCACGTCCAGCTAAATACCAATATACTGATAATGACGGTTCACATAAAACATGGACAGGTCAAGGCCGTATGCCTAAGGTTATTCGCGAAGCGACGGAAAGTGGTTCTGCAACACTCGACGATTTCCTCATCCCTGGTCAAGAAGCATAAACTTTTTACCAAGGAAAAAGAAAAAAGAGGCCAAGGCCTCTTTTTTTGTTATAGGGTATCAATCAAATTTAATTCTATCGGCTAAATGACTAACCGCCAGAGCAAAGTAATGCGAGCGGTTCCACTTCAATAAGCTTTGATAATTATTGTAGACCAAATACGCTCTCCCCTTTTCATCATCAGGCTGAATGAGCCATGCTTTGATGTCGACCTTGGGTAACGCTTGGCCGTTCATGCGTCTTACGCCTTTCGTCTGCCAGTCACTTAACAATAAGCCCTTGTCTGCTCCGGTACCGAGTAGAGACCGATCAAGCTGTTCTGGAACTTCAACTTGCCGACCCCATGTGTAGGTATCATCCCAGCCAGCTTGTTTCAGATAATTCGCTGCCGATGCAAAAACATCGGCCTCCGTTTGCCAAATATCCTTTTTACCATCTTGGTTGCCATCCACAGCATAATTAATAAACGAACTGGGCATAAACTGAGATTGCCCCATTGCTCCCGCCCATGATCCTTTCATGTCTTCGGGGGCAATATGACCTTGCTGTAATATTGTCAGTGCTGCCATGGTTTCTTTACGGAAAAAAGCTTCTCGACGGCCATCAAATGCCAATGTCGACAATGCCTCAATCACATTATAACTGCCTTGGAGCTTACCAAAGTTACTTTCAACGCCCCACAGGGCAACAATAAAACGTGGTTGCACCTGGTATTGTTCACCCACTTTTTTTAATGCGTCATAATGCTGATTGTAGAGCTTTTTCGCTTGCGCCACTTTCCAGTCTGGTACCGCTCGAGGAATATACTCGTCTAAAGTAAGGCGCCGCTCGGGTTGATTTCGATCTGAGCTCACCGCACGTTCATGATATTCAATCCCGTCAAACGCTCGCTCGAGCAATGCATCGCTAATCCCTGCCTCACGAGCTTCATCTTTTAATGAGGCCACATATTGTTCAAATCCTGGCTTGGCCATCACTGGGCTAACGATTAATGCAGCCGCCATACAGGCTGAAATCATACCTTTGCGCATAGTCTTCCTTTTACAGTTTTTCGTTTCTATTACGAATAGCCTGCAGCGCTACGTCCGGAGGTGGGGGCAGCTGTACAAAAAACCCCTCCTCTTGCAGGCTTTGCTTTACCTTGGTGATATTGACCACCGCAAGCTTTTCACGCTTGTCTAAGTCAATCATCATTGCGAACTCTGGTTGCCCAAAGCTGTTCATCAGCGCCTCTGGCACATCATCAAATTTATCTTTCTCTGCAAGATAAAGATAGGTGCCTTCTTTCTTTTTGCTTCGATAAATTGCGCAATACATCTCAAAAGTCCTCACGAGCATGCCATAAAACAGGCGATAAATTGTCATCCTCGGGCAAAGGTTTGTTAAACTTTACCGCAAAGTGTATCAAAACACGTATTTGCGGTGGTTTCTCACTATAAAGCTAAAAAACATCATTAAAACGAGAAATCTGACTCGAAAAGCAAACCTTGCTTGCCGCATCCGTGCTGTGAATATACCATGCTATTCAACGTCTGATAATGCGCGTCTGACTCGTGTTTTAACGACAGAACCGGGATCGAATCACATGCTTAAACAACCGGAGTTGAAAGGCTCTACTTTCACCCTATCCGTCCTCCATCTTGTTGACGATAACTTCGCCGCGGCGGCTGATGTGCTGGCCGAGAAGGTCACTCAAGCACCTGGTTTTTTTGAAGGTGCCCCCGTTGTGGCTGATGTTCAACGCCTTTCTCAATGTCCTGACATCAGTGCGTTAAAGCGCTGTTTACAGGCAACGGGAATGATTCTTATCGGACTGACTGGGGTCACGCACAACCATACACGCCAACTTGCGCTAGATTCGGGACTGGCCGTGCTTAAATCAAGTAAGCAGTCACGGATCGCAGATCCGATACAAACGCCAGCAAAAGTGGTCACCGCGCCTGTTCGTTCCGGCCAGCAAATTTATGCTAAAAACGCAGATTTGGTCATCTTGAATCATGTTAGCGCCGGGGCAGAAGTGATTGCCGATGGCAGCATTCATATTTATGGCGTGCTACGAGGCCGAGCAATTGCCGGCGCATGCGGACAAAAACAAGCACGCATTTATTGTCAGAACCTTCAGTCAGAATTATTGTCAGTGGCAGGTAGCTATTGGCTGAATGATAAGATTCCACCAGAACATGTTGAGCGGCCAGCCATGGTGTCGCTTAATCAAGAAAGCTTACAGATTGACCCCCTCACGCTATAACAGAATAAGGACGAGGAATGGCACGAATTATTGTAATTACTTCCGGCAAAGGTGGCGTGGGAAAAACCACCTCAAGTGCAGCATTAGCGACCGGATTAGCATTAACAGGCAAAAAAACAGCGGTTATCGATTTTGATATCGGTTTACGTAACCTGGACTTGGTGATGGGGTGTGAACGCCGTGTTGTCTACGACTTTGTTAATGTCATTAATGGTGAGGCGAATCTCCATCAAGCATTGATTAAAGATAAACGAGTAGAAAACTTGTTTATTCTACCCGCTTCTCAGACACGCGATAAAGATGCGCTGACCAAAGAAGGGGTTGAACGTGTTTTAAAAGACATGGACGAGCTTGGTTTTGAATACATTATTTGCGACTCTCCTGCGGGCATCGAGGCTGGCGCATTAATGGCGCTGTATTTTGCTGATGAAGCAATTGTCACTACCAATCCTGAAGTGTCATCTGTGCGCGATTCTGACCGTATTCTTGGTATTCTTGACTCTAAATCACGCCGCGCAGAAAACGGTGAGGAGCCGGTTAAACACCATTTATTAGTCACTCGTTATAACCCTGCACGTGTGACCAATGGCGAAATGCTAAGTGTCGAAGACGTTGAAGATATTCTACGCATTCCTCTGCTGGGCGTGATCCCGGAAAGCCAGTCGGTATTACACGCCTCGAACAAAGGTGAGCCTGTTGTGCTTGACCAAGAGTCTGACGCAGGCCAGGCCTACGAAGATGCCATCGCTCGTTTGCTGGGTGAAGAGCGCCCCTTCCGCTTTATTGAGGAAGAGCGTAAAGGTTTCTTAAAACGCTTATTTGGAGGCTAATGTGGCATTGCTAGAATTCTTCCGGCCCACTAAGAAAAAGTCCGCCAACATCGCGAAAGAGCGTTTACAGATTATTGTTGCCGAGCGTCGTAGTGCCGATAGCCCTGCTCCAACCTATCTGCCTCAGCTTAAGCAAGATATCTTAGATGTCATCCGGAAATATGTCGATATTGCGCCAGACCAGGTATCGGTTAGCCTCGAGCAAGGGGATGATGATCTGTCTGTTTTAGAGCTAAATGTGACGCTCCCCGAGGAGGGAAAGGACCACTAATACGGCCCCTTTTTCTCAAAAACACGAAAGCGGTGCACAAGCACCGCTTTTTAGGTTTAGGCGGTTGGCTTTTTGGGAATAACCGCTAACAGAGCATAGCCAATTAACGTGTAACGCCATCCTTTTGCTAATTCGGGGCGTTTCTCTTCTTGGCAATCGTCTCGCCATACCCAAGTAATCAGCTGATTCAGCTGCTTTTTGGAGCCAATAAACTCTGGCGCTAATCCAGCGTTATCAGCCGCTTCTTGCACTTTTTCTTTAATTGCTTTGATCACCGCTTTATAGCCTGGTTCATCGACCAATCGTGTCAGCGCTGGCGGGCATTTATCCGCAGTCATCTTGTCAGCCTGTTTTGCGATTTTTATCAGTGTTTGTGCATGATAGCGAATTTCAAAGCGATCAAACCCATGTTCCTGCATTTGTTCTACTGTACGTATATCGTATCGCGCCATTTTCCAAAGGTGCTGTTCTTTGACGATAAAATTAAGCGCCATGTCACGACGTCGTGCCTCTTTGGCTCGCCATTTTGCCAACGCTTGCAATACTGCCAATTGTTGTGGATTCAACTGCCAAGCATATTTAATCTCTCGATAGACGGCATCATCCGCCTTTGGCTGCTGTTTTTTCAGGCAAAGCAGTGCGCACTCCTCGACGATAGCATCTTGCCACGGTGTCTGCGCTAAGGCGTCAGACAACGCCTGATAAAGTGGCATCAAATAGTAAACATCTGCTGCGGCGTAGTGCTTTTGCTTGTCGGTCAGTGGTCGTGCACACCAGTCAGTGCGTGACTCACCCTTGTCCAGCGCCACACCGACATAACGCTCAACTAAACTTGCAAACCCTTCCGATACACCATGGCCTAAAAATGCTGCCATGATTTGGGTATCAATCATTGGTGTCGGTAGCGCACCCGCATGGTGTAGAAACACCTCTAAGTCTTCACTGCTCGCATGTAGCACCTTGGTCACGCTGACGTCGGCCATTAGTGCCCACAAAGGCGATAAATCGTCAATCGCGATAGGATCGACCAGCGCGAGGCACTCCCCGTCATAAAGCTGAACTAAGCCCAGCTGAGCATAGAAAGTGCGAGTGCGGACAAACTCAGTATCGACCATCACGGTTGCTTGCTGACGAAGACGCGTGCATATAGCCACGAGTTGTTGAGAAGAGGTGATCAGTTGATAGTTCACAAAAAAGCCCATAAAGAAAATGCCGGCGATGCCGGCATTTCGTGATTCGTTATCGCTAGTTTACCCTTTTCTGGGTCGGTTCGCATCAAGCCGACGCTTTTTGCGCAGGCGCTTCAGGCTCGTCCCTTAACTCACGACGCAAAATCTTGCCAACATTGGTTTTAGGTAATTCATCCCTAAATTCCACCACACGCGGTACCTTATAGCCCGTAAGATGCTTACGACAGTGGGCAACGAGATCATCTCGCGTGAGCGAAGGATCTTTTTTCACCACACAGATCTTCACCAATTCGCCTGAGTTCTCATCAGGCTGGCCAATCGCTGCAACCTCGAGCACTTTTTCGTGCAGGGCGACCACGTCTTCCACTTCATTTGGGTAAACATTGAAGCCTGATACCAAAATCATGTCTTTTTTGCGGTCAACAATGTGCAAGAAACCATCATCATCAAACTGCACCACATCACCGGTCGCTAACCAGCCATGTTCATCAATGCTCTCCCGTGTGGCTTCAGGCCGATTCCAGTAGCCTTGCATCACCTGTGGGCCACGTACTAGAAGCTCACCGGGTTGATTATCGGCGACATCGTTACCTTCATCATCGACAATACGGACCTCAGTCGAGGGCACGGGCAAACCAATTGAGCCATTGTAGTCTCGCAGATCGTACGGATACGCGGCAACCAAAGGTGAGCATTCGGTTAACCCATATCCTTCGAGTAAGTGCTTACCCGTCAGTTTTTTCCAATTTTCAGCCACTGCACGCTGTACCGCCATGCCTCCTCCCACGGTCAAGCGTAGGTTCGAGAAATCGAGCTCATGGAAATCTTCGTTGTTGAGTAAGGCATTGAATAACGTATTTACGCCGGTGATCGCGGTAAATGGATATTTTTGTAGCTCTTTCACAAAGCCTGGAATATCACGCGGGTTAGAAATCAGTAAGTTCTGCCCCCCCATCTCGATAAACAACAGGCAGTTTACGGTCAACGCAAAGACGTGATAAAGCGGTAATGCAGTTACCACCACTTCTTCACCCGCATTAAGCACCGGCTGGTAGGTACCTTTTGCTTGATAGACATTCGCCAACATATTGCGGTGGGTTAAGATAGCGCCTTTCGCCAATCCAGTGGTGCCACCCGTGTACTGGAGGAAAGCGACATCATCGCCTTTCAAGAAAGGCTTAACGTATTGCATTCGGCGACCACGACTCAGCGTTTGGCGCATCGATGTGGCATGAGGTAAATGATACTTGGGTACCATTTTCTTCACGTATTTGACCACAAAGTTCACCAAGGTTCCTTTGGCGCGCGGGAGTTGCTCGCCTAAGCTGGTCAAAATCACATGCTTGACTGGGGTATTGTCGACCACTTTTTCTAATGTATGGGCAAAGTTACTGACAATCACAATGGCCTTTGCTCCCGCGTCCGTCAGCTGGTGCTCTAACTCACGAGGGGTATATAACGGATTGACGTTAACAGCAACACAACCGGCACGTAAAATGCCGAATAAAGCAATCGGATATTGCAGCAGGTTTGGCATCATGATCGCAACGCGATCGCCTTTTTTCAGCTTCAGCTCATTTTGCAAATAGGCCGCAAACGCGCGGCTACGCTCTTCCAATTTACGAAACGTCATCACCTGCCCCATATTAATAAAGGCAGTCTGGTCGGCGTACTGTTGAACAGAATGTTCAAACATTTCAACAAGGGAGCGATGAGCATCTGGATCTATTTCCGCCGGCACATCCGACGGGTAACGATTAAGCCATACCTTTTCCACTGGCTTTCTCCTATATTTCTGCTGGTCGGCTATTTTGCCCACTTCGATCGACGCAAGGTATAATTCAAACAAGTGTTTAACCTGCCTACCATAACGTTAACATTATTTTTACACGAGCATTTTAAGTGCGCGTTTGAATTTTGGTCACAAAATCCGTTATCAACGACACAGTTTGTTGCGGTTGTTGAAGGTGGCAATGATGGGTTCCGGGAAGCTCAGCGAGGGTGAGTTGTTGAAACCACGTTGCCCGGATGGCCGCATCTGTTGAGCGAAATGCAGGATACCCATCTGTCGCCCGAATCGCCAGTACTGGGCAATTGATCGCTCGAATAATCGACTCACTGTGAGCTGGCGACATCCGATAAAGCGCTTCTGCGCCTAATTTGGGGTCATGACGCCAGCGTACGCCTTGTGTACCCACCGAAAGTCCTCGAGCCACCAAAGGCAGAAGTGCCTCAAGCGACACTTTATTTATCGAGGCGCGTAACCGTAGCGCCTTAAGCGCCGAATCAAAGTAACGGGGGGCCTTTGCTCGTAAAATGGCCCGTTGATTCAAGCTGTTCGCAAAACGTTCAGTGACCGTCTGCTCAGGTTCCGCGATCGGGCCGAGCGCTTCAATGGTCACCATGGCATCAATACTATCGGGGAAACTGGCCGCATAACAGCTAGCGACCACCCCACCCAGTGAATGACCCACCAGCACCACCGGCCCTGTGTGACCGAGCAGCGAGAGCGATGAGTGGTTCAGCACTTGGTGCAGATCATCAAGATAGTCAAAAAACGGATAATAATAATCACCGGGTTTGTGTTCCGATAAACCATGCCCTGGCCAATCAAACAGAATGAGCCCAAAATCTTGCGGCAATAAAGGAAGCAGCGAATGAAAACTCGCGAGATTATCTTGCCAACCGTGCATGAACACTAATGTCGGTGCGCCATGGCTGGGCGTACGCACAGCCGCCGCTACCTGAATGTCTGCAAGCGGGATAGATGTGGTGACCAACCCCGAGCAAAGGCCCACTTGCTCAGGGGGCTGGGCCAATAAAGCATCAAGCTTTGCACTTAACGGTGTGGATAGCATGGCGACCCGTTATGGGTTAAGGAAGGGTAATCACGCTTTGCACATGCCCGGTACCGACACCGATACGAAGTCGAGAACAATACGACCCGTAACAATACGGCCTGTCATCATCAATCACTTGTTGCTCAATATTCCATAATTGATGTCCTTTCACCTTAAGCACTGGGTAATCATAGGCGTACGCATCGACCATACCTTGCTGGCGTGAGTCAAAGTCGCCGAGAATGGTAATCGGCCGCCCTTTGGCATAATCAGCAGGCTCCACAAACCCATCAAAAACGGCTTTAAAACGCCCGAGGGATGAGGCCTTAATATCGGGACGCCCCACATCTGAGATTGGTAAAGCTACGATTTCTACAACCGAGTCAGACTCCCGGTTGTTGACACCGACAATCATCCCGCCTAAGCGCACTTCTTCGCCTCGTTGCGCCTCAGTCATTTTCGCCACAACTGGATATTCAGTCACGGGCTGATCCATGCGTCCTTTGAGTGTCTCCGGCAACGTTGAGCAGCCGGTTAAAACCAAGGCACCAAGAACGACTAGCCAATAGGGTTTCATACAACACGCTCCTTTTGTGCGCCATTAAACGTATATATCGACCCCAACCAAGCTCAACAGTTCCTCTCGCCGTGTTTGGTTTAACACGGCGAAGTAAGATTCCATTGCCTGCCGACCTCGACCATCAGGTAAATCATATTGTACCTGTTGCTGCGCTTGCTCAGCTTGCGCAACCGACACTGGGTCAACGCGCTGGCGAACCGCGTTGGCAACTTGCGTCGTCTTCGGCGTTTGCTTGCGTGTGGCTTTCTGTTTGTTTGCCGCACGCTGGGATTGATTAGATCGGGTCGTCTGTGGGGACGGTACACCGTTAATCGATACCATATTCGCTTCCTATGCTCACCGACCGACTACCGGCCTACTCTCGCCCGGGTAATTTCTTCCACGTGACTTTATCTCGCAAATAGGTAGGGCTGGCTAGCTCGGCGGCCACCGCTTCTCCTGACTGGTACGCGTGTTGTGCAATCGCGATCATATCTTGCGCTTGCGGGTACAACACATCTGACCTGACGCTTTGCAATCCCAACTGGATCTCTAGATCAGGATAGGCAGGCCAGCCGGTTCCTGCCAATGTCCAAACACCTTGGTTAGAGTGAGGTAAAAGCGCATCAGGTGCGACGACCATTTCCTCACCTAAACACTGCCAACGACCTGTTTGTGTGCGTTGGTACTGACCGACATATAACTCGCCCATCCGCGCGTCAATCGCAGCGAGGACACGGGTTGCGCCGCTCAGTCGGTAGCTTTGTGCCGCCATCGCCTCTAGCGTCGACACGCCAATCATGGGCAAATCCGCGCCAAAAGCGAGTCCTTGGGCAATACCAATACCAATGCGTACACCGGTAAAACTGCCCGGCCCGCGGCCGAACGCCAACGCATCCACCTGGCTGAGTGCGACGCCGGCTTCTGCCAGGACTTCATCAACCATCGGCAGGATCTTATTCGTGTGTTCGCGTGGGGCGATTTCACTGCGTGAAATAACATGATCGCCACAACTAAGTGCCACTGAACAATTCTCCGTCGCCGTATCGACGGCAAGTATTTTTAGCGTCATTTAACCCTCTATAGGTTGATGTGATAAATGCGAGTGAACGGTTTTATTGTCCGCCTCTGAGGGCGACAAAAAATCGTCAATATGGTTAAGCTCCCGTGTCCGTGGGATAGCAGGTAAACTGCGTAAAAAGGTCGCGCCATAGGCACGGGTGACTAAGCGGTTATCACAGATAATCAATGCGCCATAGTCTTGTTGATCACGAATCAATCGCCCCACGCCTTGTTTAAGCGTGATCACTGCTTCGGGAATTTGTACCTGAGCGAAGGGATCGCCACCTTGCAATTTGCAGTCTTCAATGCGTGCTTTTAATAAAGGATCATCCGGCGACGCAAACGGCAACTTATCAATGATAACGCAACTCAAGGCCTGGCCTCGTACATCAATGCCTTCCCAAAATGCCCCTGTCGCCACCAGTAGCGCGTTACCTAAAGACAAGTATTCTGCCAGTAGGCGCTGTTTAGGCATTTCGCCTTGCATCAACACCGGTAATGACAACTGCTCGCGAAATAACGCCGAGAGCTCACGGACCATTTGGTGCGACGTGCAGAGAAAAAAGCAACGGCCTTGGTTACGTTCAATCACCGGCCCGAGCATGGCGGCCAATTTATTCGCACGGCGATAACTATTGGTCTCAGGGACATGACGTGGCACACACAATCGAGCTTGTTCTGGATAATTAAACGGGCTTTCCAGCGTCATTTGTTGTTTGGCATCGATCCCTAATCGGTGATTAAAGTGGCCAAAATCCCCCTCTACGGCCAAGGTGGCCGAGGTGAATATCCATGCACCGCCTTGTTCGGCCATTTGCTCACGAAAACGGTCCGCTACGGATAATGGCGTAATATTCAAGCTAAAATGATGGCGTGTACATTCATACCAGTAGGAATATCCGGTTATCGACGTATCGCGAAGGCGCGTTAATCGGGCTTTAAACAGCGTAATACGGTCAAATGCGGCATCCAATAACTGGCTTCGCCCAAGCGACAACTTGACAACGTCATGAACTAAATCGAGGGCATCGGACAGTCGCACCAGTTCTTTTTCAACCACGGGTGACGCTTGAAGCTCGCGCCAATTGCCCCGGAAACCAGGCTCCCCCATTACTAACCGCATATCCATCGCCGCTTGCGAGAGACGATCGGCCACTTTTTCCAGTTGGCGGGTATCACGAAGTTCGGTCCGGTAAGCGATATGAATGTCTTTGGCCGCGTCTTGGAGTTGGCGACTCGACAAAGACTGGCCAAAATACTGGCTGGCAATATCGGGCAGTTGATGCGCTTCATCAAACACCATCACATCGGCATCTGGGATCAGTTCACCAAAGCCGGTTTCTTTGATGGCGACATCTGCCAAAAATAATGATGATTAACCACCACCACATCGGCATCCATCGCGCGGCGCCGCGCTTTCACTACATAACAATCTTCATAGCTCGGGCAGTCTTTCCCCAGACAGTTATCATTGGTAGAGGTCACAACAGGAATGAGCGGACTGTCTTCGGCAAGCGCCTCGCATTCACTCAAATCGCCTGATTCAGTATACGATGACCACTCACGAATTTTGACCAACTGACTCAGTTGTCCCGGTTCACTATCTGGGCGGTGACACTCGCTGATTTGCCGCTCTAAACGTTCAGGACAAAGATAATTGACCCGGCCTTTGAGTAGCGCCGTGGTACCGGTATAGCCCAGCGCAGACTTCATCAAGGGTAAATCGCGATGGTAGAGCTGCTCTTGCAGGTTTTTCGACCCGGTACTGATAATCGCTTTTTTGCCGCTTAACAACACCGGGGCCAGATAGGCATAGGTTTTCCCGGTTCCTGTGCCCGCTTCAACCACTAACTGGCCTTGTTCACGAATGGCCGTATCGACAGCGATCGCCATATCTGTTTGCGGTTGGCGAGGCACGAAGCCGTTAATGGCTTTAGCCAGCGCGCCCGTCTCTGAGAAAACCTTACGGATCATTGGATAAATACACAGGGGAAAGAGAGCATTATGCCAAACCCCCAAAATGGATCAAACCATTCAGGGTCGAAAGCCAAGATCACTGCGAAAATCACTTTGACCTAGCCCGCCAGACAGGGTAAAACCGAGGGTTTAATAATAAGCAGCACAGTATCAGCATGGAACGAAAAACACTACTCACGGATTGCCCTGACGCTCAAGGCTTAATCGCTACCATTACCAATATTTGCTACAAACACCAACTCAATATTATTCATAACCGCGAATACGTTGATCACGCCACCGGTCAGTTTTATATGCGCACCGAGCTGGAGGGAATTTTCAACGATCATACCTTGCTATTGGATCTTGACCACGCATTACCACCCGGCAGTCAGCGTCAATTAGTCAGTTCGCGTCGCAAACGTGTGGTGATCATGGTCACCAAAGAGTCGCATTGTCTCGGCGATATTTTGATGAAAGCGTATGACGGATCGCTCGATATAGAGATTGCCGCTGTGGTAGGGAATTACGATAAGTTACAGCCTTTAACCGAGCGGTTTGATATCCCGTTTCACTTTGTTAGCCATGAAGGATTAAGTCGCGACGAGCACGAGCAAGCGATGATTAAGGCCATTCAAGGCCACCAGCCTGATTATATTATTCTCGCCAAATATATGCGGGTGCTAACGCCAGATTTTGTCGCCCAATATCCGCATCGCATTATTAATATTCACCATAGCTTTTTGCCTGCCTTTATTGGTGCACGCCCCTATCATCAAGCCTTCGAGCGCGGGGTCAAAATCATTGGTGCGACCGCCCATTTCGTGACCAACGATTTGGATGAGGGCCCTATTATTGGCCAAGATGTGATTCATGTTGATCATAGCTTTAGCGCACAAGATATGGCAAAAGCTGGCCGGGACGTAGAAAAAAGCGTGCTCAGCCAAGCGATCGCTCGCGTTATCGACGATCGCGTCTTCGTACACGGCAATAAAACCGTGATCTTGTAGCTCAGCCTCCTTATTTCCACCAAACCGCCATCGATTGCCAGCGCACCGGCGCTGGCCTCTACCTCATTGGTGAGATCATAAGAACCTGTGTAAGCAACTGGTTGATTTTATCTAAAAAGTGGCGTCATCTCGCACTACGACTTTTCCTTTGATGGCATCATAATTGGTAACCTCCGAGAGGGAAAAAAGGCTCGTTGTATTCCGGCGCGTAAAGATATCAAGGAAGGCGGTGAATAACTATTGCCAATGCCTGCTGTTTTATGGGTATCATTAGGGATCATCCGCGTCGATGAACGTCATGGTTCGCGACAATACAGCATCCCGCCAACACTGTGTTTGCACGCTTCATTCTCGCGCAATGCAGTGTTGGCGGATTCTTGTATTGATAAGCTGGAAACCCACATAACGGGTCATTCATAATCAGCCCGGCTAGTAGTAAAGGTAAGCAAGTGAATATTCAAAGTCTTCTTAACGAAAAAGTTTCTGCCGCCATGGTTGCGGCGGGTGCGCCTGAGGGCACACCAGCAGCAGTGCGTCAATCTGCAAAACCACAATTTGGTGATTATCAGGCCAATGGTGTGATGGGTGCAGCCAAAAAGATCGGGACGAACCCGCGTAAATTTGCCCAAAAGGTATTGGATGCGCTTGATCTCGGTGATATGGCAAGTCGCGCAGAGATTGCCGGTCCAGGCTTTATCAATATCTTTTTAAACGATCAGTGGCTGGCTAAACAGGCGGATATCGCCCTGTCCGACGCGCACTTAGGTATCGAGAAACAAGATAAGCAAAATATTGTCGTCGATTACTCGGCACCTAACGTTGCTAAAGAAATGCACGTTGGTCATTTACGCTCCACCATTATCGGTGATGCGGTGGTGCGTACATTAGAGTTTTTGGGTCACAAGGTTACACGGGCCAACCACCTAGGTGATTGGGGAACGCAATTCGGTATGTTGATTGCTAACCTCGAGCTGCACGAGTCACGCGGTGATGATATCTCTATGGAGCTGGGCGATATTGAAAACTTCTATCGTGAGTCTAAAGCGCGCTACGATGAAGACGAAGCTTTTGCCGCCACCGCACGTGACTACGTGGTGCGATTGCAGCGTGGCGATGCCTATTGCAAAGAGAAGTGGGAAAAGCTCGTTAAAGTCACGTTAGAGCAGAACCAGCAGAACTATGACCGTCTAAACGTTTCCCTGACACCAAAAGATGTCATGGGCGAGAGCCTTTATAACGATATGCTGCCGGGTATTGTTGAAGACTTAAAAGCGAAAGGCATCGCGGTCGAAGACGATGGGGCTCAGGTGGTCTTTCTCGACGAATATAAAAATAAAGATGGCGAGCCGATGGGTGTGATCATCCAAAAACGTGATGGCGGCTTTCTTTATACCACCACCGACATTGCTTGCGCCAAGTATCGCTATGAACAATTTAACGCTGATCGCGTGATGTATTTCATTGATTCACGCCAGCATCAACACCTAATGCAAGCCTGGACCATTGTTCGTAAAGCCGAGTATGTTCCGGAAACCGTTAGCTTGGAGCACCATGCATTCGGCATGATGCTGGGTAAAGATGGCAAACCGTTTAAAACACGTGCGGGCGGCACAGTGCGTCTTGCTGACCTATTGGACGAAGCAGAAACGCGTGCCAAAGCACTGATTGCTGAAAAGAACCCTGATATGGATGCGGCCGAGCAAGCGAATATCGCGACGACGGTTGCGATGGCAGCGGTAAAATACTCCGATCTCTCCAAGCACCGTACTACCGATTATATTTTCGACTGGGATCATATGCTGGCCTTTGAGGGGAATACCGCGCCTTACATGCAATACGCATATACTCGCGTTGCCTCAGTCTTTGCAAAATCAGGCGTCGATCGGGATGCGCTTGACGGTGAGATGATCATTGAGCACGAAAAAGAAAAAGCATTGGTTGCTAAGCTACTGCAATTTGAAGAAGCCGTGAAATCTGTAGCCCGAGAAGGACAGCCGCACTTAATGTGTAGTTACCTCTTTGAGCTTGCAGGCTTGTTCTCTAGCTTTTATGAAGCTTGCCCAATCCTGCTCTCAGAAGGACACACTCGCCAAAGCCGCTTGCGCATGGCCGCACTCACTGCGAAAACCATCAAGCAAGGTTTGGCGCTATTGGGCATCAATACGCTTGAACGCATGTAATGGCTAAGCGGACGAGATAACCTAATAGTGAAGCCCACCTTGTCGGTGGGCTTTTTATTTGCCGTGACCCACTCGTCGGTTGTGATATAAGCTGGCGAGATTCATTTCAATACGGAGTGGCTATGTCTTTTTGTCTTCACCCTCGTTTAGCCGCTGACAGCGCGTATGTCGGCGATTTTGCATTATGCCAATTACGCCTTGCAGGCGCAGATTTTGGTCCATGGCTTTTGCTTATCCCTCGGGTAAGTGGCATCGAAGAAATCCATCATCTCAGCCCAAGCGATCAACAAACACTCTGGCAAGAGTCCGCCCTGGTCGCAAGCTGTCTAGAATCTCTTTTTGCTCCCGATAAGCTCAATATTGCAGCAATTGGTAATCTGGTCCCGCAGCTTCATCTCCATCATGTTGCGCGATTTCGCGACGATGCAGTATGGCCCAATCCAATCTGGGGGCACCTCCAGGCGACGCCGCGCTCACCGTCACAGCAAACAGCACTTGTGAGTCAGTTTAGAGAGGCGCTTGTTACTCAAGGATTAACGGTTTTGTCGTGATCACGTCACCCAGCATCCGAGGATTCCGCCAAGGCCTCCGTTGCACCCTCTCGTTTTTTAGTTTCACTCGGCACAGCGAGCGCTTGGTATTCAGTCCACATGGGTTTCAACGTGGACTGAAAAAGCGGATATGCACCGGCATGATCCAAGGGAAAATCAGTATGCTGCCCAACCTGGTGCCGTTGTTTGAACGCTAACCTAACTGCGGCTAATACAATACTGACAAAGAGTATCAGCATGACACCGCTCACCAGGTGAGGCAATATCGGCATAGAGACCCTCATATCCAGTACAGTATGCGACGCGCCATCACGCGGAATGGCAATCCGAAGCTGATAGTGCCCTCCGACCATATTCGCTAACGAGAAGGTTTCTCTTCCGGTTTGCTGCCAAGCGGCCAGCGGTTTAGCCAAAGACTGGCCAGATTGTCGGTAAGGGACCAATTGGTAATGAATACGAGAGACCTGACGCTCTGGCGGCCAGCTTCCCCAAGACACGTTAACCGGGCTTTTTTCGAGCAGTGTGATTGCGGTCTGCTGGCGTGGGCCAACACGCCAGCGCTTATGTTGCTGCCACAGAGCCCCGATCACCACCTGAGGCGGTTTACGCAGCGAAAACGCGAGTTGGTCGGTTTCAATCACGTACTTATTTTCAGCGTCCAGAATGGTCAACTGATGCGGGCGAGACGCAAAACAAGCCACTTGCTCAGACTCAGAAGGCAGTCGGAAAGTGCGGATAAAACCTCGTGGTGCAATGTGGATTAAAGCCTGATTACTATACGCCCAGATACCATCTCGATTTCCAGTGATACAGCGAAAGGCTTCATTCTCCAATGCTAGGTACGCCACCGAGGTTGAATCAGATAAGTTTGGGTTGTATTGATATAGCCCCTTGTTATTCACCAACCATACCCGCCCTTGCTCATCGGCATAGAGATCAACGATGGGTAGTAAGGCATCCATGAGCGGTATCGGCTGGAACTGATCATGACGATAACGCGTCAGCCCTTGGCGATGACGAATCCAAACACTCCCTCTGCCATCATCATAAAAGCCTAATATATCGCCCGCATCAGATTGCCAGTCGGTGCCATAATCGATAACCTTTTCAGATTCAGGCCAATAGCGAATGAGGCGATCCTTGAACGCCAGCCACATAACGCCATTTGAGTCGACATATAAATGCTGAGCCGAGAGTGACGAGAGAGACTCGGGGAGCGTGAGGTCAGCGCTTAAATTCCGCCAACCGCCTGAATACAGCCCCCGCCAATCACTACTGGCCAGAAAACCTTGTGTCATCGCTGTTGGCACATCCTGATGTTGATGCGAAATCCAGCGTTGCCCAGGCGCGCGATAACGGGTTGTCTTATCGGTTGAAAACCAGACGCCGCCCTCAAAGTCGCCCCACAAAAAGGTGACTGACTTTCCCGGTATTAACCGAGCGCCGGGCTGCCACACGGGCGTTGCTTCCCCGCCAATAGAGAGAAAATAGACGCCATCGGCACGCGCCGCCCAAAGCCCACCGGAGCCAACCGTTAGGCGCTGGTAACCCCCTTGGGTATTAAGTAGATGCTGTGCTTGAACCGCACGGTCTGATAACGCTAAGAGGTAGACACCTCGTTCAGTACTGACCCAAGCTCTATCTCCCTTTGCCGTTATCGCAGTCACAGAGCTTGTAAAGCGCGTGAGTTGGCGAATACCGTCATCGGTAAGCTGATACAAACCTTTGCCGATCGCGACTAATCGGTGCTCAGCGGTAAGCCAAGTATGGTCCGCACGCCATTGACCAGCTCGCCAAATACGAAATTGATTCTCTTTAACGTGATAACGGCTTAATTGTCCATCTTGGATATACCACAGCGTGTTATTCACCGCGGCTAATCGAGGTTGACTCTCGCCACGAGTGTCTTTGCCGCTGTCTGACAACTTATATTGGATTAGTGTATTGTCACCCGCTCGAAAGCGGTAAATACCTCGTTGGCCCGCAAGCCATAACGTTTGGTGGGCATAGGCAATGGTCACTATTTTTTCGTCAGGTAAGGTCAGCGTTTCGTCTAGAGGGTGGGATTGTTGTCCATCGAAGAAATAAATATCGCCTTGATTATTAAGCAGCCACATACCGCCTGAGGGTTGGACCGCGACATCACGCACATCACCAAGCGCACTGAGCCCCGGATAAGATTGAAATGACGTTTGTAGTGGTTCGTGCGCATGCAAAGGCAGACAAAGGAGAACAAGAGCCAACCATAAAAAACAAAGACATTGGCGTTTCATGTATAAAATGCGAGACAGGGTTGCAGGGTTAAGCCTTGTAGTGTCCTGCTAGTCACTACGAAAGAAAACCCTGCCTCCCCAAATGTGAGCGAGTCCTCACATTTTTAATATTTATTACCCATTAAGACGCTGCTCCAATGCTTGCTGCGCATGTTTTGCTTGACGCTGAAACTCACCTCTCTCCTGACTCGGCACGGGATGAGCTTCGGGCAACGGCACTTTCATGGCATTCACAGGGTGGCCGTACTTTAATAACTCAAAATGCAGGTGTGGGCCGGTCGAGCGTCCCGTGTTGCCACTGAGCGCAATCCGTTGTCCCATTGATACGTGGTCGCCAGGTTTCACCAAAATCCGGTGTAAATGGAGATAACGGGTTGAGTATTCACGACCATGTTTGATGACAACATAGTTTCCTGCTAACGGGTGTTTGCGCGCTTTCACCACCACGCCATCACCTGCCGCTAGCACCGACGTCCCAACGGGGGTAGCAAAGTCGGTCCCGTTATGCGGAGAAATACGCCCCGTAATGGGATGCTTGCGGTGAGGATCAAACGATGAGCTAATCCGGTAGCGTTTCGCCGTAGGGATGCGGCGCAGGGCACGATCTAAGCTTTGCCCTTGCTCATCATAAAAACGGCCATCCGTATGTCGATAAATGAAGATATCACGATCTCCCGCTCGATAGAGCATGGCGGATATATCTCCAGATGAGACCGGTTTATTGTCAATAAACTCTTTATCCACCTGAATCGCAAACTGATCGCCTCGATGCGATTGGCGTCCAAAGTCAAACCGCCATTGTAATGCCGAAACCAGGTTTTGAATTTGATTAGGGGTTAGCCCCGCTTGGCGAGCTTGTTGGTAAAAACTGCTGTTGACACGACCAATCACGGTGACTTTTTCACGATCCCCTTTGGTTTCTAAACGCGCATACGCTACCTTCCCCTGCTCAAAACGATACTGATCCCGGTATTTGAGCGATTGGTATAGGGTGAACGTTAATAACCGTCCTTGTTCATCGACCTGCCATTCCATGTTTTGACCACGACGGATGTCACCCACGCGTTCATTTTCATCAAGCATTTGATAAAGCTGGCTGATCGGAAGTCCGTATTGGGAAAAAATACCTCCCAACGTATCGCCGGCAGCCACCGTGTGTTGGTGGGTGCGCGGTGCTTCCGAGGTGATGTCTTTTTCTAATGCATCTTCCGGTACGCGAAGTGCAGGATCATCGGCATCCAGACCCTGTTCGATAGGCTCACTGTGCTCGACGGAGGTGATATTTTGCGTATCGTTCGGGATAGGTATCGGTTGGCGATCACGTGAAGAGGAAAAAGGATGGGGCTGCCACATCAAGGCAGCGCCAACTAAAAGAGATAATGATGCGAGTGCTAGCTTGTGCTGGCGTGGTAGCCGAGCCGTAGCAGCTAACCAGTTAGTGAGTAGTTTCATGCTTTAAACAACGTGCGAAACGATTTCCCATATCTTTTAAAAACACCTGATAAGCATCAGGCGTTACCTGAATTGACGTCGCCAATGGATCGAGTTCGAGGACATTGACGTCATTATGTCGGGTCACAGCATCAATCAGTGCAGGATTAAACTGCGGCTCAGTGAAGATACAGGTCGCATCATGATTAAGCAATCCTCGGCGAATGGTTACTAACGTCTTAGCGCCCGGTTTTTGGCTTGGATCCACGGTAAAATGGCCGGTTTTCTCGAGGCCAAAGGCCGTTTCAAAGTAGCCATAGGCATCATGAAAGACAAAGTAGCCTGACTGCATATGCGTGGATAACTCATCTTCAATATCCGCGACGGTTTGGGTTAGCTGGGTATTAAAACGGTTAAGGTTAGCCCGATAGATCGCCGCTTTATCCGGCGCCGCCTCAATTAAAGCCGCGGTAATCGCTTGCGCGGCTACCCGTGTGGTGTCTGGACCCAACCACAGATGAGGGTCGATGTTATGTTCACCGTGATCATGGCCATGATGATCATGGGCGCCGTCAAAATCACGCAGTGGCATCCCCTCGATCTGAGATAGCGTCAGCACCGAGGGCTTATCGGCTAATAACTTATCGAGAAACAGTTCGAGTTCGGGCCGACCCATAGGGTAATATCGGCTTGATTCAACGCGCGAATATCCGAAGGTTTCAGGGCGTAGCCATGCGGTGATGCGCCAGGAGGTAGCAGCACGTCTAAACGATCATCATCGGCAATGAGTCCTGCCGTAATAAGCTGAAGCGGTTTAATGGTTGTCATCACCGTGATCGCGTGAGCCGGCATCACCAGCAATAGCGCAAAAAGTCCACCAATAATACGAGCTGTCATCATTCCTCTCATTCTTTTGTTTTCTCGACGGGCAGAAATGTTATATTATAACAATTCCAATTCACAATGCTTTTTTTCACTATGACAAATTCGCTAGTCTCGCTTGACGCGGTGACGGTGACCTATAACGGCCGAAATGTGCTGGACAAGGTCTCTATGCAATTAAAACGAGGACAGATTACCACGCTCATTGGTCCAAATGGCGCGGGGAAATCAACCTTAGTCAAAGCATTAATTGGTTTAGTGAAGCCCGCAGCGGGTATAGTTCACATCGCTAAAGGGGTGAAGATAGGCTATGTGCCACAAAAACTTCAGCTTAACCAGACACTGCCTTTGACGGTTGACCGATTTATTCGCCTAGGAACACGCTATACCAATTCCCAAATTGATCACGCGTTGAAAACCGTCAACTCAGAATCATTGCAATACGCCAATATGCACACGCTTTCGGGCGGTGAAACACAACGTGTTCTTTTGGCGCGTGCGATCTTAAAACAGCCGGATGTGCTGGTGTTAGATGAACCGGTGCAAGGGGTCGATGTCAGCGGCCAATTAGAAATGTATAGCCTCATCGCTCACCTGCGCGATACACTAAAATGCGCGGTATTAATGGTGTCACACGATTTGCATTTAGTCATGGCCAAGACCGATGACGTCATTTGCCTTCAACACCATGTGTGCTGCTCTGGCGCACCCGACGCCATATCTCAGCATCCATCGTATGTCGCGATGTTTGGTCGTCAAACCAGTGAACAACTGGCGTTATATCATCACCACCATCATCACCAACATGATCTTGCAGGCCAGCCTGTAAGCTGTGATCACCAAGAGCACCACCATGATTGAGTTCCTTCTTGCCCCTATTATGGGTGGCCTACTTATCGCTGCCATTGCTGGGCCATTAGGCTCTTTTGTGGTCTGGCGTCGGATGGCCTATTTCGGCGATACCTTAGCACACGCTTCATTACTTGGGCTCGCGCTTGGGTTTTTGCTCCAAATTGACTTAAATCTTGCGCTGGTTGTGACGTGTTTGCTTCTCGCGATCTTGTTGGTTGGTCTGCAACGCCAACATTTGGTTTCTACCGATACCTTACTCGGGATATTGGCACACAGCGCTCTGTCTTTGGGCTTAGTGGCGGTCAGCTTTTTAGACAACATGCGGGTTGATTTGATGGCCTATTTGTTTGGCGATCTGCTGGCGGTTTCATTTGCTGACCTTACCTGGCTCGCGGTCGGCGCCTGCTTTACGCTTGCTGTACTGGGATATTATTGGGAACAACTTCTATCGATGACCGTCAGTGAAGAGCTGGCTAAAGTCGAAGGGATAGCGGTCGAAAAACTGCGGCTTTTATTGATGCTATTGATTGGTTTAGTGATCGCATTGGCGATGAAGTTTGTTGGCGCGCTGATTATTACATCCATGCTGATCATTCCCGCTGCAACAGCCCGCCGACTGGCGTCTACGCCAGAGCAAATGGCTGCTTTTGCTAGCCTGATTGGTATGTTCGCCGTGATGCTGGGTATGGCTGGATCCTGGTTTTATGATACGCCCGCAGGGCCGTCAGTAGTGGTTGCTGCAGCCAGTGTATTTATGCTTACGCAGCTGGTCCCCTCTCGCGCCGTTACCTGAGTATCTGCGACCACGGCCTGAATGCGATGATGCTCTGAATGCGATCATAGCCTGAATACGATCATAGCTTGAAGACGATCATAGTCTGAACGAGTCTAAACGTTAAACACGTTTATGCTGTGAAAACGCGCAGGCCTTTACTAACGCCTTAACGTTTTCCCTGTAACGACAAAAGCCGCTCACATGAGCGGCTTTGGGCTTTACGTGACTGGAAAATTACATTACCAGTTGGTTTTTTCACGTAGTGCTTTGCCAATATCGGCCAAGCTTTTCACTGTTGTCACGCCTGCCGCTTCCAAGGCCGCAAATTTATCGTCTGCGGTACCTTTACCACCAGAAATGATTGCACCCGCATGGCCCATACGTTTGCCTGGAGGCGCAGTCACACCAGCAATATAAGCCACAACCGGCTTGGTAACATTCGCTTTAATGTACGCGGCGGCTTCTTCTTCGGCGGTACCACCGATTTCACCAATCATTACAATTGCTTCGGTGGCTGGATCCTTTTCGAACATCGCGAGGATGTCGATAAAGTTGGAGCCTGGAATCGGATCACCACCAATTCCAACGCACGTTGATTGGCCAAAGCCTTCATCGGTTGTTTGTTTTACCGCTTCATAAGTCAAGGTGCCTGAGCGTGAAACAATGCCTACCTTACCCGACTGATGGATATGTCCTGGCATAATGCCAATCTTAGACTCATCGGGGGTAATCACACCGGGGCAGTTAGGGCCGATCATTCGCACCCCTGCTTGATCCAGTTTCACTTTCACTTCCAGCATATCCAGCGTTGGAATACCTTCGGTAATACAGACGATCAGCTCAATCCCGGCGTCAATCGCTTCTAAAATGGCATCTTTACAAAAAGGCGCTGGCACATAAATGACCGAGGCAGTGGCGCCGGTCGCTTCAACCGCGTCTGCCACGGTATTAAAGACCGGAAGGCCGAGGTGAGTCGTGCCGCCTTTGCCCGGTGATACGCCACCGACCATTTGAGTTCCATATTCAATCGCCTGCTCGGAATGGAAGGTTCCTTGACCGCCCGTAAATCCTTGGCAGATAACTTTGGTTTCTTTATTGATCAGCACTGACATTGTTATTTACCCTCCGCGGCAGCAACGACTTTCTGTGCGGCTTCGGTTAGCGATGTTGCCGCAATGATGTTCAAACCACTATCGGCCAGTTTTTTGGCGCCTAAGTCTGCGTTATTCCCCTCAAGACGAACCACAACAGGCACTTTAACGCCGACTTCTTCAACCGCACCAATAATGCCATCTGCAATCAGATCACAGCGCACAATGCCGCCAAAGATGTTCACCAATACCGCCTTTACGTTGCTATCAGACAGAATGATTTTAAAGGCTTCTGTCACACGCTCTTTTGTCGCACCGCCTCCCACATCGAGGAAGTTGGCAGGGCTACCACCGTGCAAGTTAACAATGTCCATGGTCCCCATTGCCAAGCCAGCACCATTCACCATACAACCAATGTTGCCGTCTAGCGCAACATAGTTCAGCTCCCACTGTGCCGCATGCGCTTCGCGCTCATCGTCTTGACTCGGGTCGTGCATCGCACGCACCTTCGGCTGACGATATACCGCATTACTGTCAATCGCTAGCTTTGCATCCAAGCAATGCAAATCGCCCTGTTCAGTAATCACCAGCGGGTTTACCTCGACCAAGGCAACATCTTTATCCAAGAACAGTTGACCAATCCCGACAAAGATCTTAGTGAACTGCTTGATTTGCTCACCTTCTAAGCCAAGTTTAAATGCCAGTTGGCGACCCTGGTAAGGTTGTGGGCCAACCAAAGGATCAATCGATGCTTTGTGAATCAGCTCTGGCGTTTCTTCGGCCACTTTTTCTATTTCAACACCGCCTTCGGTGGATGCCATGAAAACAACGCGACGCGAGCCACGGTCGACCACGGCGCCCAGGTAAAGCTCTTTAGCGATATCGGTGCAAGACTCAACCAAAATTTTGCTGACTGGTTGGCCATTCTCGTCCGTTTGAAATGTCACTAGGTTTTTACCCAGCCATTTCTGTGCAAATTCGCGGATTTCTTCTTTTGAGTTCGCGAGTTTTACCCCGCCCGCTTTTCCGCGGCCACCGGCGTGAACTTGGCATTTCACAACCCATTTGTTGCCGCCAATTTTATCGGCTGCTTCAGCAGCTTCTTGTGGTGTATCGCAGGCATAGCCCTCTGAAACTGGTAGACCATATTCAGCGAACAGCTGCTTTGACTGATATTCGTGCAGATTCATGATGTTCTATCCGTGTTAGTGTCCATTATTGTATCTTTATGCTTTCCAAAGAAGGGGACCTCCGTCCCCTTCAAAACGGTTTATTTCCCTCAAAAAGAGGTCGATAACACCATTAAACGTCTAGGAGCAGACGTGTTGGGTCTTCAAGGAGCTCTTTGATGGTGACCAAGAAACCAACCGACTCACGACCGTCAATAAGGCGGTGATCATAGGAAAGCGCAAGGTACATCATCGGCAAGATTTCAACCTTGCCATCTACCGCCATTGGGCGATCTTGAATTTTATGCATGCCAAGGATGGCAGCTTGAGGTGGGTTAATGATCGGCGTTGACATTAATGAGCCGAACACACCGCCATTGGTCAGGGTAAAGTTACCTCCGGTGAGTTCATCAACGGTCAACTTGCCGTCACGCCCCTTTATGGCTAAGTCACGAATACCTTTTTCGATATCGGCAAAACCTAGTTTGTCGCAGTCGCGCAGTACAGGTGTTACCAAGCCACGCGGAGTAGAAACCGCCATGCTGACGTCAAAATAGTTGTGATACACAATCTCATCACCATCTATTGACGCATTCACTTCTGGATAACGTTTAAGGGCTTCAACGACCGCTTTGACGTAAAAAGACATGAAACCAAGGCGAATATCATGACGCTTTTCAAACGAATCACGGTACTGCTTACGCAGTTCCATAATTGGCTTCATATTCACTTCGTTAAATGTAGTTAGCATCGCGGTGCTGTTTTTTGCTTCGAGCAGACGTTCTGCCACGCGCTTACGCAAACGCGTCATCGGCACACGCTTCTCGCCTCGCTCTGCCACTGGCGGCACATCTTGGGTCGCCGCTTTCTGCTCACTACTTTGCGCGGGCTGCTTCTTCAGGTGCGCTTCCACATCTTCTCGGGTAATGCGTCCGCCTACACCCGTGCCTTTCACCGCATCCGAAGAAAGATCATGTTCAGCCAATAAGCGACGGACGGCAGGGCTCAGTGAGTCATTGCTCTCTTCTTCTAGTGACGCAGTGTGGCGCTTATCCGGTGATGCCTCTGATTCAGCGGGCACATCTTTGGTTGGTTCACCCGCGACTGCCCCTTCTTTCAGCTTGGCGATCGCTTGTTTACCCAGCACGGTTGACCCTTCATCTTCAATGATGGATTCCAGTACCCCATCTGCAGGAGCGGGAACTTCTAGCACGACCTTATCTGTTTCAATATCAACCAGTACTTCGTCACGGGTTACCGAGTCACCTGGCTGTTTATGCCATGTGGCAATCGTTGCGTCAGCCACAGATTCGGGTAAATCGGGAACCAGAATTTCGATTGTCATATCGTATTTATCCTTAATGTTCTAGTTCTTACTTTAGGGTCAGAGCGTCTTGTACTAACGCTTTTTGTTGTTTCTGGTGTACAGACATATAACCTACCGCTGGCGATGCCGAGGCGGCACGCCCAGCGTAGCTGAGTGTGGCACCATCCGGTAAAGCTGCACGGAAGTTGTGCTGGCTGCTGTACCAAGCCCCTTGGTTTTGTGGCTCTTCTTGACACCATACAAAGTCTTTTGCATTGCCGTAAGGCGCAATCACTTCTTTCACCGCCTCAAGCGGGAACGGATAAAGTTGCTCGATACGAACAATGGCTACGTCATCGATTTCTTGCTCGCGGCGTGCTTTCAGCAAATCGTAATAGACCTTACCGGCACACATAACTACCCGTTTCACCTTGCTTGGATCCAGATCATCCATTTCACCGATAGCGGGTTGGAAATCGCCCTCTGTCAGATCGTCTAGGCTGGATACACAAAGCGGATGACGTAGCAAGGATTTAGGTGACATAACCACCAATGGTCGACGCATCGGGCGAACAACTTGACGGCGTAGCATATGATAAACCTGAGCGGGGCTCGAGGGCACCACGACCTGCATATTTTGCTCGGCACATAATTGCAAATACCGCTCTAAGCGCGCGGAAGAGTGCTCAGGGCCCTGCCCTTCATAACCGTGAGGGAGCAACATGGTTAAACCACACATCCGGCGCCACTTCTGCTCGCCAGAGCTGATGAACTGGTCAATCACAACTTGCGCGCCATTACCAAAATCGCCAAATTGCGCTTCCCATACCGTTAAGCCACCCGGCTCTGCGGTCGCATAGCCATACTCAAATGCCACGACGGCCGCTTCAGACAACACAGAGTCATAAATTTCGAACGGCCCTTGCTTATTATGGATATTGGCAAGGGGGACATAGGTACTGCCATCGCCTTGGTTATGTAACACCGCGTGACGATGGAAGAAAGTACCACGACCAGTATCTTGGCCCGTAATACGAACACGCTTGCCGTCGTCCACCAGCGTGGCATAGGCCAATGTCTCGGCCATACCCCAGTCAACAGGTTTTTCACCATCAATCATCGCTTTACGATCTTTGTAAAGCTTACCGACTCGGCTGTGTAGCGTATGGCTATCTGGCAATTGACAGATACGGTTACCAAGCTCTTTCAGCCGTTTGGCATCGAACTTGTTCGCCCACTCAACCGTCCAGTCGTGGCCGAGATAAGGGGTCCAGTCGACCGAGTGCAACACCATTGGGCGCCACTCTTTCACTACGCATTCACCGCTATCCAACAGATCACGGTATTCGTTGATCAATTCGGTCGCTTTTTCTAGGTTAGCAATGCCTTGTTGATCAAGCACATCCGCATAGAGTTTGCGCGGCGTCGGATGTTTTTTGATCTTTTGGTACATCATCGGCTGCGTGGCATTCGGTTCATCCGCTTCGTTATGGCCATGACGGCGATAACAGACCAAATCAATGACCACATCGCGTTGAAACTCATTACGAAAATCAAGCGCTAAACGCGACACAAATGCTACCGCTTCGGGATCGTCGGCATTGACGTGGAAAATCGGCGCCTGAACCATTTTCGCGATATCGGTGCAGTACTGGGTTGAGCGAGAATCTGCCGGATTTGAGGTTGTAAAACCAATCTGATTGTTCACCACAATCCGCACCGTGCCGCCCACTTGGAAGCCCCGCGCTTGAGACATATTAAAGGTCTCTTGCACCACGCCTTGTCCCGCAATCGACGCATCGCCATGAATGGTGATCGGCAGTACGCTTGAGCCTGTGCTGTCTTCGAGTCGGTCTTGACGCGCACGCACGGAGCCCATGACCACTGGATTAACAATTTCAAGGTGTGACGGGTTGAACGCTAAAGCAAGATGAACGTCACCACCCGGGGTCGCAAAGTCAGATGAGAACCCCTGATGATATTTCACATCACCGGTTCCCCAGCTTTCATCTTGTTTCCCTGCGAACTCATCAAATAACTCTGACGGCTTTTTGCCTAGCACATTGACTAAAACATTGAGTCGACCACGGTGAGCCATCCCAACAACCACTTCACGCCCACCGTTACTTCCCGCATGGCGAATAAGCTCTTTGAGCATAGGAATGAGCGAGTCGCCCCCTTCAAGCGAGAAACGTTTTGCCCCAGGGAATTTAGCCCCCAAATACCGTTCAAGGCCTTCTGCTGCCGTTAGCTCTTCCAAAAAGGTGAGCTTCTCTTCCTCGCTAAATTGTGGCTGTCCCACAACTGATTCGAGGCGGCTTTGAATCCAACGCTTTTCTTCGGTAT
The DNA here is from genome assembly GCF_013366455.1 of Salinivibrio sp. EAGSL. Taxonomy (NCBI): domain Bacteria; kingdom Pseudomonadati; phylum Pseudomonadota; class Gammaproteobacteria; order Vibrionales; family Vibrionaceae; genus Salinivibrio; species Salinivibrio sp. EAGSL. The sequence continues at coordinate 79,792 of NZ_JABWMG010000003.1, read as the reverse complement.
CTGTAATGTGCATGTACTCAGCACCAATTGACCCGCAATAGGTCTTTTGCAGTGCGTCATACAACTCACCTAATTGCATATTGTCTTTGCCAATTGCAAATGAGCCGACATTAAAGGTCTCGTTAAAATCCTGCTCGTTAAGAGAATGGAAGTCAGGTGACAAATCGGGGACAGGTTTACGTTTCCATAATCCGAGGGGGTCTAAACTGGCCTGTTGATGGCCACGGAAACGGAACGCATTGATCAGTTGAAGAACTTTGACTTGTTTCGCGTCTACATCTGGATCATTGACTGAAGCACTTGCACGCGATGTATCGGTAGCTAAGCGTCGAAAGTAATCGCGAACTCGAGAGTGGGGTTGTTCTACCGCGGTATCACTCACCACTGGTAGCTGGTCAAAGACCGCTCTCCATTCTTGATCAACTAACTCCGGGTCACTGAGGTACATTTCGTAGAGATCTTCTACGTACGTTGCATTGGCGCCAGCCAAATGAGAAGACTCTAACCAAGCCTTCATCACGCCATTTTGCATTGTTATCCCTTAACCACTAGTTATTTATCCAAACACCGGTTCTAAGCCGGGTTACCTGTTATTAAGCCCCGTCCTAGAACGGGGCATTTTTTATCTACGTTATTGGTTCAGCGTTTTAAACGCCGCGCTGAATCAGCATTGACTTAATGTGCCCAATTGCCTTGGTTGGATTAAGCCCTTTTGGACATACACTGACACAGTTCATTATTCCGTGGCAACGGAAGACACTAAAAGCGTCGTCTAGATCAGATAACCGTTCTTCAGTTGCCGTATCACGGCTATCTGCTAGCCAGCGATAGGCAGCAAGAAGGCCTGCAGGGCCGACGAACTTGTCAGGGTTCCACCAAAACGATGGGCACGCCGTACTACAGCAAGCGCACATGATGCACTCATACAAACCATCAAGCTCTGCTCTATCTTCCGGCGCTTGAAGGTTCTCACGCGACGGTGGTGTCTCATCGTTGATCAAATAAGGTTTGACGCGCTCGTAGTTCTCATAGAACTGGCCCATATCGATAATGAGATCACGCACTACGGGCAAACCAGGCAACGGACGAATAACAATCTCCGACTTATCCATTAGCGAGGATAAAGGCGTGATGCATGCCAGCCCATTTTTACCGTTCATATTGACACCGTCAGAGCCACACACTCCCTCTCGACACGAGCGACGGAATGACAGGGTTGGATCCTGCTCTTTGAGTTGAAACAGCGCATCCAAAAGCATCATATCTGACCCTTCAGGGACGTCGAGTGTGTAATCCTTCATGTATGGCGCATCGTCCACATCTGGATTATAGCGATAGACTGAAAAATTAACGTTCATCGTTTCGACCCCCTTAATAAGTACGTGCTTTCGGTGGGAAAGCGTCACGATGCACAGGCGCCATATTGACGTCGCGCTTGGACATGGTTTCCGTTTCTGGGTTATAGATGGAGTGACACAACCAATTCTCGTCATCACGCTCTTGGTAGTCGAAGCGCGCATGAGCACCACGGCTTTCCGTCCGATAATACGCGGAGACCGCCGTTGAATAGGCAGTTTCCATCAGGTTTTCCAGCTCCAAACACTCGACGCGCTGGGTGTTAAACTCTGTTGATGTATCATCAAGGCGTGCTGTTTTGAGTCGCTCACGGATAGCATCCAACTCTTTCAGCCCTTTTTCCATCGCTTCACCTTCTCGGAACACCGAAAAGTTTTCTTGCATACACGCTTGAAGGTCTTTGCGAATTTCTACTGGGTCTTCACCCTGCTGAGTACTATTCCAGCGATTGACGCGAGCCAGAGAGGCTTCAATGTCTGATTCACTGGCGTCTCTTGCTTCCACCTGCGCTGCCAAGGTTTGCCCTAGGTGTAACCCTGTTGCTCGGCCGAAGACAACCAAGTCTAAGAGCGAGTTGCCCCCTAAGCGGTTGGCGCCATGTACAGAGACACTGGCGATTTCACCGCAGGCAAAAAGCCCTTGAACTTCGATATCATTGCCCAGTGGATCTTGTTTAATGGCTTGGCCGGATACTTGCGTTGGAATGCCTCCCATCATGTAGTGACACGTTGGGATAACAGGAATAGGCTCTTTGATCGGGTCGACATGTGCAAAAGTGCGCGACAAATCCAAGATACCCGGCAAGCGCGATTCCAGTACATCTTTGCCGAGATGGTCGAGCTTCAGCTTAATGTGTGGGCCCCATGGCCCCTCACAGCCGCGTCCTTCACGGATCTCGATCATCATTGATCGGGCAACCACGTCACGACCCGCAAGGTCTTTTGCATTAGGCGCATAACGCTCCATGAAGCGTTCACCATCTTTATTAAGTAGATAGCCACCCTCACCACGACAGCCTTCTGTCACCAAGACACCGGCACCCGCAATGCCTGTGGGGTGGAATTGCCACATTTCCATGTCCTGCATCGGTACGCCAGCACGGAGCGCCATACCGACACCATCCCCGGTATTGATGTGCGCGTTGGTGGTTGACTGATAAATACGGCCTGCGCCCCCAGTCGCCAACACGGTTGCTTTCGATTTGAAGTAACAAATCTCACCCGTTTCCATGCACATCGCCGTTGCACCGACAATCACTCCATCTTGGTTTTTGACCAGATCAAGGGCATACCACTCTGAAAAAATCGTCGTTTTGTTTTTGATGTTTTGTTGGTAAAGCGTATGCAATAAGGCATGGCCAGTTCGGTCTGCTGCCGCGGCGGTACGTGCCGCTTGCTCGCCCCCAAATTCTTTTGATTGACCGCCAAAGGGTCGCTGATAGATCGAACCATCTTCAAAGCGAGAAAAGGGTAATCCCATTTTCTCTAGCTCAATGACTGACTGCGGGCCTGTTTTACACATGTATTCGATAGCGTCTTGATCACCAATATAATCGGAGCCTTTGACGGTATCGTACATATGCCATTGCCAATTATCCTTGTGCGAGTTACCCAGTGCCACTGTAATCCCGCCCTGTGCTGACACAGTATGAGAGCGAGTTGGGAACACTTTAGATAACAGCGCACACGTTAGGCCCTGCTCGGATATTTGCAGTGCCGCGCGCATACCGGCGCCACCTGCTCCAATAACGATTGCATCAAATTCGCGAACTGGAATACTCACTTACACACCCCACAATACAAAGAAACCGGCAAACACATAGATGAGAAGCGTGGCGACAACAGCAAGCTGTAATACACCGCGCAGCAAGGCTGGCTTGATATAATCAGTCAACACCTGCCACATCCCAATCCAGCCGTGGATCAGCACAGAGACCAGGGCCAACATGGTAAAGACCTTCGTGCTGGTCTGGCCGAAAAACGCTGTCCATGAGGCATACGTAATCTCAGGGCCAAAGACGGCAAAACCGACCATATAAAGTGTGTAAAGTGTGATGAGAATCGCAGTAGCTCGGACCAGCACATAATCGTGCACACCGTTGCGACCCACCGATGAAATATTTTTTGTTACCATACTAAAACCCCCGCCAACACAGCTAGCACGCCTGCAATTACAAACGAGACTTGGGCACTTTTTGCCCCCGACTCCAGCTCTTCAAAGTAACCCAGGTCTTGGATTAAATGACGAATCCCGCCAACGATGTGATAAGCCAGCGCCGTCAAAATGCCCCAAAGTACGAGCTTGACGAAGAAGGTATCGAGTATCGCAGCAGCAGATTGAAATCCATCAGGAGAAGAGAGAGACAGGCTAAGCAGCCACAGTAGGATGGCGATCGAAACAAAGGTGATCACACCTGATATCCGATGCAAAATAGACGCAATCGCTGTAATGGGGAAGCGAATCGTCTTAAGGTCGAGGTTTACGGGTCTTGACTTTCTTTCTTTCACGATATTGCCCACTCAGCTCTATTGAGCATTTATAGTTATTACACTCTCTGAACCTCAGTACTCAAAGCGTAAGACCTGCAACATCTGCGTAACGCGCTTCATGTACCTTATTGCTTATAACTGCAATTTTCGGTGAATGGATCACGTCAGTTAGGAAAGGTGTTTGAGCCCCTAAACGCTCTAGGATACTGATTTGCCCAGAGACCTCGAAAAAGTATACGTGGCGTAACAGACAATTACAAACGCACAAAATTGACCGGAATCTCACAACAGATATTTAACCCCCATTGCACATAAGTTATTAACTAACGCACATAAGTTATTAACTGACGCACACATCGATAGGTTAAAAATTGACATAATAGAGGTCGATCGGTAAAACGGTCGGGTCCGTATCCTGGATGGGATTATAAAATAACAAAGGAGATTGTTATGGCAGAGAAGAAAGCTACCCTACATATCGAAGGGAAAGCACCAATCGAACTGCCGATTATCGGAGGCACTGTCGGCCCGGATGTGATCGATGTGCGCAAGCTAGTCAATGAAGGTTACTTCACGTTTGATCCAGGGTTTGTTGCGACAGGATCTTGCGATTCGCAAATCACCTACATCGACGGCGAAGCGGGTGTTTTACTACACCGTGGTTTTCCGATAGATCAACTTGCCAATAACGCTGATTACTTAGAAGTCTGTTACATCCTGCTCTACGGCGAAGTCCCTACAAAAAAACAATACGATGGTTTTCGTTCTATGATCGTGCGCCACACCATGGTTCACGAACAAATCGCGAGTTTCTTCCATGGTTTCCGTCGTGATGCTCACCCTATGGCCGTTATGGTCGGGGTTGTAGGGGCGCTTGCCGCGTTCTACCACGATTCTCTCGACATCAACAATGATAAACACCGTGAAATTACGGCGTTTCGTTTGCTGTCGAAGATGCCTACCCTGGCGGCTATGTGTTACAAGTATTCGATTGGCCAGCCATTTATTTATCCACGTAACGATCTGGACTACGCAGAGAACTTCCTTCATATGATGTTTGCCACACCATGTGAAGAATATGAGGTGAATCCGGTAGTTGCGCGCGCGATGGATAAGATTTTCACCCTACACGCGGATCATGAGCAAAACGCCTCAACATCCACGGTACGCCTAGCGGGATCATCGGGAGCCAATCCGTTTGCTTGTATTGCTGCCGGTATCGCGTCCTTGTGGGGGCCGGCACATGGCGGGGCCAATGAAGCTTGCTTGCGCATGCTCGAGCAAATCGGCCATGTCGATAACATTCCTGAGTACATTGAACGCGCTAAGGATAAAGATGATCCTTTCCGCTTAATGGGCTTTGGTCACCGGGTTTATAAGAACTATGACCCACGTGCAACGGTCATGCGCGAAGCATGTCATGAAGTGCTTGAAGAGCTACAAATTCAAGACCCGTTATTGGATGTGGCGATGGAGTTAGAACGCATCGCACTCTCCGATCAATACTTCATCGACAAGAAATTGTATCCGAATGTCGATTTCTACTCGGGCATCATCCTCAAAGCCATCGGTATTCCCACATCGATGTTTACCGTTATCTTCGCGATGTCGCGGACGATCGGTTGGATTGCTCATTGGAACGAAATGCATACGGATCCACACAAGCGCATTGGTCGTCCACGCCAGCTTTACTCAGGCTATACCCAGCGTGAATTCACGCCAATGGATAAACGTGATTAACTGCGACACCTTGATGATAGAGCTAACGAAGCCGCCTCGATGGGCGGCTTTTTTTATGCGGGATTGTCGATATCGACAAAGTGCGTGGTAAGCCCATGATGGTCAGCTAACCACTCACCCAACGCTTTAACTCCATAACGCTCTGTTGCATGGTGCCCCGCGGCAACATAATGCACACCCTGCTCGCGCGCTGAAAACGTGGTTCGCTCAGAAATTTCACCCGATAAATACGCATCCATGCCTTGCTCGGCGGCTAAGTCGATAAAGTCTTGCGCCCCTCCCGTGCACAGGCCGACGGTCTCTATCCGTGCTGTCCTGCCACCGTCAACGACAAGTGGCGTTCGGTTAAGCACGGTCGCAACTTGTTGCTCGAATTGGCCAAGTGTCATCGGTGTTGATAATTTGCCATAGACAGGAATGGAGACTGGATTATTGGGCTCCAAGCCACCTATGAGCTCAATCCCCAATCGTTTGGCTAGCTGGGCGTTGTTGCCTAATGTGGGATGGATATCAAGCGGCAAATGGTAACCGTATAAGTTGATACCGTTTTCAATCAACATCTTAATCCGTTGATACTTCATGCCGCGTATTGATTGCGACTCACCACGCCAAAAGTAGCCATGATGAACCAAGATAGCATCGGCTTGATATTCAATTGCTTTATCAATTAAGTCTTGGCAGGCCGTCACGCCAGTAACAATGGTTTGTACATTATCGCGGCCTTGAACTTGTAATCCGTTTGGGCTGTAGTCTTTAACTTGTTCAGGTTTCAGTTCAGCGTTAAGCAGGGCTTCTAGCTGGAGATTATTCATAGCAATCACATTCACTTGCGAGACAATGGCAACAGTGTAACCTGACAAGCAAAGATAAAAAAAGCGGCTAGCATTGATGCTAACCGCCTTTTTCAACCACACGAAGTTGTGCGTTTAAATCAGACCTTCGCGGGTTACAGATAGCCCCCAGCTTTCTCGGACTCAGCCAGCCATACAGGTTTGGTGCTGTCTTTAAGCCATACTTGGTGCAAATGGCTATAAATACGAGAAGCCAGCGATGGCGCAATCAGCGTTGGCAGGCAAGTGATGCCCGCCACTACGACAACACAACGACGCAGAACAACACGGGTTTTATCGAACGGTTTATACATAGCTAACCTCACTCATCTGACCAGTTATGTGTGAAGTCTATCATTAGTTTTGTAGTATTACTACATTTTGCTGCTTTTTTATCCTAAAAGTGCGCTTTTGGCATTAACAAACGATTAACAAGGTAATTAAATTACATTATGGCTTATCTGCGGTCACACCACTCACCGGACGCGTTGTTTGCCAATAGGGAACAAATACAAGCGGATATAAAATGGATACAACGCCAATTTCCGTTGTTGTCTTCTGAGCAGTTTTCGCTTGTACCGCACGGACTTTTCTCGGCCGTCTCGGTATCGGCATCTAAACCGTACGCGGGCCCTAGGCGAATTGGCTTTTATTATCAATGGTTGCTCACTGAGTTAATCCATCATCATCCTCACTTGCGACTAGAAGCAGAGGAAATACAGGTTAATGAGGCTGGAAAAACACGAGGTGCCATTGATTTTTTGATTGAGTACCAAGGGCAGTTAGAACACTGGGAAGTCGCGGTAAAATTTTATCTTGCTCATCAGAATCGCTGGCTGGGTCCGAACGCCAAGGACGCACTCGATATTAAAGTTGCGCGCATGATTGACCATCAATTGGCTCTGTCGAGTCATCCAAGCTTTTGCCAACAGTTTCCTCATTGGCGTCCCACCCAAAAACGCTTAATGGTTCAAGGCCGGCTTTACCGTCATTACAGCCAGGATACTGACCTGCCCGACTGGCCTCCCGTTAATGCGGCAAGTGTCGGTGGTTGGTGGTGCTGGCCTGACGAACTGCCAACAGACAGAGAATTTGCCATGTTGGCCCGCGATCAATGGTTATCTCTGCCAGAGTTTGGTGAGTTATCCCCCATTGTCCCAGGCAGTCTCGGTAACATAGACCGCACGTGTCATTTGTTAGATAACACACAAACACCTTGGTTCGTGGTGCCGAACACTTGGCCTAATAACGCACCTTCGCCCGCCTCAAAAAAATAAAAAGCGCGCACTTAATCGTGCACGCTTTTTGCAAACGGAGAACGGAAACAGCGCGCTAGACGCCCTGTTGCTCAAACACGCGATCGACAATTTGTTGCGCTTCCTGTTCAATCAAGCGCAAGTGTTGCTCGCCTTTAAAGCTCTCACAGTAGATTTTATAAATGTCTTCGGTTCCTGATGGACGAGCCGCAAACCAACCATGATCCGTGACCACTTTGAGTCCGCCAATTGCCGCGCCGTTACCCGGGGCATGAGTCAATTTAGCAGTGATGACATCCCCTGCTAAGGTGTCAGCTGTCACCATTTCCGGACGCAGTTGGCTCAGCACCTGCTTTTGTTGCGCGTTGGCGACCGCTTGCAAACGGTTATAGGCAGGATCCCCATGTTTATCCGCCAGCTTTTGATAATAAGCCTGTGGTGTCAGCCCCGTCACCGCCAGGATTTCTGCCGCCAGTAAGCAAAGAATAATACCATCTTTATCGGTAGACCAAGGCTGACCATCAAAGGTTAAAAACGACGCCCCCGCACTCTCTTCACCGCCAAAGCCAAGCGTCCCCTCATGCAAACCAGGCACGAACCACTTGAAGCCGACCGGGACTTCAACCAGCGGGCGTGATAAGTCATTGACGACTTTATCGATGATGGCACTAGACACCAGTGTTTTACCGACACCTAACCCTGCAGGCCACTGCTGACGATGTCGGAATAAATAATCAATGCACACCGCCAAGTAATGATTAGGATTCATCAAACCGGCGGGGGTCACAATGCCGTGACGATCAAAGTCGGGATCATTACCAAAAGCCAAGTCATAATCGTCTTTATAAGCGAGCAACCCAGCCATCGCATAAGCAGACGAACAATCCATCCGGATAACGCCATCACTATCGCGCGGCATAAAGCCAAACGTCGGGTCGACATGATCGTTAATCAAGGTAATATCGAGTTGATACTGAGTCGCAATCTGTTGCCAATAGGCGATACCTGCACCACCTAAAGGGTCAACAGCCAGCTTTAATCCCGCTTTTTGAATGGCTTCAATATCAACCACCTGCGTCAGACCGACAACATAAGGGGTCACGAGATCTTTTTCAACGTAATAGTCGCTGGCCATCGCCGCATCAATATCGATGTGTTGAACACCCTCTAAATAGGTATCGATGTATCGATTGGCTCGGGATTCAATCGCCTTGGTGATTTCTCCCTCTGCCGGCCCGCCATGTGGTGGATTATATTTAATGCCGCCATCTTGCGGTGGATTATGTGAAGGGGTAATGACAATGCCATCCGCTTGTTCAGCATGATCACGATTATAAGCCAGAATTTGCTGGGAAATGCCCGGTGTTGGCGTATAGCCCTGATTTGCCTGTGCGATAATTTGCACCTGATTCGCCGCCAACACTTGTATGACCGCCCCAAACGCAGGCGCAGACAATGCATGTGTATCTTTACCGACAAACACTGGCCCTGTGATGCCACGGGCTTGGCGTTCATCACAGATTGCCTGCGCAATCGCTAAAATATGATCACGATTGAAGGTGGTGCTTAATGCGCTCCCGCGATGACCTGACGTACCAAAAGCAACTTGTTGTTCGGGTTGCCCTGGTCGAGGTTGAGCTTGGAAAAAACGCGTAACAAGCGCAGGAATATCACACAAGTCTGCTGCTTGTGCGCGTTGTCCTGCTTGGGGATGCACTGCCATATTTCTCTTCTCCCATGAGTGGCATAGATTAAATCGCGTTCACAACCTTCTCGGTCAAATCACTGGGGAACTGCATTTTTTCCATCAACTGCTCCACCATTTGGCGTTTACGACCAGTGTTGGTATTGGTGATGACCCAAAAAGGTGTATCTGGAATCTGTTTAGGTTTGGTTGTTTTGCCGCTTTCCAACAGTGTTTGTGGATTATCGGAAAAATACAGACGAGTACGTCCTTTTAACGCCATACCATCAGCAAAACCTTGCTGATCAACACGGTATAAAGTGGTTAGGACAAGCATAAAACGGCCTATGGCACGATCTTGTGCGGCAAACTCATCTGAGATCAAAAGCGTTCGCATCGCTTTGACACGATCAGTGGACACACTCCGTCCAGCATCTTTACTGACAACAATGCCACTAGAACGAGAGGACGTCGTCGGCGCAGCTTGACTGGGCTGCGGTGCCGCATCCGACAGTAATAGGCGACGTAAAATGTCTGATGCACTTTCGCCAATATGCTGGGTTTGGCTGGCAATATAACGGTATAGATCGTCGTCAACCTCAATCGTTTTCATTGTTTTTCATCGCGTCCTGTTTATCGTTTGACGGGGCGATTATACAGAGATAGATAGGTATACTCTACGTTAAAGCCAGTAATCTGAGAGAAAAGCAACGTGTTGTTAAATGGAAAATCTCGTGGTGAGGGGTCACCACTCGTATTAATCCACGGTTTATTTGGGGATCTGGATAATTTAGGTGGGCTAGCTAAAAGCCTTGCTCAGCATTTTTGTGTCTATCAGATTGATCTCCCCAACCATGGACAGTCCTATCATACTAAGAGTATGGATTATCAAAGCCAGTCAGATGCTGTGGTTGCTTGGATGAACGCGCAACGTCTTGAGACGGTCACGCTGGTGGGCCATTCGATGGGCGGCAAAGTCGCTATGGCCATCGCCCAGCGTTTTCCCGAGCGCGTCTCGCAGCTGGTTGTGATGGACATTGCCCCCGTCGACTATCAAGTTAGCCGACATGACAATGTCTTTAACGCACTACGCGAGACCCAAACAGTTACCTTAGAAAATCGCCAGCAAGCGCAATCGATCATGAATCGATCGATCGAAACCCAGGTGTGACCCAATTTTTATTGAAATCACTCTATAAAACCGATCACGGTCACTACGACTGGCGCTTTAATATTGATAATCTTTATCACGGTTATCGTGACATCATGGGGTGGACAGCCTTTGGACCGTATTCAGGCCCAACATTATTTGTTAAAGGACAGAACTCTGAATACATCCAGTCTGAGCATCGCGATACCATTGTCGCGCAGTTCCCCCATTCAAAAGCGCACATGGTGGCAGGCACAGGGCATTGGCTACATGCAGAAAAGCCAGCCGTGGTCGCAAGTGTCATCGAACGCTTTTTAATGCCGGGCGAGCGTTAACAGTTAAGCAACCCTTGTGGTATATTGCGCCGCAGAAGTCGGTGCTCAATGGAGGCACGCATGCTTTACGAGCACTTTCAATTGCTCGAAAAAATTGGTCTAGATCTCGTCTTCGCCGCGATTTTCTTTTTTATCGGCATGGCAATTAAAGACGTGTTACGTGAGGGCAACGTACCAGTATTCGGTCGACGAATCGTCTGGTTTGTGCTCACGCTAGGCTGTGTCGGCTTTATCGTAAAAGGGGTTATTCAATTGGTTTGGGAAGGCGTCGGTATCGGCTAACCCAACGGAGAATAATCGCCTATGCATATGGGTGTGAAAAAGCACGGCTTTTTCTTAAATTCGAGTTAGTTGCAAACAGCAACCCACTGACAAAAACGGGTATTTTTATATGGCGAGTGTAGGTCTCTTCTTTGGTAGTGACACAGGCAACACTGAAGCAATTGCGAAAAGCATTCAAAAGCAGCTGGGCAAGCAAATGGTCCACGTGCAAGACATCGCGAAAAGCAGCAAAGAAGATATTGATAACTTCGATCTGCTGCTGATCGGGATCCCAACTTGGTATTATGGTGAAGCGCAGTGTGATTGGGATGATTTCTTTCCCGAGCTAGAGCAAATCGACTTTTCCACCAAACTCGTTGCCATTTTCGGCTGTGGTGACCAAGAAGATTACGCAGAGTACTTCTGTGATGCAATGGGCACAGTGCGTGATATTATTGAAGCCAAGGGCGCGACCATCATTGGTCACTGGCCAACGGAAGGATACGAGTTTGAAGCCTCGCAAGCCCTTGTGGATGATAGCCACTTTGTCGGCTTATGCGTTGATGAAGATCGCCAACCAGAGTTGACCGACGAACGTGTGAGCAAATGGGTTAAGCAAATTCACGAAGAAATGTGTTTAGCCGAACTCGAAGACTAAAACACACTGATTCGAGAGACGTAAAAACGCCAAGGCGAGCTTAGCCTTGGCGTTTTTTATTACGCAGCTTCTTTGGGCGAGATATCACGGTATTGCCGTTTCTTTCTCACATACAGCGTGCGCTTGACTTCTGCAACCACCTCGCCATGTGCATCTTTCACATGTACCACAAATTCGGGTAACACCTTGTCACCCCGCCCTGCCTTGTGCTGAATATCAGTTAATACCGCTTCGCTGATCACAAAATCTGCATATAAATCGGTGGTCCCAGGCTTGATAAAATTGATATCAGCTTGCTTGTCCCACACATGGTACTGTGGCCCTAAAATACCCATTAACATCAATGCGTAAACAGGATCAGTTAAGGAGAAGATACTGCCGCCATATTGAGTACGATTGGCATTTTTGTTCCACCAACGTAACTTCAATCGCATATTGACACGTTTAAAGTCAGGGCTGATGTTTTCAATACGAATACCGGCACCCCAAAACGGTGGCCAGCTATTAAGTGCCCACTTCACCACTCGTGGCTTATAGAAACGATTCATGGTCTATTGACTTCCTTATCTGGTCCAACCAGGCAATATTCACATCTTGTAAACATTGATGCAACCACAGATGAACAATTTTCGTACGCAGAAAGCATGGCTGATGTAGCGAGAGCAGTGCAATTTTGATAGTCTTATAGAATATTTCCTTGCTAATCCAACTGTCTTCACAGAGACAGAAAACAGGTAGATACACATGTCAGACAATAACCAGGCGTTGAAGCAAGCTGGGCTGAAAGTCACGCTCCCACGACTCAAGATCCTAGAAGTGCTGCAACAGCCAGATTGCCAGCACATCAGTGCCGAAGACCTGTATAAGAAGTTAATTGATCTAGGCGAAGAAATTGGCCTAGCGACGGTCTACCGCGTATTAAACCAATTTGATGATGCGGGCATTGTAACGCGTCACCATTTTGAAGGCGGTAAATCGGTCTTTGAACTCGCGACACAGCATCATCACGATCACTTAGTTTGCCTTGATTGCGGTAAAGTCATTGAGTTTTCTGACGACTTAATTGAAGAGCGTCAGAAAGAGATTGCCGCCCGCTTTAATGTGAAATTAACCAACCATAGCCTGTATCTGTATGGCCATTGTCAGGAGGGCGACTGCAAAGCCGATCCTTCCATTCACAACGCAGATTAATCGATGCTCACCGACTAGCGGTGTGACATAACAACAAAAAAGCCGGCGTGATAAACACGCCGGCTTTTTATTACTTCCCTTCTATTTTCGCCCAAGTATCCCTTAGGCTCACTGTTCGGTTAAAAACAAGTGCATCGGGTTGGCTATCTTTGTTATCGACACAGAAATAGCCCGTCCGCTCGAACTGATAACCCTTTTCAGCCGGCGCATTCTGCATACTTGGCTCGACATAGCCTTGCTGTACTTGCAGTGATTCTGGATTAATCGTCTCGGCAAAGTTATCTGCACTTGCTGGGTTAGGTACCGTAAAGAGGCGATCATACAAACGAAACTCAGCAGGTAACGCCTTATCGGCAGATACCCAATGAATAACGCCTTTGACTTTACGACCATCGGCTGGGTCTTTCCCTAACGTATCGGGATCGTAGCGACAATACACCGTGGTAATATTGCCGTCTTCGTCCTTGTCACAGCGCTCTGCTTTCACCACATAGGCATTACGCAAACGCACTTCTTTGTCTAACACCAGACGCTTATATTTTTTGTTTGCTGATTCGCGGAAGTCTTCGCGCTCAATCCAGATTTCACTCGAGAAGGGTACCTGGCGGGTTCCCATTTCGGGTTGGTTCGGATGATTCGGCGCGTCAAGCCACTCAACACCGTCTGTTTTGTTTTCAATCACCAGTTTAATGGGATCAAGAACAGCCATTGCGCGCGGTGCGTTGTCGTTCAAGTCGTCACGGACACAAGACTCCAAAGAGCTCATTTCAATGGTGTTGTCTTGCTTAGTGACACCAATACGCTGACAAAACTCACGAATCGACGCCGGTGTATAGCCGCGACGACGTAAGCCAGAGATAGTCAGCATACGTGGGTCATCCCAACCATTAACGAGTTGTTCTTCCACCAATTGATTGAGTTTACGTTTCGACATCACCGTGTATTCGAGATTCAGACGGCTAAATTCATACTGATGAGGCGTACAATCAATGGTGATGTTTTCCAGTACCCAATCATACAATCGACGGTTGTCTTGAAACTCTAACGTACAAAGTGAGTGAGTAATGCCCTCAAGCGCATCAGAAATGCAGTGGGTGAAGTCATACATTGGGTAAATGCACCACTTATCCCCAGTTTGGTGATGATGGACAAAACGAACGCGATAAAGCACAGGATCACGCATCACCATAAACGGCGATGCCATGTCTATTTTGGCTCGTAGACAGGCTTTTCCTTCTTCGAAATCCCCCGCGCGCATTTTTTCAAACAGTGCGAGGTTTTCTTCAACAGTACGCTCACGGTAAGGGCTATGTTTGCCCGGCGCCGTCAGGGTACCGCGATACTCGCGGATCTCATCGGGCGTGAGCTCTTCAACATACGCCAATCCTTTTTTAATCAACTCGATGGCATAGCCATAAAGCTTATCAAAGTAGTTTGAGGAGTAACGCACCTCTCCCGCCCAATCAAAGCCTAGCCACTGCACATCACGCTTGATTGACGCGACATACTCAACGTTTTCTTTCTCTGGGTTGGTATCGTCAAAACGCAGGTTACATTCACCCTGATAGTCTTGCGCAATCCCAAAATTCAAACAAATTGATTTAGCATGGCCAATGTGCAAATACCCATTCGGCTCCGGTGGGAAACGTGTCACGATCGCTGTGTGTTTCCCTTCCGCCAAATCTTTATCAATGATTTGGCGAATAAAGTTAGTGGGACGAGCTTCAGCATCACTCATCAAGGTTACCTCGTATCAAAAATGCGAATTTTAAAGCTACATAAACGTTATGATCGCCTATTCCGCCCTCTGACTCAACCCGTTGTTGTGATTGTCTTTGCTACGCCCTCTTAATTGTTACTTTTTTAGACGAAACCAACATGCTCCGTGGATAAAAAAAAACGCCCAGCAACCCGCTGAGCGTTTTCATCGTCATTATTCATCATTCAAACTAAGTTTAAGGCAACGACACCTTGGAGAGATCTTCATCTTCAGGGATCTGCTTGAGCTCCCCGGCAATAATCTCTGCCAATGGACCGAGGATAACCTGCAAGTTATTTTCGCCGAGTTTAACCACGCCCATCGCACCAATCGCTTTCAGCTTCGCTTCATCAACAATATCACGGTCAGCAACTGACAGACGCAAACGCGTAATACAGGCATCAATCGAAGTCAGGTTTTGATGGCCGCCTAATGCTTTCAAGTATTGACGCGCAAGTTCACGGTTATCACTCTTGCCATTGTTGTTGGCAGGCGCACTTTCAACCGCGTCATCTTCTCGACCTGGCGTTTTCAAGTTCATTGCCATGATAGCCGCTCGGAAGGTGGCATAGTAGAGCACAAAGAACACCAGCCCCATGACAGGAAGCATATACCACTCGTTGGCGACGGGGTTTTTCGAAGACAACACCAAGTCAACAAGGCCTGCCGAGAAACCAAAGCCTGCCGTCCAGTTGAACGTTGCAGCAATGAACAACGAAATACCGGTCAAGAACGCATGCAAGACAAACAGCACTGGCGCGACGAACAGGAAGGCAAACTCAAGCGGTTCAGTCACCCCGGTAAAGAAAGACGCAAAGCCTGCAGCAATCATGATCGATGCCACACGTGCTTTATTCTCTGGGCGAGCGGTGTGATACATAGCCAACGCTGCACCCGGTAGGCCAAACATCATCACGGGGAAGAAACCGGCCATATACATGCCTGTAGTGCCTTTAATCGCCTCACCAGATTCTAGGCCTTGCGCACCGAGCCAGAAACGACCCAAGTCATTAATCCCGACGGTATCGAACCAGAATACCGCATTCAGCGCATGATGCAGCCCGACTGGAATAAGTAGGCGGTTAAAGAAGCCGTAAATACCAGCACCGGCGGCGCCTAAGTTGGTAATGCTTTCACCGAAGTGAACCAGGCCACCAAACACCACAGGCCAGACAAACATCAGTACAAACGAAATGGCGATAGCCACCACAGATACCAGGATAGGTACCAAGCGTTTACCACTAAAGAAGGCCAACGCTTTTGGCAGCTCAACGCCGCTATAGCGATTATAAAGCTCAGCCGACACCACACCAATCAAGATACCGATAAACTGGTTATTGATTTTGCTAAACGCTAACTCATTGTTACCCAGAGAAATATCGATTAAACCAATTTGGCTAACCGCGCCTGGGGCACATAACGTGGTGATCACCATAAAGCCAACAAAGCCCGCCAGTGCCGCCGCACCGTCTTTATCTTTTGACATCCCATATGCCACACCAATGGCAAATAAGACGGACATGTTATCAATGATCGCCGCGCCTGACTTAATCATAAAAGCAGCAAGGGCATTATTTGCGCCCCAACCGGTTGGATCCAGCCAGTAACCGACCCCCATTAAGATCGCAGCTGCAGGTAGTACCGCTACCGGCACCATCAGCGCACGACCTATACGTTGTGCATAACCAAGAATATTCACCGTCGTTCCCCCTGTGTATTTTTCTGTGTTCAGCAATTGTGCGTCTATGCGCCTTTGCTGGAACCACCACTTGAGCATTCACTCAAGGACTTTTTATTAAATCACTTCTTTTGTAAAGCAATGTTACTCACTCGCAGTTTATGTCAATAAATTCGCTTCGCAAATTAAACCCGTGCTATTTGTGAGAGTCATCACCGAATAACCCCAAAACAGAAGAAAATTGTTAGTCTGATCATAAAACTTATTTTATGATGAAAATAAATGCACATATCCGTTATGCTAGAGCCTAGATTCCGGAACCGATTACCGAGGTGACTCATGCGACTCATTCCTTTACAAACCAGCCAGCAAGTTGGTCTTTGGTCGGCGCGTTACATCGTCGATACCATTAACCAGTTTGCCCCGACCGCAGACCACCCTTTTGTGTTAGGTTTGCCGACCGGTGGCACCCCACTGAATACCTACAACCAATTGATTAAACTTCATAAAAAAGGCGAAATCAGCTTTGAACATGTGGTGACATTCAATATGGACGAATACTGTGGTATCCCGGCCAATCATCCGCAGGCCTATCGTACCTTTATGTATGAAAACTTCTTTAACCACATTGATATTCAGGAAAAAAACATCAACCTGCTTGATGGAAATGCGACCGATATCGAGGCGGAATGCCAACGCTATGAAGAAAAAATCAAAGCCTACGGCAAAATTCATCTCTTTATGGGCGGTGTGGGTAACGATGGCCACATTGCATTTAATGAACCGGCCTCTTCGCTAGCATCACGAACTCGGATCAAAACCTTGACCGAAGACACGCGTGTGGCAAACTCTCGCTTCTTTGATAATGATATCAATCAAGTGCCAAAACACGCGCTCACCATCGGTGTTGGTACGCTACTCGATGCCGAAGAAGTCATGATTCTGGTTACTGGTGCCAATAAAGCGCAAGCGCTCGAAGCGGCGGTAGAAGGGTCCGTCAATCATCTTTGGACCGTCTCGGCACTGCAGCTTCATCCCAAGGCCATGATTGTGTGCGACTCGCCCTCAACCGCAGAGCTAAAAGTCAAAACGGTGAAGTACTTTCAAGAGCTTGAAGCCCAAAATATCCATCATTTATAAGGAATTTAAGCATGTATGCCCTAACCCACTGCCGGATTTTTACTGGCCATGAGGTACTTGATGATCATGCCATCGTCATTCGGGAAGGCCTGATTGCAGACGTATGCCCACAACATGCGCTTTCCACTGATATTGAAACACGCAGTCTAGAAGGTGCGATGGTTAGCCCTGGTTTTATTGATCTGCAGCTGAATGGCTGTGGCGGCGTGATGTTTAATGATGACATTACGTCCGATACCATCGATACCATGCACCAAGCGAATCTTAAATCAGGTTGCACTAATTTCCTGCCTACCCTGATCACCAGCTCTGATGCCGATATGAAAGCCGCTGTCGCGGCAATGCGGGACCATAAAGCCAAGCACCCGCATCAAGCAGTTGGGTTGCATTTAGAAGGACCTTATTTAAATACTCAAAAAAAAGGAATTCATAGCGCTGATTATATTCGCCCAAGTAGCGATGACATGATTGCCTACTTATGCGATAACGCAGACGTCATTACAAAAGTTACTGTCGCGCCCGAGCTCACCCCCCGCGCCCATATCCAGGCGCTGACAAAGGCAGGGATCATTGTCTCGGCAGGACATACCAATGCGACCTACGCTGAAGCAAGAGAGGGCTTCGCCAATGGTATCGGCTTTGCTACGCACCTGTTTAATGCCATGACATCGATCACAGGGCGCGAGCCTGGGATGGTCGGTGCGATTTATGATACTCCCGATGTTTATACCGGCGTGATTGCTGATGGCTTTCATGTGTCATATGCCAATATTCGACTCGCGCACCAAGTAAAAAGGGATAAATTAGTGTTGGTTACCGATGCAGTCGCACCAGCAGGAGCCGACATGGATCACTTTATTTTTGTAGGTAAGAAAGTATATTACCGCGACGGTAAGTGTGTTGATGAAAATGGTACACTTGGCGGCTCAGCATTGACGATGGACCGAGCGGTGCATAACAGTGTTGAGCATGTAGGGATCGCCTTGGATGAAGCCTTGCGGATGGCGACGCTCTATCCTGCTCGCGCAATGGGCATTGATCAGCACTATGGCAGTATTCGTCCCGGAAAAGTCGCGAATCTTGCCATTTTTGACCGTTCAATCAACATTCAAGCAACGATCGTAAACGGGCACTATTTACACAGCTAGGACACCTATGACTGGCGGAAAAATTGGGAATGTCGATCTCGTAAAGCAACTGAACGGCGCAGCCGTTTATCGACTCATTGATCAACAAGGGCCTATTTCACGCATACAAATTGCTGATGTGAGTCGACTGGCTCCTGCAAGTGTGACAAAAATAACCCGCCAACTCTTGGAAAGAGGCCTGATCAAAGAAGTGGCGCAACAGGCCTCAACCGGTGGACGTCGCGCCATTTCACTGACCACCGAGTGCGCCCCTTTTCATACGCTTGCCGTGCGATTGGGACGTCATTTTATTGAGCTATCTTTGTATGACTTAAGCGGTGCCTCACTGGCTGAGCACGGTGAAACCTTTCATTACCAAGATCAAGATCAGTTGGTCAAAGGCTTAATCGATATCGTGAGCCAATTTATTGATACTCACCAACATGTCATTCGAGAGCTCATTGCCATTTCGGTTGTGATGCCAGGTTTGGTCGACCCAGATTCTGGTGTGGTCGAGTACATGCCCAATATTAATATTCAGCAACTCGCGCTCGCCGATACACTGCGCGATGAGTTTGGCGTGCAAGCCTTTGTTGGCAACGATATTCGAGGACAAGCACTCGCTGAGCACTACTTTGGCGCCAGTCAAGACTACTACGATTCAATGCTGGTCAGTGTGCATCACGGAACCGGGGCAGGGATTATCGTCAATGGCCAGATTTTTCTCGGTCACAACCGGAATGTGGGTGAACTCGGCCATGTTCAAATCGATCCTCTCGGTAAAAAATGCCAATGTGGTAACTTTGGCTGCCTGGAAACCGTCGCATCAAACGAGGCCATCATCGAGCATGCGCAGCAATTATTGGCTCAAGGGCACCCCAGCAGCCTAACGCACGATCAAACGTTAACCATCGAGGCCATTTGCCAAGCCGCCGAGCAAGGCGATGAGCTAGCTCGTCAAGTCTTAGTAAAAGTCGGTAATCATTTGGGTAAAGCGATCGCGATGACGGTCAACCTGTTTAACCCACAGCTGGTCGTCATTGCGGGTAAGATCACCGCCGCCAAAAGTGTGGTATTCCCCGCCATTGAGCGCTGTGTGGAAAACCAGTCACTGCCAAGCTTCCACCAAAAACTGGCGATCGTTAGCGCGGATTTACAAACTCAGCCAACCATGGCGGCGTTTGCTTTAGTCAAGCGTGCGATGCTAAACGGTGAACTCCTTCAACAGTTACTCGAAGAATAATGCTATCGGGCTTGCACCTCTGTAAGCCCGTTTTTCTCCCCTTTTCACATTTATCCCTCATCGGCCAAGTTAGCGACTATTTTACATTCACAGACTGACGACAAAACGTGTACATTATAGCCACGTGACAGACAAGACGTTGTCTCATTCAACTCTGGAATAAGTATAAAATATGGAACTGGTTTTTATCTCAACCGCTTTTGTTAGTGGCTACATATTAATGCGCTGCCACCTTCCCCCCTTAGTTGGCTTTCTGCTCGCCGGTTTTGCTCTCCATGCAATGGGGTATCAATCCACCCCCGTGATCACCCAGCTGGCTGAACTAGGGGTCACCCTTCTCCTTTTTACAATTGGGTTGAAGCTCGATGTCAAAACGCTGTTTGCCAAAGAAATTTGGTTTGGAGCCACCGCGCACAATGTGCTGACAACCGGCTTTTTTACCTTAGCGCTAATGGGCCTGAAAGCCATGAGCCTTCCCATGCTATCAAGCATGAGCCTGTCAGAGATGTTGCTACTCGGTTTTGCGTTATCTTTTTCTAGCACCGTCTTTGCGATTAAAGCCTTACAAGATAAAGGCGAATTCAACGCGACGTATGGCACCTTGGCGATTGGCATGCTAATCATGCAAGACATCTTCGCGGTGATCTTTTTGACAGCCACCTCAGGAAAAACACCTGATTTGACCGCATTATTGTTATTCGCTTTGCCTCTGCTCAAGCCCGTACTCAGCAAGCTACTCGATAAGGCAGGCCATGGGGAAATGCTGGTGCTCTACGCTATTTTCCTTGCACTGGTTGCTGGCGCCGGGCTATTTGGCGCAGTCGGGATTAAGCCTGATTTGGGCGCACTCATCTTGGGAATGTTACTCGCCAGTCATCCCCGCGCATCAGAAATGGCTAAATCTCTATTTAATATTAAAGAGTTATTCTTAATCTGCTTTTTCCTCAATATTGGCTTATCCGAGCAACCTACTTGGCAAAGTTTTAGTTTTGCGTTGATTTTAATGTTGCTGCTGCCGATAAAAGGCATTTTGTATTATTGGGTCGTTAGTGGTTTTCGCTATCGTGTGCGCACCGCGCTGTTTACCACCCTTACCTTGTTCAACTTCAGTGAATTTGGTCTCATTGTCGGTGGACTGGCGTACCAAACCGGATTAATGCCTGGGCCGATTCTTGTCTCTATTGCGATCGCGGTCTCGCTCAGCTTTATCTTCTCTGCGCCGCTAAATACCTTTAGTAACGCGTTGTATACATGGGCCTCGCGCTGGTTACCCGAGCGTGCTCCAGATAAACTTCACAGCAGTGAACAACCCATTAATCTCGGTGACGCCAGCATATTGGTATTGGGGATGGGGCGTATCGGCACGGGCGCTTACGATGAATTGGCAACCACTCACCAGCAGCCCATCGTGGGGATTGATACCCGAGAGGAATCCGTCGCTCACCACCAGCAAGAAGGACGGCAGGTGATCCTGGGTGATGCCACCGATCCCGACTTTTGGTCCCGAGCGGTCTCAAATGGCAACGTATCACTGATTTTACTTGCGATGCCCAATAGCCAAGCCAATACACTGGCACTGGAACAAATCCGACAAACGCCCTTTAAGGGCAAAGTGGCCGCGATTGCTAAGTACCAAGATGAGTTGGAGCAACTTAAGGCTCTGGGTGTAGACGAAGCCTTTAATATCTACCAAGAAGCAGGCAGTGGCTTTGCCCGCCATGTGCGAGAGCGCTTTTCGTCATCGGCTGACTAGCGCCGTTTTATCGCGGTTTCTCTCTTATGACGCACAAGACGCTGACGCTTCTTGTGCGTTTTTGTATGTTATCTGTGCTATTTTTAGTTTTTATTCGCTATTTATCATTATTTTTAAATAATATTCATCAAGGGCACGATTTAGATAACGAATTTGTTTTACCTGCTTGTGCATTTCCTCTCCCCAAGGCACAGTGTCTCTACATTGTGGCCACCACGTTGGCACCATATGACTGCCACAGCACATGGCTGCCACAGCACATCAATCAACACTATGGAGAGGAAAATTATGTGTTCAATCTTTGGAGCGCTCGACATTAAAACCGATCCGCAACAATTGCGTGACGTTGCGCTCAAAATGTCAAAAACCATGCGCCATCGAGGGCCTGACTGGTCGGGGATCTATTCATCAGATAAAGCTATTTTGGTCCATGAGCGCCTTGCGATTGTCGATCTTAACAGTGGTGCGCAGCCACTTTATAACCCACAACAAACCCAAGCGTTGGCAGTGAACGGTGAGATCTACAATCACAAAGAGCTTCGTGCCGAATTCGCGGCGGATTATCCGTTCCAAACAGACTCAGATTGCGAAATTATTTTGGCGTTATACCAAGAAAAAGGCGCTGAGCTGCTGGATTACTTAAACGGTATTTTTGCCTTTATTTTGTACGATGAAGAGCAAGATGCCTACTTGATTGGCCGCGATCATATTGGCATTATTCCGCTGTATCACGGCCATGATGAGCACGGTAACTATTATGTAGCGTCAGAAATGAAAGCACTGACACCGGTATGTAAAACCATCAGCGAATTCCCTCCTGGTCACTTTTTATGGAGTAAGCAGGGTGAGCCTGTCCGCTACTATAAGCGCGATTGGATGGACTATGATGCCGTCAAAGACAACCGCACCGATAAAGCCGCGCTCAAAGAGGCGTTAGAAAGTGCCGTACACCGTCAGCTCATGACCGATGTGCCGTATGGCGTATTACTCTCTGGCGGGCTCGATTCTTCCGTGATCTCTGCGATCACCAAACAGTTTGCGGCGAACCGCGTTGAAGATGATGACCAAAGCCAGGCTTGGTGGCCGCGTTTGCACTCATTTGCGATTGGCCTTGAGGGCGCGCCTGACTTAAAAGCAGCCAAAGAGGTTGCCGATCATCTAGGGACTGTTCATCACGAATTCACTTACAGCATTCAAGAAGGGCTAGACGCCATTCGCGATGTGATTTATCACATTGAAACCTATGATGTGACGACTATTCGCGCCTCTACACCTATGTATTTGATGTCACGCAAAATTCGCGCGATGGGGATCAAAATGGTGCTCTCCGGTGAAGGCGCCGATGAAGTCTTTGGCGGATATTTGTATTTCCACAAAGCGCCCAACGCACAAGAATTCCACGAGGAAACCGTGCGTAAACTGCTCGCGCTAAACATGTTCGATTGTGCCCGCGCCAACAAATCGATGGCCGCCTGGGGGGTGGAAGCCCGTGTGCCTTTCCTCGATAAAGCATTTTTGGAAGTGGCGATGCAAATCAAACCGGACGATAAAATGTGCGGTAACGGTAAAATGGAAAAACACATCATTCGTGAGTGCTTTGGCGATTTACTGCCCGAATCAGTGGCATGGCGACAAAAAGAGCAGTTTAGCGATGGGGTTGGCTATGGCTGGATTGATACCTTAAAAACCATTGCCGACGAAAAGGTCAGCGACCAGCAGTTAGCCACCGCTGAATTTCGCTTTCCATACAACACGCCGACCACCAAAGAAGCGTATATGTATCGTGAGATCTTCGCAGAGCTTTTCCCGCTCGACGATGCGGCGAAATGCGTTCCAGGCGGCCCATCAATTGCTTGCTCAAGTGCCAAAGCCATTGAGTGGGATGAATCTTTCAAAAACCAAGCCGATCCCTCTGGCCGCGCCGTACGCACTGTCCATGAAAAGGCGTATCAATAACAACACCCTTATCCTCGCAATAAAAAACCGCCAAATTGGCGGTTTTTTTATTCGCATTCAAAGCCTCTCGCCTTAGCGTTCCCAGTAGGCTTCTTCCAGGCTATCTTCACGTTCTGGCAACCCGCGAGAAAGACGTGGTGAGTGCTGCGCCAATACCTCATAGCTCACACGGTTGGCGTATTTACACACCTGAGAGAAAGACGAGTAGGTCAAAAATGGATACTGGTGTTTACGCGAGTTAGGCACATTGTCACGGTGGTAACGGTTGGCTGACATATCATGCAGCAACGCAGAGAGGGCACCGTCACCCGCGCCATTGGTATTTTTAATCCGTTCCGGTCCCCCCATATAAGGGGCAATATGCGAATACACTTTTATTGGGTTTTCGCAATCAGCTTTGATCATTGGACGGCTGAACTCATACATATTGAACTCAGGAATCGCACCAGGTAGCAGCGGTAGTGACGTTTCACGTTTGGCTTTGTCTTCACTGTAGCCGGCCATGTATAGGCCAATCGGGCCTGCGGTGCAAAGCACCATGTCCACCCATTGTAGCGTCGCGTCAGCCGCCAACAGCGGATCACTTTCTCCGGTCAACGCCTCGCCTTCATCTTCGTTCATGGCAACCACACTGACGTGTTCAGCGAGAAAATCGCGCCACCACTGTGGATTTTGTTCAATCACATATTTGGTGCCCAATGTCATGACTACCGGCACATTATGCTTTTTGGCATATTTGATCGCACGCATGGTCGCATCTGGCATCGGATCGCCTTCTTTACAACGGACCAAATACGCAGTCAGTACCAACGCCGAGGCGTTTTCAAAGATATGCTCAGGAATCGAATCAGGATGGAGTTGGTTCATCAAGCCTTCGTTGATGGCAAACGTGCGCTCACCGCAATCGCCAATCAGCGCATAGCAACGACCAATCGGGCCTTGAACCGGTTGCAGGTAGTTCAGATCCATTCGGCTGGAGGTGTTACACAAATACCGATAAGAATAACTACCAATACGAATATCCTGGCTCATTACCCCTAGCAAGATCGACTGATCGTCGGCCAATGCGGAATAATTGTGTAAGGTATTGCCAATGGTGCCGCCGGCAAACTCATGCGTCACCAAGTTGTTATCTTTTAGCTCTTGATACAAGGCTTCGGCACGCTCATCATCAATCACCAATGAGTGGCCCTTGCTTAAACCATAACGTTCCAGAAACTCATCACCTACTTTCGCTTCTATATCGACCAAGGTTTGATCAATGCCGATGACATGAGGGCGCTTAAAGCCGCGGTCCGTGGCAGGATTGAGCAAAGGATCCCGGGCATGAACCGGAAAGTAGTGTTTAGACTTACGTTGTCCTGGAAATTTCATGGTTCGTGTAACTTGGCTAATGGAAGGAAGGCGCGAATTCTATCACAGAATTTGCGCCTGCGTAGCGTCTGGCCTACGAATTTTCTCGCCTACCAGCCTTGCGTATGGTCTGCCACCAGCGCGGCAAGTAAATCAATGTGGGCCTTGTCATCGTTTAAGCATGGAATAAAACGAAAGGCTTCGCCACCGGCTTCTAAGAAGATATCACGACACTCTCCGGCGATTTCTTCTAAGGTTTCCAAGCAATCAGATGAGAACGCGGGAGTCATGATATCTAACGTTTTGACCCCCTGGGCTGGCAACCCTTCCAAGGTTTTGTCGGTGTAAGGCTTCAGCCACTCTTCGCGGCCAAACCGTGATTGATAACTCATCATAATGGCATCATCTGGCAAACCTAATTCGGCTTGGAGCAACGCGGTGGTCTGTTGGCAATGCTGCGGGTACGGATCGCCATTATCGGCAAAACGCTGCGGGATCCCATGATACGAACATAACAAGCGATCCCCTTTTCCATGCTGCTCCCAGTGGCGTTTCACCGACGCCGCCAACGCGGATTGATAAGCAGGGTGATCGTGATAATGATGCACATAGCGCAATTCGGGAATACGTGGTCGCCCTTTGAGTGATTTGGCTACCTTATCAAAGACCGCCGCGGTGGTGGTAGCCGAGTATTGTGGGTAAAGCGGTACGATTAGAACCTTTTCACAGCCTTGTTGCTCCAGCGTCTCAATGCCCTGGATGATTGACGGTGTACCATACGTCATTCCCAACGCAACTGGCATATCTACTTGTTTTGCTAACGCATCACGCTGACGTTTGGCATACACCATTAACGGTGAGCCTTCCTCCATCCATACACTTTGATACAGTTTGGCGACCTTGGGTGACCGTACCGGCAAAATCACGCCGTGCAATAATGGGCACCATAACCAGCGGGTTAAATCGACCACTCGGTGATCATGCAAAAACTCAGAGAGAAAGCGCTTTACCGCGGCGGGCGTCGGTTCATCTGGCGTCCCCAAGTTGACCAATAGCACGCCAACTTGGTGTTTATTTTCTGTCATGATGGTTGTCCTTGGCATCGGCTCAGTCAAAGAGCGAATAATAGTAATGAGTGACGTGCAGCTTGCCATAAAAAAACCGGAGCGACTAATCGTCTGCTCCGGTTTCTGCTATCCGTCATACCGATGACGTCATAGGGTTACACCGCATCGGGCGTGGCGCTGATTAGCCGAGTACTTTTTGAATCTCGGTGCTAACCTGCTCAACCGCTTGGGTGCCGTCAAAAGTGACAAACTGGGTATTGCCGGCATCGGCTTCTTTTTTATAGTACGCAATCAGTGGTGCCGTTTGATTGTGATACACGTTTAGACGCGCACGCACTGTCTCTTCTTTATCATCATCACGCACCACCAGCGGCTCGCCCGTCACATCGTCTTTCCCTTCCTCTTTCGGTGGGTTATAAACCAGGTGATAGGTGCGACCAGAGGCCAGATGAGCACGGCGACCACTCATACGCTCTACGATAACGTCGTCCGGAACGTCGAATTCGAGTACGTAATCGATCGCGATACCGATCTCTTTAAGACCATCCGCTTGCGGAATCGTACGTGGGAACCCATCTAGCAAGAAGCCGTTGGCACAATCATCTTGCGAGATACGCTCTTTAACTAGGCCAAGAATAATGTCGTCAGACACCAATTCGCCCGCATCAATAACTGCTTTGGCTTTTAAACCAAGCTCAGTGCCCGCTTTAATCGCGGCGCGCAACATGTCACCGGTAGAAATTTGCGGAATCCCGTATTTTTCCATGATGAACTGCGCTTGCGTCCCTTTACCCGCGCCCGGTGCACCCAAAAGAATGATGCGCATAGTGATCCCCTTTATGATTATTTAGGTTTCGTTAAACTGCGTCTATCGCCGCAAAGACCCGAAACATACACGCTTAGCCAAACGCTATCAAGCCCGGCATCCGGCCGGGCTTGTCGTTCGTCACTGAGTATGTTGATTGACTCGACCTGTGTCGATTATACCTTGGTCAGAAGTTGATTGACCGACGCCAAGAACTCTGACGGATCATCCATGCTGCCCTTCTCTGCCAACATCGCTTGGCCGAGCAACATTTCTACCCAAGTACCAAATTTTTGCTCGTCGCTTTCATCCGCCATGCGCTTGATGAGATCATGCTCTGGGTTTAGCTCAAAAATGTATTTCACATCAGGCGCTTGCTGGCCAGCGGCTTCTAGCAACTTCGCCATTTGTGTGCCCATTTCAAACTGATCAGTCACAACCACAGCTGGGGTGTCTGAAAGCTTAAACGTGGTGCGCACATCTTTCACCCGCTCACCCAGGTGAGATTTCACCCGCTCAACCACAGATTCAAACGCTTTTTCGGTTTCTTCGCGCTCTGCTTTTGCCTCTTCATCGTCGAATTGGCTGAGGTCGAGATCCGCTTTAGTGATCGCTTGGAACGATTTGCCATCGAACTCGGTCAGGTAGCTCATCAGCCATTCATCGATGCGATCGTACATCAAGATCACTTCAATGCCTTTGGCTTTAAACTGCTCCAAGTGTGGGCTGTGTTTCGCGGCGTTATAGCTATCTGCCGTGATGTAGTAGATCTTGTCTTGCTCTTCTTTCATGCGCGACACATAGTCGGCCAACGACACGGTTTGCTCAGCGCTGTCTTCTTGGGTTGAAGCAAAACGCAGCAAGCCAGCAATTTTTTCTTTATTGCTGAAATCTTCCGCTGGGCCTTCTTTCATCACCAAGCCAAACTCACGCCAAAATGTTTGATACTTGTCGGCATCATTTTTGGCCAGTTTTTCTAGCATCGACAGAACACGCTTGGTGCACGCGCCCCGTAGCGATTGGGTGATCTTGTTATCTTGTAAGATCTCGCGCGATACGTTGAGCGGCAAATCGTTAGAATCAATCAAACCACGTACAAAGCGCAAGTAGCTTGGCATAAATTGTGACGCATCATCCATGATGAACACGCGCTGTACATAGAGTTTCAGTCCATGTTTGTGCTCGCGGTTGTAAAGATCCCACGGCGCCTTAGAGGGGATATACAACAAACTGGTGTAATCATTTTTACCTTCAACCCGGTTATGGCTCCAGGTTAGCGGCTCTGCAAAATCATGCGAAACATGCTTATAGAATTCTTTATATTCTTCAGCAGAGATATCGGACTTGGCACGGGTCCATAGCGCTTGCGCTTTGTTCACTTGCTCCCATTTGCCTTCGCCAGTCTCGTTGCCTTCCTCGTCTTTTTCTTGTGTCCACATTTCAACCGGAATACCGATGTGATCCGAATATTTACCGATCACTTCACGCAGGCGCCAGTCGTTAAGGAACTCTTTCTCATCGTCTTTGAGGTACAGCGTAATATCGGTGCCACGTTCCGCTTTACTAACAGGCTCAAGTGTATATTCACCTTCACCGGTTGATTCCCATTGCACCGCTTCGTCAGCCCCAAGCCCTGCAGCACGGGTACGTACCGTCACTTTATCCGCGACAATAAAGGCGGAGTAAAAACCGACACCGAACTGGCCAATCAAGTTGGAATCTTTGCTTTGGTCTTCGTTCAGTTGTTTTAAAAACTCTTCGGTGCCTGATTTGGCGATGGTGCCGAGATTGGCAATAACATCGTCACGGCTCATGCCGATGCCGTTGTCAGACACGGTGAGTGTGCCGGCTTCGCTATCAAAAGACAGACGAACACGCAGATCACCGTCGTTTTCATACAGCTCAGGCGCTGATAGCGCTTTAAAGCGCAGCTTATCCGCGGCGTCCGACGCGTTTGAGACCAGCTCTCGAAGAAAGATCTCTTTGTTTGAGTAGAGAGAATGGATCATCAACTGCAGCAATTTGGAGGTATCTGAACCAAACTGGTGTTTTTCTGGGGTTTTCACGCTCATGTCAATCTACCTAACACTATGATGTTTAAAGGCTGAGTGGGTAATCGACCCACGTCACGAAGAATTCATATTCACTACCCCAGGATATAAGGGCCACATCAGCCGCTTTCAAGGTGTGACTGGTCAAATAAACATCAGTTGAGAAAAAGAAAGCCTAACCGGGCGGTTAGGCTTGATAAGCGGTTAGCGATATTGACGCCGTTAGCGATATTTAAGCTGTTGGCGGCCAATAATGGAGTGCGACAGCGTGGTGCCATCCACCAATTCAAGCTCACCACCCATGGGGACACCGTGGGCGATACGGCTCGCGCCCACTTGGTGTTCTTGGCAAAGCTCGGCGATGTACTGCGCCGTGGCTTCCCCTTCTACCGTAGGATTGGTCGCCAGAATAAGCTCTTCAATCGGTTCACTTTGCAAGCGCTTTTCCAAAACGTCTAAACCGATATCTGCCGGCCCAATCCCATCTAATGGCGACAAGTGCCCCATTAAGACAAAATAGCGCCCGGCATATTGGCCGGTCGCTTCAACGGCGGCAATATCGGCCGGGCTTTCAACCACACAAATCAGTCCGGTTGCTTGTCGTTTCGGGTTATCACAAATGGCACACACGTCTTGCTCTGTAAATGTCCGGCACTGGCTGCAGTGGCCAATGTCGGTCATTGCCGTGCTCAGTGACTGCGCCAGGGCAAGCCCCCCTTGGCGATTACGTTGCAAAAGATGATACGCCATTCGCTGCGCCGACTTAGGACCCACCCCAGGTAAACAACGCAGCGAGTCCATCAGCTGTTCAAGTAACTGGCTGGTGCGCATAGATTAAAACGGCATTTTCATGCCCGGTGGTAACTGCATACCGCCTGTCACGTCTGCCATTTTTTCTTTCTGTTGCTCTTCAACACGACGTGCAGCATCGTTGAATGCGGCTGCAATCAAGTCTTCCAGCATGTCTTTGTCATCTTCCATCAAGCTATCATCGATGTCGACACGACGGATGCTATGGCTGCCTGTCATGGTCACTTTCACCATGCCTGCGCCCGCTTCGCCTGTCACTTCCATGCTGGCAATTTCTTCTTGTACTTTTTGCATGCGCTCTTGCATTTGCTGCGCCTGCTTCATCATGTTGCCCATTCCGCCTTTACCAAACATAATTCTCTCTCTTGGTTAGGTGTCTTAAATTGGTCGAATGCTGTCTTCTTCTAACTCCGCCGCAAAACGTTGAAGCATAAAAGTGACATTCGGATCATTATGCAGGCTGTGTGTCGCCTGCGCTAATTTTTGTTGATAGCGTTGCTCGCGCCGCTCTAACGGTGTGATTCCCGACGTGCCGAGCTGTACCTCCAAGGTTATGGGGGCGCCCAAGGCCGTCGTCAAGGCCTGCGTTAATTGTTGCTGCGCTTTTTCGGTATTCAGATGTGATTGATCAGGCCTTAATGTCAGCCGAACCTGGTCGCCTTCACGCACCATGGCGGCATTAAGCGCCATTTGTTTCACCAGCCGCTCGACCTCAAGGCTATCGGCCAACGCACACCAAGGATCTTGTTGGTTAGTCTCCTGCACCAACTTATCGCGCATTGCTGGCGTTTTCTCATGCTCAAGCGCTTGTTTGAGCGCCTTTGGCGTCAACGACGACGCGGTGGCTGGCGCCTTGGCTTGGGGCTGAGAAGGACGCCATTGATAAGGCTCCGTCGCCGCCAATGATGTGTCGCGTTGCCGTGCGGGCACCGGCTCAGATGGCGTTGCAGTGGAGGTCGCGACTGAGTTGGCGTCAGACACAGGCGATGTCGATTCTGCAGCGATCGCAACGCGATCCAACACAGATAATGCATCACTCTTGGCCGGTGTCTGTCTCGCCTTTTTTGCGCCAGACTCTGTCTGACTGGTTTGTCGCTTCATCCTGCTACGCAGCTGGTTGCGGGCTTGAATCAAACTCGATGCCGCAGACGCGGGCGCCTCACTGGCTGGCACCTCTGATACGTCCGTTGCTGGCGTCGTGTCCGTAGCTGGAGCCGCGTCCGTTGTTAGCGTCGTATCTGCCGCGGGAGCCGATGCAGGCGATATCGGTGTGCTGTCATCGTGATCAGCCGCCGACGAAGCGTGATCAGGCACAGATGCGATCGGATCGGCCGGCCTGGTGTCAGGCGCAGTGGGTGTCGCCGAGATAGATGATTCGGATGAGGTAGGCCCACGGCGATCCGACGCGGCAACTTGCGCTTTTAATGCACTAATCGCTTGAGTTGGATCAGGGTTTTCGCTCGCCGCTTTGGGCTGTGCGCCTGACGCCATACTTGAGGCGCTTGGCTGCGACGTTGGGGCGTGTTCGGGCACGGCAATAGTCACCGGCTCATAAGGCACCGTTTTAACCGGCTGGAACGCCAACATCCGCAGCAATACCATCTCTAGCCCCGCACGTCCATCGGGGGCATAGGGTAAATCTTGTCGCCCCTGCAGCGCTATTTGGTAACATAGCTGTACATCTTGCGGCGTTAAGCGCGACGCTAAAGCCTGTATGCGCGCGTGATCACCCTCTGCATCATCGCGGGTTTGTGGCAGTGTTTGCGCCAACGCAATTTGATGAAGCTGGCCTGCGAGCTCTTTAAGCAACCCATCCCATTCGACGCCAATTTGTGCAATCTGCGCCAGCCCATTCATCAGCTCAACTGCATCTTGATTTACTAATGCTTCCAGTAACAACAACGCATTGTCACTGCTTAAGGTCCCTAGCATTTCTGCTACTGCTCGGGTGCTAATCTGACCGTTACCGAGCGCAAGCGCTTGATCGGTTAAGCTCAGCGCATCGCGCATACTGCCTTCTGCCGCACGTGACAGTAGCATCAGCGCGCGCGCGTCAGCTTCAATGCCCTCTTGGCCAAGAATGTAATCGAGCTGGGTTTGGATCTGACTGGCGTCAAAATGTTTTAAATGAAACTGCAAGCAGCGCGACAAAATGGTCACCGGCAACTTTTGCGGATCCGTGGTCGCCAGCAAAAATTTCACATACTCGGGTGGCTCTTCCAGCGTTTTAAGCAAGGCATTAAAACTATGCCGCGACAGCATGTGGACCTCATCAATCAGGTACACCTTATACCGTCCGCGTGCGGGTTTATACTGGACGTTATCAAGCAGCTCGCGCGTATCTTCTACCTTGGTGCGTGACGCCGCATCAATTTCCAACAAATCAACGTAACGCCCTTCATCAATTTCACGGCAGGTTGCGCATTGGCCACACGGTGAGGACGACACGCCCTGCTCGCAATTTAACCCTTTGGCAAAAATACGTGCGATGGTGGTTTTGCCCACTCCCCGCGTTCCACTGAACAGGTAAGCATGGTGCAGGCGGTCATGATCGAGCGCATTGGCGAGCGCCGTCAGCACATGGCTTTGCCCCGCCACCGCGTCAAAGTTATGGGGGCGCCATTTGCGTGCAAGAACTTGATAACTCATGTCAATTGGCTTCCTAGTGGCTGATAAATGACCCAAGGCCCAGCGTCGTGTTCACCATTAATGGCCGGCAAACTCGCACAAACTGTACACACTAACGCCAAGCGCCGTCAGTTTTTCCTCACCGCCAATATCCGGTAAGCTAATCACAAAACCGGCGTGTTCCACGGTGCCGCCCAACCGACGCACTAATTTGACCGTGGCTTCAATGGTGCCACCGGTGGCGAGCAAGTCATCGATCACCAGCACTTTATCACCGTCATCAATGGCATCACTGTGGATCTCAAGCGTATCTTCACCGTATTCTAGCTGGTAATTTTCGCTGATCACCGCTCGTGGCAATTTGCCTGGCTTGCGCACCGGCACAAATGGCAATGCCAGCGCTAAGGCCAAGGGCGCGCCAAATAAAAAGCCGCGCGATTCGGTGCCAATCACCTTGGTAAAGCCTTGATCCCGATACTTTGCTACCAGGGCATCAATGGTGGCCTGGTAGGCGGTCGGGTCTTCCATCAAGCTGGTGACATCACGAAATAAGATGCCTGGCTTAGGGTAATCAGGAATGGTTTGAATGCTTTGTTTAATCACATCCAAGTTGTCGTTGCTCATGGCCAATTCTCATCGGTAAAAAACGCAAACCGCCATGTTATGAATTTTCGGCCGTACCAGCAACAGATTCCGTCTCAGGCAGGCGGAGAAACCAGCATAAGAGCACAATCAGGCAAAGCAGTAGCATGCCTTTTAACCAGAGCGCTGGCACCATGTACATTGAGAATGAGAAACTGGCCACGATCATCACCGTTGCCCGCGTTTTGACCCGCCGGCTGATGGCGCGTTGTTGATACCAGTCAGTCAATATTGGCCCGAACGTTGGATGGGCATGAAGCCAATTGGCGATACGGGGAGAGCCGCGCATAAAACAGCCGCTTGCGAGCAACAAAAACGGGGTTGTTGGTAACACAGGCAAAAACGCCCCGGCGGCACCGAGTGCGACCCAAAACCAACCCAAACCGTTCCACGCCCAACGCCAAGCGACGGATGGAGCTGGCGGCGCGGGTGTTGTTTGTCGCGCTTTTGACTGTGGCGCGTTTGACTGCACCGCTTTTGACTGCATAGCCAACTTGCCCTTATTGCTGCGCGTCACCTGGGTGACCCTCTTACCCCAGTGTAGTGATCCAGCCGCAATGGGTACAGGGCGAGCTGAGGAAAAATGAGGCAGTATTGAATAAGGCGGTAATTAACCGCCAAATACAATCCCGAGCCAAGTGAGGCTTGCGGGTAAGGTGGGGATCAGTAAGACCAACAAAAAGCCGATAAAATACTTTAGGTTATAAGGTTCTTTAAATTCGTGACTCATAGGTTACAACGCTCACAACAACATAACATCAGTGAGCGGTTACTATAGCCTAGCTTGGCCCCGCTAAAAACGGACGTTTTGTAAGGTTTTAATCCGATTATTGATTTACATCAGGGTAACAACTTGGTGCATTGGGTCATGATAAACGTCATTTAGCCAATCAAGCGAACTGACCATGGATACAAATACTCTTGCGCAGCTGCGGCGTAAGCTCACTCGTGAGCGTGCCGAGCTGATCGCCACCTTAACCACGCGTTTGCGTGAAGACTGGGACAAGCATTGCGACACCCTGACTGTCACAGAGCTGATCAAAGAAAGCCAAGGCCTGCCTGGCGCAATTCGTTGCCTCGGTGAACGTCTGGAAAAAGTCGATGCGGCTTTGTGTGCCATGGATTTGGAAATTTACGGATTATGTGCCGATTGTGAGAGTGACATTCCACTCGATGATTTAATCAAGGATGCCGCGGAGCAGCGCTGTCCGCAGTGCCGCGCATCAAACTATTATCACCACGATCCGGCCACTCGCCGCGCGACAACGGGCCCCCGTAAATCGGTGTGAGCCCAAGGTCGACTTTCGCTTGTCTCACCGTGGCTTAAACGAAACGCGCCCAGCATCCGCTGGGCGCGTTTTTTATTGACCGTTTAAGGCTGTCAAGCACGTGATACTGACTACCACGCCTCCCCCGAACGCGCTTAATCTTGATCAATGATCCAACGACGGAAGGTTTTACGCTCTTGGTCGCTGGCTTTGGTGTACCAAAGCTTAAGCTGCGACAAGGCATCGCCTTTAATAGAGGCTTGTCCTTGGTCGTCGACCTCGACTAACACGTCGTTAAGGTTTTTGCTTTCACCTTGGTCGATAATAATACCGTTTTCGCGGTTGTACTCGGCCACCAGCGCTTCCATATCGGCATAGGCGCCAAAGCCATCACCTTTAAGCTCGACGGCCTCTAACGGCATTACCTCGCCATTATCAAACTCAGCCTGCCATTGTGGGTTATCATCAAAATAGCTGGTCGCCTGGGTTTTCACTCTTAGATTGGCATCAATGTTAATGGTGGCATCGCGGCCATCAACGTCCAGCTCAAACAAATACGGGCGCGAGGTAAAAATCACCTCTTTACTGCCGCGTTTCACCTCGCCGTCAAAGCGCATCACCAACTGATGGGTACCATTATCTAACTCAATGCTCTGCTGCGGCGCCCAGTTGTCAAAACTGACTTTGCTGCCATCGACCACCAAAAATTCAATATGGCGTGCTGAGGTAATTTCCGCCGCATGGATGGCGCTCGATGCCATCAGTGCACCCAGCACCCACGCAGCCTTTGTTAAAGTTTTCATTGTCACTCCAAACGGTAAGACGAAAAAAGCCGCCCTGAGGCGGCTTTAGTAATCAGTGCTACATCTCGCAATAATGGTTTAAGCTCAATTAGAACTTAACTTCCATACCTGCTACATAGCCAAAGTCTTGGTCATCACCGTCGCTGTCGCCAACTTCTGCGTACACATGCGCGTTGCTGTGCAGTGCATAAGTCACGTTAGCGTAGTAACCGTTAACGTCTGAAGTGTTACCTTCTACGTCTTTGTTATCATAACCGATACCAAAGGTGGTTTTACCCATGGTGTAGTCAGCAGCGATAGACACGTAGTCCGTTTCAGTATCAATTACTGTACCAGTTTTGTCGTCTTCAACAGAAGTACGGCCAACAGATGCAGCAATACCTACGTTTTCGATGCCCGCATATTCGATTTCGAAGTTATACGCGTCTGAATCAAGGTCAGCAGTACGACCTAAGTTATCAGCTTTCTGATAGTATACACGCGCGTCAACGTCTGCAAAACGATAACCTAAACGTGCTTCATAGATGCGTAGGTCATCCCCACCGCCGTAGTAGCCTTTGTCTGCATCAGCAGCTGCACCTAAAGAATCATCGTCAAAGCCGTCGCTGAAGTCAGTGTAGGTTGCAGCACCGTAAACAGTACCGTTGTCGTATACATACTTACCAACTTGAGTGGCTTGGTTGATATCAACACCGAAGCTGTTTACTGACAGCTCGTAATCTTTAGTGATACCAGAATCGTCCATCAGCAAGTATTGACGACCGGCAGTAAACTGACCCCAGTCACCTTTAAAGCCAACATATAGCTCATCGTTTTCTACGTTTGAACGATATTCGCCAGTATCAGCACCGTCAGCGCCACCAGCCATTTCAAACTCAAATCCCATCGCAGCAATTGCCGTCAATTTGTCTGAAACAGCAATTTCAGTATTGATAGCGAAGTCGCCATCGTCCAGACGCCATTTCGCGTCTTGGTTGTTACCGATTTCTTGAATGTACTGAACTTCAGCAGCACCTGATGCGTCTACTTTAACGCCTTCTGCGTCATACAGGTTGATGCTTGCTGATGCTGAGCCAGCAGCCAGCAGAGCTGGTACTGCCATTGCTAGAATAGTCTTTTTCATGGTTAATCCACTGCCTTTTCTATTTAGTCATTATGAGTTCCTTCATGGAACTCTGTTTTATGGTGACTGTCACTCTGTTACCGGCAGCAAACGCTGCAAAGCACAAAATGCCAGTTCACTGAAACTTCGTGGCTAATCGTGCAGAACATTTGAGGTTCTGTCAACTGGCTGGAAGCGCATTACAAAATAGACAAAAAACACTTAAAAACAAACAGATAGGAAAAACTAATGAACTAAGATCACAGTTTAAACCTCGTTAGCAGTGTGCGTTGATGAAATTTAACAACAACCCTTTGCG
Source organism: Salinivibrio sp. EAGSL (assembly GCF_013366455.1). NCBI lineage: Bacteria > Pseudomonadati > Pseudomonadota > Gammaproteobacteria > Vibrionales > Vibrionaceae > Salinivibrio > Salinivibrio sp. EAGSL. The sequence goes on along the minus strand of NZ_JABWMG010000003.1, from coordinate 43,338 downwards.
ATATAAAATTTTGACTAATGTCTTTTATTATTTAATTTTTAGAATAAAAAACTAATCAACAGCTTAAATACGGCTTTTTGTTGATCAAACGGCAGATCAGCAAGATAGCAGCGAATGGTTCAAATTAAATTCGTGACCAAGATCTCATATCTGTAAGGAAAACTTACATTTCGCGATCGTTTTCACGTTTTTTCCCCGTGTTATACTGGGGCTTATCCTTTACTACTCGGACCTGTTGATGCTCAGCCCTGCCGTAAAATCAGACATTCGCGCGTGCTACCAAACGCTACAAGACCAACTTCCCCACTTTATTCCGCGCAAAGCTCAAAACTATTTAGTGGCAGAGCTGGCCAAAACCTTGGCGGGTGATTATGACCCCAAGCGTCGGCTACTGGTGGCCGAGGCCGGCACTGGGGTGGGCAAATCAATGGCGTATTTGATGGGCGCGATTCCGTTTGCGCTTAACAACAATAAAAAAGTGGTGGTGTCGACCGCAACCGTGGCGTTGCAAGAGCAGCTCGCCGATAAAGATATCCCGTTTTTTCATCGTATCTGCCCCAAGCCGTTTGATTTTATCTTGGCAAAAGGGCGGCAACGTTATTGCTGTGCACACAAGCTGAGTGCAGTGGCAGATACCGAGAGCATCCAAGGGGCGCTATTTGCCCAAAAGCCCAAGCGCAGCGAGCAATTGTTGCTGAATGATCTTTACGTTGCCCTGAGTCGAGGAAAATGGGATGGCGACCGCGACAGCTGGCCCAAACCGATTGCCGATCACCTATGGCAAGCGGTCGCCTCTGACAAACACACCTGCCATGCTGGCCTGCCCGCTCACCGTGGTTGCCCCTTTGCCAAAGCACGCGAGGCAATGGATAAAGCGGATGTGGTGGTGGTCAATCATAGCTTGCTGCTCGCCGATCTCGAGCTCGGCGGCGGGGTGATCTTGCCCGAGCCAGAGCAGTGCCTGTATATGATTGACGAGGCGCACCACCTTCCCACGGTGGCGCGTGACTTCTCAGCCGCCAGTGCCAGTTTGCTCGGCGTGGTCGGTTGGCTAGAAAAGCTGAACCAAGCCGCTACCAAGTTGGGAAATACCGCGGATATGACGCGCGCACACCGCTTTGTTGATAGCTTACTCGAGGCGATACAAACTCTGATCCCAGGGTTACGCGAGGCAAAAAATATGCTCAGTCAACTGTCGCTCAACGACGACGGTTGTTATCGCTTTGCCGATGGTGAACTGCCCGAAGCCCTGATTGCGCCCAGTGAGCAGCTTAAAACCGCGAGCAAAAAAGCCCATCAGGCATTGGGAAAGATCCATGATTTGATCAATGAGCGTCTGAAAGAAAATGACATTTCTGCCAAACTGGCTGATCCGGCGCTCGCCGAAACCGCGTTTTTCCTCCAACGGTTAGAAAATTTAGAAAAAGTCTGGACCTTAATGGCCCAACCGAATGCCGATAAAGGCGCACCGCTTGCCCGTTGGGTGCAAGCCTGCCGTGAGCGCGAGGGGGATCTTTGGGTGCATGTCTCTCCCTTAGAAGTAGGCTGGCGTCTGGATCAAATGCTCTGGTCTCGCGCCGCCGGGGTTGGCCTGTTTTCTGCGACCTTGCGCGCCCTGAATCGCTTTAGCTATTTTTGCCGCCAAGTCGGACTCAGTGAAAGCGATGGTTCGCGTTATTTAGCCTTGCCCTCGCCGTTTGATTACGCCAATAAAGCGCGCTTGGTGATCCCAACCATGCCTTGTGAGCCGCAAGCCAGTGCCTTTACGGCGGCGCTGAGCGAGAAAATTCTTGAGCACCTAGAGGGCGAGCGAGCGTCCTTGGTATTGTTCGCCTCTTATTGGCAGATGAAACAAGTCACCCAAGCCATTGAGCAAACGGTCACACAACGCGGCTGGCAACTGCTCTGTCAAGGGACACAATCGCGCACGGCACTATTAAAGGCCCATCAGCAAGCAGTCAGTGCGGACAAAACCAGTATAATTTTTGGCACCGGCAGTTTTTCCGAGGGCTTAGATTTGCCCGGTAACTTATTGACTAATCTCATTATTACGAAAATTCCCTTTGCGGTCCCCACTTCTCCAGTGGAAGAAGCTCACGCGGAGTACATTGAACGCTGCGGTGGCAATCCGTTTTTACAAATCGCGGTCCCAGAAGCGAGTAAAAAGCTGGTGCAATCAGTCGGTCGTCTACTGCGCAAAGAGGAAGACTCTGGTAAGGTAGTGCTTCTTGACCGGCGCATTATCACCCGCAGATATGGCCAATCTTTACTCGACTCGCTGCCGCCATTCAAACGCGTGATCGAACCTTAAATTAACGAGTGACTATGCTTGAATTGATTGATCTTTCGACCTTAGTGATCCTAGGGCTGACTGCTTTTGTCGCCGGCTTTATCGATGCCGTCGCCGGCGGTGGCGGCATGCTGACTGTTCCAGCCCTGTTATCACTGGGTTTGCCGCCCCATGTGGCGTTAGGTACCAACAAACTGGCCGCGACCTTTGCCTCCAGCACCGCCGCCTTTACCTATTATAAAAAACGTCTTTTTTCGCCTTTATTTTGGCAACACGCGTTTTGGGGCACCTTGATTGGCGCAACCGCAGGGACTTTACTGGTTGATGTGCTAAGCACTGAATGGTTAGAAAAAGCGATCCCCGTGGTGGTGCTTGTGGCAGCGATTTACACCGTTTGGCATCCCCACCCTAAGGGAGATAACAACCAGCTCCCCGCGCGCTGCCCTAAGTTACCGATGAAGCAATGGAGCCAAGGCCTGTCGTTGGGCTTTTATGATGGCGTTGCCGGTCCGGGTACGGGCGCGTTTTGGACGGTGTCTACCATGTCGCTCTATCGGATGAATATTTTGCTCTCTTCCGGATTGGCGAAAGCGATGAACTTCACCAGTAATATTACCTCATTGGTGGCGTTTGCGCTTTTGGGCCATGTGAACTGGGCGCTTGGGCTGACCATGGGCGTATGCTTGATGCTGGGGGCATTTATTGGCGCCCACTCCGCGATTCGTTTTGGCAGTCAGTTTATTCGACCTATTTTTGTGACCGCGGTGGTGATTTTAGCCGGTAAACTGGCCGTTGATGCTTGGTTTTAATCGCCGTTATCGTCGCCGCTGTGCGTGACTGAGAGACCCATAATGAAAGCGCAAATCGATGCAATGTCCCAACACCTTGAGCAACTGGCCAATCAAGCCGCAGAGGTCGACCGACGCCGTGGCGAAGCCCGCGCGCCTTTATTCGCGACAACGCTTTTTCATTGCAAAGGCAAATTGCTCACACCCTGTGTGAACGAAGCCCAAGGATTGCTGGCAGTGATGCAGCGCGATCACCAACAAGGGGCGCTGACCGATGCACGTGCGACCCATATTTGCGACACCTTGTTATCGCAAATCACCGCGCTACAACGTGAACTGGCGACACAGCCTTTACGTAAGCAAGAGCAAGCCAAACGCGGGCCACGACGCCAGGCGATTGGTGAGCTTTATCAAGACTTAGCCAAGCACCAAGATTGGGAGCGTCGATTGGCCGATAAACTCCGAGACGCCAATGCCAGCGTCGAGATGGCATCGACCCCCGCGGTGCGTCAGCAGTACCAAAAACAAGTGCTTGCCTTAGAACAACGCCTAGCACGCTGTACCAAGGCGCGAGAGCGTATCGAAACCACGATCAGTTACCGAGAAAAAAAATCGTGATTCACGTTCAGCTCACACCAAGCGTCAAACCCGAGCGCTCAACCAGGAGAGATACGTGCTGCCATTGATTTATCATCCGGTGTACTCGGACTTTCCCCTTCCCGACGGCCACCGCTACCCTTTGCAAAAATACCGATTGTTGTTTGAGCGGTTACAACGCCTGGCGTTACCGGTTGAATTTCATCAACCAATCCCGGCCACTCGGAAAGTGATTGATGCTGTTCATGATCCCGCGTATGTCAGTCAGTTGCTGGCAGGGGATCTCCCCTTAGTCAAAATGCGTCGGATTGGTTTTCCATGGAGCGACGCATTGATCGCGCGCAGTTTAACCTCGCTCGGCGGCACCACACTGACGGTCGATCACGCTCTGGATTCAGGCCTTGCTATTCATCTCACCGGCGGCTATCACCATGCGCACTACGACTTTGGCAGCGGCTTTTGTTTATTTAATGATTTGATGATTGCCGCCCGCCATGCGCTCACCCAGCCAGGCATTGATAAGGTGATGATTGTCGATTGTGATGTACATCATGGCGATGGCACCGCCGCCTTGGCCGCCGACCACCCCGATATTGTGACGTTTTCTGTCCATTGCGAGAAAAATTTTCCCTCACGCAAACCGCCCTCCGATTTGGACTTACCCCTGCCAACAGGCACAGGCGATCAGGACTATCTCAGCGCTTTTTTGCCCTTGTTAGATCTCGCCCTCGCACAATACCGCCCTGATATGGTGATTTATGATGCGGGGGTCGATGTCCACCAAGCCGATGCGCTTGGCTATTTGGCGTTATCGACCGAGGGCATTTATCAACGCGATAGCGGGGTACTCTCACGCTGTGCCAAGCATGATATTCCGGTCGCCGCGGTGATTGGTGGCGGATACCATGACTCGCACACCAGTTTGGTGCCGTTGCACGAACAACTCATTCAAGCGGCCCTTATTCACTTTGCTGATTTTGCATCCAGCTCGGAGGTATCATGACTGACCCGCACGCGTCGACACCAAGCGCCTTAGAAAACGCCCCTGATGACGTCAAACTCGCTGTCGATCTTATTTACTTGCTCGAAAACCATGCCATTGATCCAGATACCGCTTTATCTGCGATTGAGATGGTGAGACGCGATCTGCTGGCGAAAAAAAACTCACCTCCCTAATCAATTAGGCATGCGGCCGCTACTTTTTCTGACAAAAACGGTTGGCGTTTCCGAATGGCTTGCATGCTTACCACTCGATTTTGCTGATATTACGTGCTGTCGATCACATTTTGTTCAGTCTTAACAATGTGAATAAATAGTCATTATTTACGCTATATTATTTATCCAATTGAACCTGGACTGCTTTAACATCAAGCAATTAGCCTGCAAAGCATTACATTTTGGTTACAGTTTTTAGTGCTGTTATTAACACATGCAACCGATTAAAAAACCAACACTTCGCTAATCATATAGTGTTTTGTCTCACAAATATCGGTATTATCCGGCGTGCTCCAATTAGTGTACCGGTGCGTTGAAACATCGGCATGGCTAATCAAAGCGCACTCTGGCAACAGCCGAGCATGGATTCAAAATGCTGTTGCAGACTCAACGTCCACTCGTCATATCAGGCCTTGATGCATGACTTTCTCGAGTGACGCGTTGCTCACCTGCATGGATGGCAGCGATCTCACAAGGACAGTGGTTGTCGACCCTCGCATTCGGTAATCATCGGGTTATGGCCCGAGCAACAACCGTGCAAGGCGTCTCCCAACAGACAAAACAGAGTTTAATGATGGAACTACTTAAAAATCTATTTGTGTCCGTAGTCGATACAGGTAACGGCCTCCTTTGGGGCAGCGTACTGATTTATCTTTTGATTGGCTTAGGCTTGTACTTCACGGTGCGATCAGGCTTCATTCAATTCCGTAACTTTGGCCACATGTTTAAACTGATGGCAGACAGCCGTAATGGCGCATCAGGCGGGATCTCGTCGTTCCAAGCATTCAGTACCAGTCTTGCCGCGCGTGTCGGCACCGGGAATATGGCAGGTGTCGCGGTGGCGCTGTATCTTGGTGGCCCGGGTGCTATTTTCTGGATGTGGCTAACCGCCCTGGCGGGTATGGCCACCAGCTTTGTCGAATCCACTCTCGCGCAAGCGTACAAAGTGAACCACAACGACAAAACCTACCGCGGAGGCCCGGCTTACTACATCGAAAAAGGCTTGGGTCAACGTTGGCTTGGGATTGCATTTGCCATTTGCTTGATTATCGCCTTTGGTTTGGCTTTTAACGGGGTGCAATCGAATTCCATTGCCGCAGCCATGGACACCGCGTTTGGCTTTAATGATCTCGCTGTCGGTATCGGTCTGGCGTTGGTCACCGCACCGGTTATTTTTGGCGGCATGCGCTCAGTCGCACGCGTTGCAGAGCTGATTGTCCCCTTTATGGCACTGGCTTATTTATTGGTTGCTTTGGTCGTGGTTGCCATGAACATCGAACAGCTTCCCGCCGTGATTACAACCATTGTCAAAAGCGCATTAGGCTTGGAGCAGGCTGCAGGCGGTGCCATGGGCTATGCGATCGCGCAAGCAATGATGCAAGGGATTAAACGCGGCTTGTTCTCAAACGAAGCAGGTATGGGTTCAGCCCCTAATGCTGCGGCAACGGCGACTACCAAGCCGAATCATCCTGCCGCGCAGGGCTACGTCCAAATGCTGGGTGTCTTCGTCGATACCATTGTCATTTGTACCGCGACCGCATCGATTATCTTGATCTCGGGCATGCTTGAGCCTGAGAGCGGCCTGACAGGTATTGCACTGACGCAAGAAGCCTTGGTCAGCCAAGTCGGTGATTGGGGCGCTGCCTTTATCGCCATCGCGATTCTGCTGTTTGCCTTTACCTCGATCATTGCTAACTATTCGTATGGCGAGTCGAACATCGAATATATCTTTAAGTGTCGTAAAGCCATCTTGTTGTATCGTATTGCGGTGCTCGCAATGGTGCTGATGGGCGCGGTGATGGATCTGCCACTGATTTGGAGCTTTGCTGACTTATCAATGGGGATGATGGCCGTGATTAACTTGGTCGCGATTGCGCTGCTGTCTGGCGTCGCGTTCGCCTTGATGAAAGACTACGAAGACCAGCGTCGTGCGGGTAAAAACCCGACCTTTGATCGTACCAAATTCCCGAAACTGGATAAGCAAATCGATAAAGACGTTTGGTAATGCCAAGACGATAGAACAAAAAAACCACCGATGATTCGGTGGTTTTTTTATTGGGCTCACTTTTTAAGGCGATGAACTTACACGCTCAACCAATACCCGATTAATAGCGTAAAAACCAGACACGCACCGGCGTAAAAACCCAACTCAATTTTACGCGCTGTCATGTCTTCTGCTTCTTCCGGTTTGAGCGTCAATCCCCAATAGGCAAAGCCAACCGACGATGATAACAACAGCACCCCGAGACCGAATGCCAGCCCCTCTACTACGTGGATCAATGTCATTTGTGTTCCTCTTACTTTCCGTCACTGGCTTGTAGCACGCAAATTATACGCCTTGTCGACGAATACGGAAACCACACGAGAAACGTTCATTGTGTCTTTGTTTATTATCGCCATAACTCACTAATGGGTGTATCAGGCGAGAAGTCGTGTGCAATTTGTGCCTGTAGTAGTTCGGCAGTGGCGATTGCATCGGTAAGCGCATGGTGGCTTTGATAAAACGGCAACTGATAGCGCTGCCGACTGTCAGCCAAGCGAATCGATTCCGGCGGCCGACGGGCTATCCAGTCAGCGAAGCTACGCTTGCCGGTGCGATGCTTCCAGGCTTCTAATTCCATGGTATCGACCATGGGGAAAATAATGCCCTCGCCTAGCCGCTCTTTTATCGCACGATCCAAAAACTCGCGTTCAATCCGGCGATAATGCACCACCACCACTGAACCGGCCAGCGCGCTGAGTAGTGGCTCAATCACATGGGAAAAATCCGGTGCATTGACAATGTCGGAGTGCGTGATGCCGTGAATGACAATCGACGATTCGGCAAGTGGTCGGTTGGGGTTCACAATCCAATGCTGTGCCTGTTGGCAGCGAATACGATTGAGAGTAAAAGGCACTAAGCCAATACTGACAATCGCATCTTGCTGGCTATCGAGCCCCGTTGTTTCAAAATCAAGCGCCACAAACGGCACTTGCGAAACGGGCGTGTCGGGTGACACCCATCCTTGCTGATAAAAGGCCTGCAAGGTTTCGTGCTGCACGGTCTCGCGTTTCGTGTCTAGCATCGCACGCCAGTCTACCTGGTCTGCATCCTCTTTTTTCCTAAGATTAAAGTGGAACATATCCTTCCTTTACGACCGATTGGGCTGATAGCGGAATTTCAAAAATTTCTGGGCATTACTTAAAATCTGAAAGGCGTCTTTTAAATTACGGCGCTCAAAGTCAGATAAGTTCTCTGGCTCAATATTGTTATCAGGTTCACGATCCGCTTCTATATCTAATGCTTGGTGACGGATCCTGACCATCGAAATAAACTCCATCGCATCGCGCAGATCGGGACCGCGGCCTTTGGGTAAGATCCCTGCTTCGATAATATCGTCTAAACGCTCAAACGAGTTTTGCGAGCGCGAATCGGTCGCCAATGCATGAACACGTATCAAGTCGGCTAAGGGTGCGGTACCACGCCGCTTTAAGTTAATCGAATTATTGTGGCGACCGTCTTGCTCCATGACAAAATCTTTAAAAAAGCCTAATGGTGGAGTGCGGTTCAAGGCGTTACGCGCCATGGACGCCAAAAAGCGATTATTGCGACGGGCGCGACGACCCACGAAAGCTTTAAGTTGCTCGGCCCAGTTCGTGCGACCATGCACCCCATCCAAGTCGAAGAAAATATTACTGTCGAGCAGTGAACGCGGGCTAGGATTATCTATCCAATCGGCAAAGCATTGCTCCCATTGTTTCAGCGTTTTACGCCACTCGGGGTTGGTCGCCATGATATTACCGGTGCAGTAAGTATAACCACATGCGTTTAAGCCATCAGAGACGCGCTTAGACAGGGCTTCAAAATACGCATTGTGTTGGCCATGATCGTAGTTGTCATCAAGGATAATTGCGTTGTCTTGGTCGGTAACAATCAGCTGCTCATCACGCGCCATAGAGCCCATCGCCAAAAAGCAATAAGGCACAGGCGGCTCACCCAACTCTTCTTCGGCAAGCTCTAAAAGACGCTGCTTAAAACTGCGTCCAATCACCGACAGTGCCGAGCCAATCATATGCGAGTTGGCATCTTCATTGACCATGCGTACAAAGCAATCTTTGACCTGCTTAGATAAGATCACCAAATCCTCGACCGACTGCTGACGGAAAATACTCGCCACCAAGAACAAGCTGTTTTGCGACTCGTAGCGTGCAATATCAGACAAGGCAACCACACCAATCGGCTTACCGTGCTGTAGCACCGGCACATGGTGCAAGTTGGAGCGCAGAATGGTCAGCATGGCCTCAAAAATATACGCATTATGATCCAAGGTAATCAACTGTGGCGACATGATCTCCTGAACCGGCGTTTCATAAGGCAAACCTTCTGCTAACACCCGGTTACGCAAGTCTCGATCGGTAATAATCCCCAGTACCGGTTTGAGCCCTGTTTCTGGATTGGGCTCATCACCCATGACCAAAATCGATGAGACGGTTTCTTGCGACATCACTTGCGCGGCATATTGCACGGAGTCAGTACTGGCAATCATCACCGGGTCGCGAATAATCAGTTTCTTCACTTTGGAGGTGGTGAGATCATTGGCTTCATTGTGGCTTGATACCGCTTGGCGCAAGCGTGTTCTATCTTCCACCTCGACAAAATCGGCAAAATGCTCAAAATCATCAAACAAGCGATTAAACGTGGCTTCCGGAATAAAATAGATCAAAGTGTCTTCAATCGCTTTCGCTGGCATCCGCACACGATTGTTCATCAATAGACCCATTTGGCCAAAAATGTCGCCCTCGGATATGCGGTTATACAGGGTGCCATTACGGCGAAACAGCTCGACAGCGCCGCTACGCATGATCGCCAAGTCGTGAATTTCATCACCGTAAGCAAAAATATCGGTGCCTGCACGGAAATAACTGATCTCAATGCTGGTTGCCACTTCTGCGACCACCTCTTCGGGCATTGAATCAAATGGGGCGTACTGTGCAAGAAATGTTGCAATCTCGATTTGTTCAGCTTCCATAGCGCTCACCTAAACGTGCGATAATATCGTGGTAGGACACAGTGAATCAGAATGTCCGTTGGCTGTGACACAGTGTGCCGTATCACTTGCCATAAAAAAAGGCAGCCTCGAAAGCCTGCCTTTTCTATCTTAGCTAACTATCAAGCAGTTAGCACACTTCTTTATTTTGCACGCGGCTCAGAAGCAAGGCCTTTAAACAAGGAGAGCGTCGCCACCAGCAAGACCACCGCGAACGGGAAGCCCGTCGAAACCGCCATTGCCTGTAACGCAACAAGCCCGCCGCCGAGGATCAGTGCGATCGCGACCAGGCCTTCGAAGGTTGCCCAGAAAACGCGCTGCGATACCGGTACGTCCATTTTCCCGCCTGCCGAAATGGTATCTAGCACCAAAGAGCCGGAGTCAGACGAGGTAACAAAGAAGACAATGACCAAGATAATACCGATAAACGAGGTAATCTCTGCTAACGGCAACCCTTCTAGCATGGCAAACAAGGTCAGCGACAACTCTGCGTCAACCACTGCGGTATACCCTTCATTGACGAACTGGTTAATCGCGGTGCCACCAAATGAAGTCATCCACAATACGCTCGCGGCGGATGGGATCAGCAGCACACAGGTAATAAACTCGCGAACGGTTCGACCACGTGAGACGCGGGCAATAAACATACCCACAAATGGAGACCAAGAAATCCACCATGCCCAATAGAACGCGGTCCAACCTTGGGTAAAGTTGGCATCCTCTCGGCCAAATGGCATAGCCAGCGCCGGCAGATTCTGTAAATACGCCCCAAGGTTACCAAAGAAGCCGGTCAGAATCGCTAACGTTGGCCCGACGATAATCACGAAAAGGAGGAGTAAGAACGCCAGGCCTAGGTTGATCTCAGATAAACGCTTTACCCCTTTATCCACACCCGCTACGACCGAAAAGATCGCCAACGCAGTAATGCCGATCACCAGCAAGACTTCAGTGGTGGCCCCCAATGGTGTATCAAACAAATAATGCAAACCACCGGATGCTTGTGATGCACCAATGCCAAGCGAAGTAGCAAGACCAAAGAGCGTCGCGACGATAGCTAAGATATCAATCACGTGACCGGTCCAGCCCCAAATACGCTCACCAAACAGCGGATAAAATACCGACCGAATGGTCAAAGGAAGCCCTTTGTTATAAGCAAACAATGCCAAACCGAGTGCTAATACGGCATAAATCGCCCAAGGGTGTAAGCCCCAGTGAAAAATGGTTGCCGACATCCCCAGTCGACGCGCGGCTTCGGTATCACCGGCGGCAGCCCCCAAAGGTGCCCAATCGGTACGTAGACCATCAGTACTCGTTGCGGTCCCTTGTAACGCCGTTTGGAAATGGGTTAGTGGCTCAGAGACACCATAAAACATCAAACCAATGCCCATACCAGCGGCAAAAAGCATCGCGAACCAGCCAGCATAGCCGTAATCCGGTTTGGCCTCAGTGCCCCCTAGCCGTACCTTGCCTAGTGGTGAGACAATTAGCACCAAGCAAGCGATGACAAAGACGTTACCAGTTAAGAGAAAGAACCAGTCGAGATTTGCGGTTAACCAAGCGCGCATCTGCTCAAAAATCGGGGCCATTTGGTTTTGGAAAGCCAACGTCACAAACACAAAGGCCATAATCACCAAACCCGCGACCATAAATACACGGTTATGAATATCAAAGCCAAACGGGCCAAACTTGAGGGCAACGTTGTCCTGACCGACCTGATAATCGGTGTCGATCGGGTTCACCTTCCCGTCTGGTGTCATCATATCTTCATGGCTTTTATCGCTCACACGTAAACTCCTTACTCCGTCTACTCGGCAACCTGTCATTATTGCTAAACGCTGCCTGGACGACACTCGATATCGAGGTAAACGTCAGCACGCAAAAAGAAGCAATGACAGAAAAGTCAGCAAGAATATCACACAAGATGAATAGGTGAATAAAGGGCTGGCGAGCTTGGTCAATATTTAACCACTCCATAACGCTCCGTCTCGAGAGACGAACATTAGCGGCAAAGGAGGGCTGAAAAAAAGGGCAATAAAACAGCGCTAATAAAAAGAGGCAACGCATGGTGCGCTGCCTCTTTCATCATTGACTAGATTAACGCTATTTCGCTAACTAGCCTCGCGGCTCTGACATCAAGCCTTTAAACAAGGAGACCGTCGCGACCAACAGCACAATCGTGAATGGGAAACCGGTTGATACCGCCATCGCTTGCAGGGCAACCAAGCCACCGCCAAGGATCAGCGCAACCGCAACCAAGCCCTCGAAAGACGCCCAGAAAACACGCTGTGGTACAGGCACATTCACTTTACCGCCCGCTGAAATGGTATCAATAACCAATGAGCCCGAGTCAGACGAGGTCACAAAGAATACCATAACCAGGATAATCCCGATAAACGAGGTGATTGATGCCAACGGCAAGTCATCCAACATCGCAAACAGCTTGAGTGAAAGCTCCGCATCAGCAACAGCGGTATAGCCTTCATTAACGAACTGACCAATCGCCGTGCCACCAAAGGCGGTCATCCAAAGCACACAGGCCGCTGAAGGGATGATAAGCACACAGGTGATAAATTCACGCACAGTACGACCGCGTGAAACACGCGCAATAAACATACCCACAAATGGGGACCAAGAAATCCACCATGCCCAATAGAAGGAAGTCCAGCCTTGGGTAAAGTTCGCATCTTCACGGCCAAATGGCATAGACAGCGCAGGCAGATTTTGTAGATATGCCCCTAGGTTTCCAAAGAAGCCGGTTAAGATGGCAATCGTTGGACCCACGGCAATAACAAAGATTAGCAGCAACAGTGCCAAAATCATGTTGATTTCAGACAGGCGTTTGACCCCTTTGTCTACCCCTGCAACAACCGAAAGGATCGCCGCGCCCGTAATACCCATCACCAGCATGACTTCGGTGGTATTACCCAGGGGCGTGTCAAACAGATAGTGCAGACCGGCGGATGCTTGTGATGCCCCCAAGCCTAGCGAGGTGGCAAGACCAAACAAGGTCGCAATGATCGCGAGAATGTCAATCACGTGCCCTGTCCAACCCCAAACACGTTCACCGAACAGTGGGTAGAACACAGAACGCATGGTCAAAGGCAAGCCTTTGTTATACGCAAACAGTGCCAAGCCTAGAGCCAATACCGCGTAAATCGCCCATGGGTGTAAACCCCAGTGGAAAATAGTCGCAGACATACCTAAGCGACGAGCAGCTTCCGTATCCCCGGCTGCCGCCCCCAAAGGCGCCCAGTCAGTGCGAAGGCCGTCAGCACCGGTTGCCGTCCCACCTAACGCGGTTTGGAAGTGCGTCAATGGTTCAGACACGCCATAGAACATCAAGCCAATGCCCATACCGGCCGCAAAAAGCATCGCGAACCAGCCCGCATAGCCGTAATCCGGTTTGGCCTCTGTACCACCCAATCGGACTTTACCCAGTGGTGACACAACCAGCACTAGACAAGCAACAACAAAAATATTACCTGCAGAAAGGAAGAACCAGTCTAGATTTGAGGTTAGCCATCCACGCAAATCCCCAAAAACAGGACCGATTTGGTTTTGAAATGCCAAGGTGACAAAAATGAAGGCCAAAATCGACAGCCCGGAAATCATAAATACTCGGTTATGAATATCAAAACCAAACGGGCCGAGTTTCAGCGCTACGTTATCCTGACCGACCTGATAGTCAGTATCGATCGGGTTAACCTTCCCGTCTGGTGTCATCATATCTTCATGGCTTTTATCGCTCACGAGTTAACTCCTTAGTCCGTTTATTCGGAAGCCTGTGAGTGTTGGTAGCGAGCTCATTATTTATTGATGTTTAAGCCATCTTTAACATCAATAAAAGATCAGTCATCACCACACAGTCGGCTACATTAACACATCTCGAAAATTTTTTAATTAGGGGCCTAACCAAATGTTCATTTTGTGACCACCTACTAAGAAAAAATCAGCCCGAATCCCGCGTCCTTACTCGCTCAGCGAGTTATTTGAACTCTTTATTTCAGAACTATAAATAATCGTGTCGCTAAGGAAATAGCACTATCCTTGGCCTATTCGAATCATAGCCGGGTTTTATTCTAGATGCCCATGAAAAATAGACACAGTCACCATCAACACTTTTGATGCAACGCAATCTTCACTCACAATGCTGATAGGAAGAACCCGTCTCGACACCTTTTATAACCAAGATGTCACGCATCATTTACGAGCTACAACACACCTTTTATCAATATAGACACAAGTGCAATTAAATGAACACAAAGAGGACAAAAAGTGACTCTTGTCACATTATTAAAATCGCGTACAATACCGCCGCAATCGTTTTCCATCCTAAGTTTAACGTTTGCGGAGCAACATCATGCAGTTTGGCATTGGCCTTTTGGGGATTAGTGTCCTCTTCCTTATCGCGGTTGTCTTTTCGGAAAATCGCTCCGCGATTAATTGGCGCACAGTGGGAGGTGCGTTCCTAATACAAATCGTCTTTGCTGGCTTTATCATCTCTGTTCCGCTTGGTCAGCGTATTCTAGCTAACGCATCAGAAGCCGTGTCGGCGATTATTAGTTTTGGCGATATTGGCGCTGAATTTCTGTTTGGTGATCTGGCTAAGTTTAAACTTGGTTTTATTTTCGCTTTTAATGTACTTCCCACCATCGTTTTTTTCTCTGCACTGATCGCTGTGCTTTACCACATTGGGGTCATGACTTGGATCATTCGCCTCATTGGTGGCTTATTGCGCCGCGTACTTGGCACTTCTCGCACTGAGTCCATGTCTGCCACGGCCAATATCTTTGTTGGCTCCGTTGAAGCGCCGTTGGTTGTAAAACCTTTTCTTTCTACCATGACTCGCTCCGAGCTGTTTGCTGTTATGGTAGGCGGGCTCGCCTCAGTCGCCGGCGGCACCATGGTGGGTTACGCAGGCTTGGGGGTAGAGATGAAATACCTGATCGCGGCTGCGTTTATGTCGGCACCTGCTGGGTTAATGATGGCCAAAATAATGGTACCGCAGACCGAATCCCCCATGAATCATGCTCAACACCAAGCGCTCGAAGACGATCAAGATAAACCAGTGAATGTGATTGATGCTGGCACGCAAGGCGCCTTGAGTGGCTTACAAATTGCGATGGCCGTGGGGGCCAGCTTACTCGCCGTGATCAGTATGATTGCGCTGATTAATGGTGGGTTAGGGAAACTGGGGCCTATTTTAAACTTGCCGCAACTAAGCCTTGAGTGGCTATTCGGCTACCTATTTGCACCAGTGGCTTGGCTGATTGGCATTCCCTGGCAAGAGGCGATGACAGCAGGCACCTTGATTGGTAAGAAAATTGCTGTGAATGAATTTGTGGCGTTTGCGGATTTTATGAACCTAAAAGAAGCGCTCTCTCCCCATAGCCAAGCCATTGTTACGTTTGCGTTATGTGGCTTTGCCAACCTCACCTCAATAGCAATGTTAATGGGTGGCTTGGGCGGCATTGTCCCAGAGCGCCGCGGTGATATCGCCAAATTAGGCATGCGCGCCATTCTTGCCGCAACCTTAGCCAACCTCATGAGTGCCACCTTGGCAGGGCTATACCTCTCCCTTTAATAGCAACATTACTTTGTGTTTTCGTTATTTATCACCATGGACGGTGAGTCGCTTGTGGAGGCTCGCTAGCAAACCTCTGGGTCTGTTACACTCTTTCACTTTACATTAAGAGAGTTAAATCGATGCGATATCCTTGGGTGCTTTTTGATGCGGATGAAACCCTGTTTCACTTCGATGCGTTTGCGGGACTACAACGTATGTTTTCGCGCTACAATGTCAATTTTGACCATCACGCGTTTGCGGAATACTCAGAGCTAAACAAGCCTTTGTGGGTACAATATCAAGATGGTGAAATTGATGCTCATACGCTACAAACCGAGCGTTTTACGCGTTGGGGAGAGCGTCTTAACGTGGCGCCTGCAACATTGAACCAGGGTTTTTTAGATGCAATGGCTGAGATTTGCGAACCATTGCCAGGCGCGCGCGATCTTATTAGTGCGATCAAGCCACATGCACATATTGGTATCATTACTAACGGATTTACCGCTCTCCAAGATATCCGCCTGGAAAGAACCGGGTTGAAGTCTGCGATTTCAACCTTAGTGATATCCGAGCAAGTGGGCATCGCCAAGCCGGACCCTCGGATCTTTGAACATGCCTTTGAAAAAATGGGAAATCCCCCCAAGGACAAAATCTTAATGGTTGGCGATAATCCACATTCTGATGTGCTGGGTGGCATGCGTGCAGGGATTGATACATGCTGGCTTAATAGCGATAACACACCGTCACCAGCAGGCATTACGCCAACCCATCAAGTCGAGTCACTTTTTGATCTAAAAGCATGGTTGATCTGAAAACGTGGTTGTGGTTAACCGAAAGGCATAAAAAAAGAGAGCGTAATGCTCTCTTTTTTATGCTCAATGACTCGTGGACAAGATTTGTCCACGATGGCTCACGAACAATGCTTAGCTATGGTCGCCACGTACAAAGGCTGCTTTTTCAGCGTGCTGGCCTTGATCTGTGTTAGCGACATAGTTGACTGAACGGCTGTTCTGGTTTTGTGCATGAATAAATACACGACCAGACTCGTCAGTGACTTTCGCATCCAGACCGGATTCGCTAGTCACTTTCGCACCTTCAACCGCTTGGCCTTGCTCGGTAACGGTTACCCAAGCGCCGCCTTCAGCTGGGGTGACATCGAGGTTTAAACCACCAGCCATTACAGAGGTTGAAGCGAGCGTCAGGGCGAAAATTGCTGCAAGTTTTTTCATGGTTATTTCCTCTTTCGTATCGGGTTGACTGCTATTAAACGCCAATAACGCGGATGCTTTGTCACCTCACTGTCTCTATTTTGAAAAATGGCTATTTTTTGAAAATGCTATTTTTCGCAGAAACTTGCTCACAAAGCATACTCCCTAGAATCGACAGCATGTTCGCGTTATTGCGTTGGAACGAGCACGAGATTACGCCGATAAAAGTGTGCGGACAATCACAATTATGCGAATGAGTTGTTCGAAAAATTTCACGTGAATATCAAGGTAATCAGGCGTAAAAGAAGGAATCGTGGCCAGGAATATTTTTGGCGCTGTGATCGGCTTCATCTCTCTCTTCGTTTTCTACAAGGCAGTCAATTAATCATTCCCAGGAAGTCACCAAGCGTTTGCAATGTTGCATCGCCGTCATGGTGGGGAGTAAAAAATGAAAGGGAGAACAATGATGTTAAAACACACAATGACCAAATTTGCAGTCACTGCCACGTTCCTCGCAAGCATGGGCTCCGCGGTCGCTGCTCACCATAAGGGTAATCATGATATTGTTGATACTGCGATGAAAAATGATGACTTTTCAACGTTGGTCGCAGCAGTAAAAGCCGCTGATCTGGTTGATACATTGAAAGGTGATGGTCCATTTACAGTGTTTGCGCCGACCAATGCGGCCTTTGATAAGCTCCCAGATGGCACCGTAGAAACACTGCTGAAGCCAGAGAATAAAGACAAACTAACCGATATCCTCACTTACCATGTTGTCCCCGGTAAGGTCACAGCCGAGCAAGTTATGGGTATGTCATCAGCAACCACGGTGCAAGGTAGCGATGTGATGATCAAAGTCTCTTACGGTGATGTGAAAGTGGACAACGCGACTGTGGTGAAACCTGATGTCATGGCGTCCAACGGCGTCATTCACGTGATTGATACCGTGATCATGCCGTAGTATTAATTCGGTTATCAACAAACTTCGCAATGATCAGAAAAGGCCTGCTCAAGAGCAGGCCTTTTGTATGGCTAGACATGGAGCTGACTCGTGGTGAGTTATGCCGCTTGGTCTGTGTCTTTTTTCTGAAATTTACCCAATAAAGCATGATAGAAGTCATGATCAGACAAGGTACCGAGCAATTCACCATTTTCTACCAGCAATACAGGCGTATTGGTGTTATAGCGAATTTCAATCGCGTCACGCATCTCAATATCGGGTGAGGCCACAACAATGGTGTTATCGCCAACTTGTGAGAAATCGAGCGTGTCTTTGTCCCACGCAACCACACGCAATGGTTGATTGCCCGCGGTTGCAGAGAAAGTGCCACCTTGCTCAGCCGTGACCCAGATTTCACGTCGATCACAGATTTTCCAACGATTCTCAACGCGCGTTAAGTTATCAGCCGTTTTCATCATTGAGCGTCCTTTTAAGACATTCAATGGGTTAGTATGAGCCACAAAGTCACGGACGTAGTCAGTTTCTGGACGTAATACAATGTCTTCCGGCTTGCCATGCTGAATCAATTGGCCCGATTCCATAATCGCAATGTTGTTACCAATCTTCAACGCTTCATCCAAGTCGTGACTGACGAACAGAATGGTTTTATTGAGTTTTTTCTGTATTTCTAACAGCTCATCTTGCAACTGGGCTCGGATCAGTGGGTCAAGCGCAGAGAAAGGCTCATCCATCAGCAATATATCGCTGTCCATGGCAAAGGCCCTTGCTAAACCAACACGCTGCTGCATACCACCAGACAGTTCATGAGGATATTGGTTAGCCCACTCATCTAGACCAACGAGCTCCAATTTCTCAAGCGCTTGCTTGCGGCGCTCTTTTTTGCTGATCCCCTTCATTTCCAAGCCAAACGCCACATTGTCGACAACCGTCATCCAAGGCATCAAGGCAAATTTTTGGAACACCATAGAAGCACGACTGGTGCGCAAGTGACGCAATGTCTGCGAATCAACAGTCGCCATATCGACCATTTGATCGCCGTCGCGGACTTCGAGGCTACCACGACTAATAGGGTTTAAGCCGTTAACTGCACGGAGTAAGCTCGATTTACCTGAGCCTGAAAGGCCCATGAGCACACAGATTTCGCCTTCTTTAACATTGAGCGATACATTATCGACACCGACAACTTGTCCAGTTTGTTCAATAATTTCTGACCGAGAAAGGCCTTTATCCAACAGATCAAGTGCTGGCTGTACGTTATCGCCAAACACGACATCTAAATTTTTAATTGCGATTGCGTCCATGGTTACCTCTTATTCGTTGCCTTGGTTGGGTGCTTTACACAAGCGGTCAAGAATGATGGCGACCAATACAATCGCAAGACCCGCTTCAAACCCTTGAGAAATGTTCACTGTATTCAGTGCACGGACAACCGGTTTACCCAGGCCATCAGCCCCCACCAGCGCAGCAATAACCACCATCGACAGCGACAACATAATACACTGAGTCACACCTGTCATAATGCTTGGCAATGCCGCCGGCAATTCCACTTTAAACAACAACTTCATACGAGTGGCACCAAATGCACGTCCCGCCTCGACCAATTCTTCAGGCACCCGCGTGATCCCTAGATACGTCAGGCGGATTGGCGATGCGATAGCAAAGATAATGGTCGAAATAAGGCCCGGAACAATCCCTAAACCAAACAACACCAGCGTTGGGATGAGATACACAAACGGTGGTACAGTTTGCATTAAATCGAGCAATGGCCGCATAAAGGTGTATACCAAAGGCCGGTGCGCCGCCATTATCCCCAGCGGTATGCCAATTAATACGGAAATCGTTGTCGCGGCAAAAACCAGAACAAAGGTTTCCAGCATCTCTTGCCAGTAGCCCAGGTTGAGGATCAACAAGAGCGCACTCACAACAAAGATCACGATAGAAATTCGACGTTGCAGGTACCAAGCAAGGGCCGCGGTCATAAGAATCGGACCAGCTGCTGGCATCCATTTAAAAATATCGACCAATAGTGTGATGCTAGTATCTAACCCAATTGAAATCGCATCAAAAAAACCGGCGGCATTCATGGTCAACCAATCAACACCGCTTTCCATCCATTGACCGAGTGGGATCTTGTTATCTGTAATAATATTCACAATAAAACCTTAGGGGCGGCGTTAACACCGCCCTCTCCTTCTACACTTTTATAGTTACGCTTCAGTCTTTTTTAGGTATTCAGTGACCGCTTCAACAGCGTCTTTACCATCAACTGTGGTGACACCGTCTAGCCACTTGTTCAACACACTTGGGTTGTTGCGTAGCCATTCACGTGCAGCCATTTGTGGCTTCTCACCGTCGTTGAGGATTTTGCCCATCATTTCGTTTTCCATCTTGAGACTAAACTCAAGATTCTCGAGCATTTGACCCACGTTTGCGCACTGCTCGACATAGCCGCTACGTACGTTGGTATGAACCGTGGCACCACCATAGTTCGGGCCGAAGTACTCATCGGCACCAGATAGATATTTCATATCAAAATTGCTGTTCATTGGGTGCGGGGCCCAGCCGAGGAAGGCAACCCATTTGTCACGACGAACGGCACGTGAGACTTGCGAAATCATGCCCGCTTCACTGGACTCGATTAGGCGGAAATCACCCAGATCAAAGTCGTTGGTGTCGATCATTTTTTGAATTTGCGTGTTGCCATCGTTACCGGGTTCAATGCCATAAATGCGTGAATCAAATTTGTCAGCATATTCCGCGATATCTGCAACACTAGTCACACCGGCATCGTACACATATTTAGGCACAGCTAAGGTGTATTTTGCCCCCGTTAGGTTAGCGCGAACGCTATCGACAGTGCCGTTATCAATGTACTTCTTAATATCGCCTGTCTGTGTTGGCATCCAGTTACCGAGGAATACGTCGATGTCGCCCGACGCCAGTGATGAGAAGGTCACAGGCAGTGACAGTAAATCTGTCTCTGTGGTGTAACCCATGCCTTTAAGCACTTCCGTGGTGATAGCCGTCGTTGAAGTGACGTCTGTCCAACCGATATCCGAGAAACGCACGGTTTCACACTGATTCGCTGCAGCGCCGAACGCCATCATTGAGCTCAGGCCAACGGCAGTCATTAGCGTTTTGGTGGTGTTACGTTTATTCATTGACATATTAGTTTCCTTGTAATGCTTACTAATTAGTTTCTAGTGTGTGCTCACCCTTGGGTGGCATCGTCACTCTGCGCGTTTTGATTGCGTTGCTTGTCTTGCCACTCAGCCGCAATCCATACTGGCACCTGCTCGGCAGGTAAGAGTGGCTTCTCAAGGATCATGTCAGCGGCGCGCTCCGCTACCATGATGGTTGGGGCATTCAGGTTGCCATTAGGAATCGTCGGGAAGACAGAGGAGTCCACCACGCGCAACCCTTGAATTCCACGCA
This sequence comes from Salinivibrio sp. EAGSL, assembly GCF_013366455.1. Taxonomy (NCBI): domain Bacteria; kingdom Pseudomonadati; phylum Pseudomonadota; class Gammaproteobacteria; order Vibrionales; family Vibrionaceae; genus Salinivibrio; species Salinivibrio sp. EAGSL. The sequence continues at coordinate 22,251 of NZ_JABWMG010000003.1, read as the reverse complement.
CACGGCATTGCTCATCGAGCACCGCCATTGCGTCGTCTTCGGCTCCCATTTTGCAAGTACACGATGGGTGATAAGCACTTTCCACATTCTCTTTCACCCAACGATCGATCGCTTCATCCGACTGAACATCCTTACCCGGCTGGATCTCATCACCACGGAATGCGTTCATCGCGTTTTGATCCATAATTTCGCGGGTTAAACGAATGGTGTCGCGCCAATCTTGGCGGTCTTGCTCAGTCGTAATGTAATTAAATAAAATTGCCGGCTTAGCATGCGGATCGGCAGACTGAATCCGAACATGGCCGCGACTTTCTGGTTTATTAGGGCCAACATGCACCTGGAAGCCATGGCCATCAAATGCCGCTTTACCGTCATAACGCATAGCAGCAGGCAAAAAGTGATACTGCACGTTTGGCCACTTCAGTCCTTCGCGTGAGCGAATAAAGGCGCAAGATTCAAAATGGTTGGTGGCACCCAAGCCTTTACGGGTCAGGATCCACTCGGTACCAATCATGCCTTTGCTAATAAGGCCCAGTTTGCTGTTCAGCGTGATGGGTTGCTTACAATGGAATTGAAAATACACCTCGAGGTGGTCTTGCAAATTTTCACCGACGCCCGGCAGCTCGTGCTGAACATCAACACCTGCACTTTCGAGCACGTCACGCGCACCAATACCGGATAGCTGTAAAAGCTGAGGCGACCCAACAGAGCCGGCACTGGAGATCACTTCTTTATCCGCCATCACATGCTCAATGTTGCCGCCTTTTTCAAATTCCACACCGACAGCACGCTTGCCTTCTAGCAAGATACGGCGCGTCACCACGCCTTTTTTCAAGGTGAGGTTGCTACGCTTCAAGGCACGGCGCAGATAGGCGTTTGATGTTGAGGCACGCACACCTTTATCGACGGTCATGTGCATTGGGCCAAAGCCTTCTTGCTGATAACCGTTGTAATCTTTGGTTTCTGGATACCCAGCTTCCACCCCTGCATCAATAAAAGCCTGATACAATGGGTTTAATTTCATGTCGTTACCGTTGCAAGTGCCGACAGGACCGTTACCACCACGGTAGGTATCTGCCCCGCCTGACCAACTTTCAGCACGCTTAAAGTACGGCAAGCAGCTAGCGTAATCCCAGCCATTGGCACCGTGCTCAACCCACTCTTCATAGTCACAAGCGTGACCACGGACATACACCATGCCATTAATCGATGAGCTGCCACCGAGCACTTTACCGCGGGGACAATGAAGTTCACGTCCATCAAGGCCTGGCTCTGGCAATGTTTCGAACTGCCAGGCATAGCGCTTGGTGTTCATAGGAATCGACAAAGCCGTCGGCATTTGGATAAAAATACTCTTATCGGTACCGCCCGCTTCAAGCAGTAGCACTTGATGTTGGCCAGATTCGGTCAGCCGATCGGCCAATGCGCAGCCGGCCGAACCCGCGCCGACGATAATATAATCGTAGCGTTGTGACATATTGGTCGCTCCGTTAGAAATTAGGCGTAAGGGCTGGCGAAGTCGCCAAGCTCAATCAGGACACTCTTGGTTTGGGTATAATGTGTGAGGGTTTCGACACCATTCTCACGACCGACACCTGAGTGTTTGTAGCCACCAACTGGCATTTCTGCGGGTGAGTCACCCCAGGTGTTGACCCAGCAAATACCGGCTTCAAGCTGATGAATAATGCGGTGAGCACGCGATAGATTCTGCGTAAAGATACCTGCCGCTAAGCCATAATGGGTATTGTTGGCACGGGCAACGACTTCTTCCTCATCAGAAAAACGCAATACCGACATCACGGGGCCAAAGATCTCTTCACGCACGTGCGCCATGTTGTCATCACAGTCTGTAAAGATGGTTGGCGCGACAAAGTTACCCTTATCAAGCCCGTTCTCAGTGACGCGGTAGCCACCGGTCAGCAAGGTTGCACCGCTTGCTTTTGCCGTTTCAATCGCCGTCATCACTTTATTAAGGTGTTCAGTCGAGATCAGCGCACCGACCTGGGTGTTCATATCGGTTGGGTCACCGATAACGAGCTTTTCTGTACGCGCTTTCAGTTGCTCAACGAAGGCGTCGTAAATGCTGTCGTGAACAAATACACGGGTGCCGTGTGTACACACTTCGCCTTGGGTATAGAAGTTCGCGACCATAGCTGCCGATACCGCATTATCAAGGTCTGCATCATCAAACACGATACAAGGTGATTTACCGCCTAGCTCCATAGTGACCGACTTGAGTGTTTTAGCCGCGTCACCCATGACCGTTTTACCGGTTCCGACTTCACCCGTGAACGAGACTTTGGCAATCTCAGGGTGTGCAGTCAGCATTTGGCCCACACGGTAGTCACCTTGAACCACATTAAACACACCGGCTGGCATCCCTGCTTCGGCAAAAATTTCTGCCAGTTTTAAGGCGGTTAGCGGTGTTTCTTCGGACGGTTTAAACACCATAGCGTTTCCCGCTGCCAATGCTGGTGCTGACTTCCACATCGCAATCTGGATCGGATAGTTCCATGCACCAATGCCTGCACACACGCCAAGTGGCTCACGACGGGTATAGAAGAATTGGTTTTCAGAAAGCGGTTGTTGCTCGCCCTGCATGGACGGGACAAGATTGGCGAAATACTCAATCGCATCCGCACCGGTGACCACGTCAACCTCGACCGCTTCTTGCATCGGCTTACCGGTGTCGAGTACTTCGAGCTTCGCTAATTCATCATTACGCTCACGTAACAGGGCAACGGCTTTTAGTAGAATACGGCTACGCTCCATCGCTGTCATACGCGACCAAACTGCAAAGCCTTGTTTGGCAGCATCGACAGCCGCTTGTACATCGTCTGCCGAAGCTTGATCAATTTGTGCAAGCGTTTCACCCGTGGCCGGGTTGACGGTTGCAAAGTGCTCACCACTGGTTGCAGCGGTCAGTTGCCCATTAATAAATAGCGTTTTCGCGTCCATAATTAATCCTGAATTCTTTTGTGTTCGAGTGTATATGTCAGGCGTTTGCGGCCTTAGCTCTGAGGACGACCATAAAAGGTCAATTGCTTATCCAAATAATCATTGATGATGGTCCGAGCGTTGTTGGCATCAATACCTTTAGGGTTCAATGCACCGCGCAACCAAATACCATCGATCAACGCCGCAATCCCCTGAGCGACCATCACCGCCTGATCAAGCGGCAATAATGCACGTAGCTCAATGCGCAAATGCGACAGTAGGCGCTTTTCGTTCACGCGTTGTAAACGGTATAATTCATCGTCATGCATGGCATACGACCAGAACGCTAACCACGTTTTAACCACATCAGATTTGGCCTGAAACCCTTCAAAGTTGGCGTTAATGATCGCGTTGATGCGCGCCTGATGGTGGTGGCGTGGGGTTTCGCGCAATGCGCTAATCACCGTTGCCGATAGCTCACGTAGAACCACGCGCATGGTTTCTTCTAGCAAGCCATGCTTACCACCAAAATAGTGGTTAATAATGCCTGTTGATACGCCGGCTTCCTTACTGATCAAAGAAATCGTGGCTGCATGCAGCCCTACTCGACCGATGACCGTCATCGTGGCCTTAACCAGCTGCGGTTTCCGTACTTCCGGCATCCCTACCTTAGGCATTACGTCTCCATTCGTTTTTTTAATTGAACGATTAGTTAAAGATAATCTTACACGCTAATCATTAGATCTCAAACATTATTTTTAACCAATTCGCTACACCCCACCCCACGAAAAAACAGCTAGATAAAGCAAAAACAATGATTTAAGTCAATTTTAACTTCACTCTTTTGTCACCTAATTGTTTGTACTGATAGCAGTATTTATCACCAAATCGCTCAATAAATGACCGCAAATACAACTATCACAAGCGATTATTAAGGGTCATAAACAAGAGAAGCGCTATGATTTAGCCTGACTCATTACCAGCGACATCATCATCAAAAACGCTAAAAAGCGTAAAAAAATAACGAAAATCCGCTCATATCGCCGATCATCAGATAAAATAAGACAAAAATGGAATCGAGCACCAAGCTCTAACGTAATGGTCTCAGAAAAAATCAAGTCTTTGCTTGATAGAAAGGAGGGCTAATCCAGCGAGATGTAATATTTAACGCAGCCAATGTTTAGGGTGACTATCTTTTTTTGCGTTAATGACAAATATGTAGGGATAAAAAAGCGCCCAGGCCATCACAAGATGGACTGGGCGCTCATAAAACAGTTAAACGGCTAACGGTGAGAGAGATTACTCGTAGTTAAGATCCGTTGCTTTACCGGAGAACACACGATAGACAAACACGGTGTACAAGAAGATCATCGGCAACACAAACATGGCACCATAACCCACAATCAATAAGGTACCTGGTGCACTCGCTGCCTCTTGTGCTGTCATTACTCCTGGGACGATGTCCGGAAAGAAACTATAGGCCAAGCCAAAAAAGCTTAATGCGAACAAGAATATCGCGCCAATGAATGGGAATTGGTATCCCACGTCATTTTCAACCGGTACATGGCGTAAATATCGGTCGACCAGCACCATAATCGCCAGACACACTAATGGAACGGGGGCGAGCAGCAAGATCTCAGGGAAGCCAAACCAACGCGCGGCAACCGTTTCACTTACCAGTGGGTTCACAATGCTAATGGCTAAGACGCCTAGCGCGGCTAACCAACCACCACGACGCGACCATTTAGCCGCTCGCTTTTGTAAATCGCCTTCAGTCTTCATCACCAGCCAGGTTCCGCCGATATAGATGTAAGCTGCGGTCACACAAAGGCCACTTAATAAGGCAAACAAGTACGCCCCGATGCTTTCATCAAATGCCAACACATAACGGCCTATCATGTAGCCTTGGGTCATCGCTGCAATAAAAGAGCCGGCTTTAAAGCAACGATCCCAGAGATCTTTGCGTTCAGGCCGCACCTTGGCACGGAAATCGAAGGAGACCCCGCGCAAGATTAATCCCGCTAACATCACTGAGGTCGGCAAGTATAGCTCAGTCAAAATCAAGCTATGTGCGGTTGGGAATGCAATCAACAAAATACCAACCGCCAACACTAACCACGTTTCGTTGGCATCCCAAAAAGGGCCAATCGATGCAATCATGCGATCGCGCTGTGCTTGGTTACAGCTCGGGAGCAACATGCCAACCCCGAGATCGTAGCCATCTAATACGGCATACATAAATACCGTAAACCCAAAGAGCAATAGATAGATTTCAGGTAAATGTGGTGTGATGGTCATACGTTCACCTCTTTAGTTGACTGCGCGGTGTTTGCGTCGTCAGATTGATACTCTGGCAAACGTTTTTTCGCCAAGAAGAACAGGGTTCGAATATAGGCCACCATCAACACGGCATAGAGGGTGAGATAGATGGTTAATGAAATCCCTACATTAGAACTGGCGACTGTCGTCACCGCATCCGCCGTCTTCAATACACCTTGAACAAGCCAAGGCTGACGACCAATCTCAGTGACATACCATCCCGATAAGGTAGCGACCCAGCCTGAGAAGGTCATCGCCACAAGCCCCATCAGATGCCACTTAGGCATTGGCTGGTTTCGCCATACACGGTACGCGGTGTACCAGCTCACCAGCAACATGAGCACACCTACGCCTACCATGATTCGAAAACCAAAGAAGAGTGGTTTCACCGGTGGATGATACTCAAAGCTTTCCAAGCCTTTGATTTCACCATCGAGTTTGTGAGTCAGAATCAAACTGGCCAGATTCGGAATACCGATTTCATAGTCGTTTGAACGTGTTTGTTCGTTAGGTACCGCAAAAAGCAGTAATGGCGCGCCTTGCTCGGTCTCCCAGACCCCTTCCATCGCCGCAATTTTCTGCGGTTGATGTTCTAGGGTGTTTAACCCGTGCATGTCGCCGATAAAGATTTGCAGTGGGATCAAAATAGCGGCCGCCGTAATCCCCACTTTCAGTGGCTTGTCTGATACACCGGACGTGGGTGATTTCAATTTCTGATAGGCGGAAATACCGGCAATTAAGAAAGACGCGGTCAGCCCTGACGCTAATAGCATATGGCTTAAGCGATACGGCATTGATGGGTTAAAAATAACCTCGAACCAGCTGGTTGGGTGGACCACCCCTTCAATGATCTCAAAGCCGGTTGGTGTGTGCATCCAGCTATTGAGTACCAGGATCCAAAAAGCAGAAATCGTGGTACCAATCGCCACCAGCAAAGTTGCCAGCGTATGCACCCAGTTAGGCACCCGGTTTTTACCGAATAACATCACACCGAGGAAGGTCGCTTCCATGAAAAACGCCGTCATCACCTCATAGCCCAATAAAGGACCCGCAATGTTGCCCACTTTTTCCATGAAGCCCGGCCAATTGGTGCCAAACTGAAAACTCATGGTGATACCAGAGACCACCCCAAGCGCAAAGGTCAGCGCAAACACTTTGACCCAGAAATAATAGGTGTCGAGCCAAATTTGCTCACCCGTGCGATTGTGTCTGAATTTGAAAAACACCAGCATCCATCCGAGTGCAATCGTGATGGTGGGAAAAAGAATATGGAAGCTGATGTTGGCCGCAAACTGCATTCGCGACAACATTAATGTATCTAACATGACATTACCCTCAGGACGTTACTTACCCGATTCTTCGTTGGACTTGCTGTGAAACAACTTGCCCGACAGCTCAAGAAGCCGACCGACACTGCTACCCAGCTTCATCAAATTTTTCAGATGTTCAGGTTTCATTTGCTGCACATCATCAAACCAATGGTTGAACAGCTCCAAAAGATCGTGGATCTCATGTAACTGCGTCACCGCGTGACTGTCTGCGTCGTCTTCGCTTCGCATAAAATGTGAACGCAACATCGATAAGGTGGGGTCGACTTCTCGCTTTTTCCTTTCAGCAAGCACCTGCTGCGCCAACTCCCAGATAGTGCCATTGGGCACGAAGTAATCCTTTCTATCTCCGGGGGTACGCTGTGAACGGATTAAATTCCAGCCTTGCAACTCTTTGGTTGCCATACTGACGTTGCCGCGAGAAATGTTGAGTGCAGACACAATGTCGTCAGCGCTTAAAGGATGTTCGCTTAGCACAATCAGCGCTAGCATTTCACCGACTGAGCGATTAAAGCCCCAACGGCTTCCCATCTCACCAAAGTGCATCACGACGTTGCGTAATTCTTGTGACAACTCCATTTTGATCTCCCTCACAATGCGTCTGAGGGATAATACGGAGTTTCTTTGCGTGAGATCAATGAAAATTTGGAATTTTCAGAAATTATTGAAAATAGAAAAGGGCTTTAGTTACAAACTGTAAGGATGCTTTATGAAAATGTTACATAGGCTGATATGTGAACATGATCTTAATCACAAAGAATACGTAAGAACGCAGGGAAAAGGAAGCACGGCGACGCATAGATACACATAATTATTGTGTTTCTAAACATGACTCAAAACAGCAAAAATCACAGGCTACGCTAGATTCCATGATGACATGAGAGAAAAGATCAAACGCAACAAACGTTGCACTCTATAATAAGCACATGTGCGTAAACTTTTTGCACAACAAGTTGAATACGCTCATACCTAACCAATGAACAGAAGGAAGTTTGCTGTCATGTTCAAAAAGACACAGCGAGAATTGGATACCTGCCAAACGGAAAAAGCCGCACTCCAAGCTGAGCTCGATGCCATCAATACACATATTGCGACTATTACCTTCTCGCCTGACGGCACCATTACTAGTGTAAACGATAAACTCCTAAGTATTATTGGTTACGGTCGTGATGAGGTTATCGGCCAGCATCACCGCGCGGTTTGTTTCGAAGAAACCGTTAATGACCCAAGTTACCAACAATTTTGGCAATCACTCGCGCAAGGTAAACCACAGAAAGGCATATTTCGTCGCCGCCATCAGCATGGACAAGAAATTTGGATGGAAGCGACTTATGTACCGATCAAAGATACCAGCGGCAAAGTAGTCAGCGTTCGAAAATTGGCAGCGGATGTCACTAAACAGCACAAAGAGAGCTTACGACAACAATCTATTCTGGCTGCTATCGATCGTTCATTGGCGGTGATTGAATTTGAACCTGACGGCACAATTGTTCGTGCAAATGATAATTTCCTGGCCGCGGTGGGCTACCAAGCACGAGAAATTGCAGGCCAGCATCATGAGATATTTTGTGATCACGCGTTTTATGAAGATAACCCAAACTTCTGGGCATCACTAGCCAGCGGCCAATTCACGTCTGGCCAATACTTGCGTCGTGATAAACATGGTAATGAAGTTTGGCTCGAAGCAACGTATAACCCCGTTTTTGATGTCAATGGTAAAGTCTATCGCGTGATCAAGTTCGCGACTGCAATCACTGATACAGTGAAGAAAAATCAAGCCGTTAATCAGGCGGCAGAGCTTGCTCAAGCATCATCAGAACAAACACTCAAGCATAGTGAAAACGGTAGCGCCTTACTACAAGAAGCCGTTCAGCTATCGCAAAACGTCACCGACCAAGCTGTCGAAGCCGCTAATCAGGTAAATCAGCTCAGTGAGCATGCACAGAGCATTGAAAACATCGTCACCACGATCAAACAAATCGCCGAACAAACTAACTTGCTCGCACTCAATGCAGCGATAGAAGCAGCGCGCGCGGGTGATCAAGGCCGTGGATTCGCGGTTGTTGCCGACGAAGTTCGAGGTTTATCACAACGCACCAGCAAGTCCACCACAGAAATTGCCGATGTCGTCGATGAAAACCTACAACTGATCAAAGGGGTGAGTGAGGCAATGGAAAGAGTCACTGAACAATCAACCATGGGGCAAGAAAAAGTCACCGCAGCCGATAACGTGATGAGTGATATTCACGCAGGTGCAGAAGAAGTGTCGGCAACCGTTCGCGGTCTCACACATTAAAAGTAGACCTTCACCACCAACGCGTAATGGACCAATAAAGTGGATGAGAAAATAAGATGCAACCCCATATAAATGACGTGACTTCGTTAAAGTTGTCAGAGCTAATCCTAGCCTTGAGTACGGCGCTCGATATGACTGAAGGACAGCCACCCGAACATTGTATGCGCTGCACGTGGTTAGGAATGAAACTCGCTGACGCCTTAGCGCTCGATGATCAACAACGTCATGATCTTTTCTATACGTTGCTGCTAAAAGATGCGGGCTGCAGCAGCAATGCGGCACGGATCTGCGAACTGTACCTCACCAATGATTTAGCATTTAAACAAAGCTACAAGGTAGTGGACGGTAGCTTATCCAGCGTACTGAATTTCGTACTAAAAAATACCGGCGTAAAGCGTGGGTTTATGCAGAAGCTCTCGACCACACTCGATATCATTCGTCATGGCGACATGTATGCGCAAGAGCTGATCGAAACGCGATGTACCCGTGGTGCCGATGTCGCACGCGATTTACGTTTTAGTGAAAGCGTTGCTGAAGCCATCTACGCGCTGGATGAACACTATGATGGTGGTGGGCGTCCTGATCAGTTAAAGGCCGATCAGATCCCCTTGTTTTCGCGCATCGCATTGATGACGCAAGTCATTGATGTCTTCCGAACCGAGTCCGGTGTCGACGCCGCACTCCGCGAGCTGAAAAACCGTCGCGGCACTTGGTTTGACCCCGACCTCGTCGATACCTTTTTACAGCTGGCTCACGAACCGCAATTTTGGCAGCAACTGGATAGCCCCACATTAAAAGAAGAAGTCCTGTCGATGACGCCTGCCAACACATGCATTTGGGTCGATGATGATTATATGGATGACATTGCAGCTGCCTTTGGGCGTATTGTTGATGCCAAAAGCCCTTTCACCTCGGGTCACAGTGAACGTGTCTCCGTATACGCTAGCTTAATTGCTGACGAGTTAAACATCAGTGAACATGATAAAAAATGGCTAAAGCGTGGCGCGTTACTGCACGATATTGGCAAACTCGGCGTAAGCAATAATGTGCTCGATAAGCCGGGAAAACTGGATGACGAGGAATGGGAGCACGTTAAACGCCATGCTGCACTGAGTAAAACCATCTTATCGAAAATCCACCAATTCGATCACCTCGCCAAGTTCGCTAGCGCCCATCATGAAAAGCTCGATGGCTCAGGGTATCCAGACGGCATGCAGGGCGATGACATTTCCCTGCTCACTCGCATTATTACCACCGCAGATATTTTTGATGCTATCACTGCTGAGCGTCCCTATCGTGGCCCTATCCCAATGAACAAAGCCTTATCCATCATGAAAGAAGAAACTGGCACGGCAATCGACGCGCGCTGCCTACAAGCGTTAATCGCAGGTCTCGAGCGTCTTCCTGAGCATTTTATTGTTCATGACGATACATCGATCACATCATAGGCTTAACCTATCAGGTATATAGGTTAACTCCATTTTCCTTTTTTAATTCGGGACGTTATTCTATTTTCATCAATCGAAACAACACAGTTTCCAGTGTTCAATTTTCGCGATAGCGCGACGATTTAACACATTGATTTTGCCACTAAGGAGGCATTAGATGAGTAAACAATCAGCATTGATCGGATTGGACAGCACCAAAGCTGCAGATTTAGCAGCTCGCCTAGATACGCTATTAGCAAACTACCAAGTGCTGTACACCAATGTGCGTGGTTTTCACTGGAACATCAAAGGCGGCGACTTCTTTGAGCTACACGTAAAATTCGAAGAGATCTATACCGATCTACAAACTAAGATCGATGAAGTAGCCGAGCGCATTCTTACTATTGGTGGTACCGCTGAACACCGCTTCAGTGAATATTTGAAAATCAGTGAAATCAAAGAGCATGCACCAGAGGCGAACGGTCAAGCCGGTCTACGCGCCATTGTTGATGGGTTTAGTGTATTAATTAGCCTACAACGTGACATTATGAGCCTCGCTGGTGAAGCTGACGACGAAGGCACATCAGCACTAATGAGCGATTACATCCGCGAACAAGAAAAACTACTCTGGATGTTCAACGCATACTTGAACTAATCACCTGTTCGATAACGTAAAAATAGCCCGCTTTGTCGGGCTATTTTTTTATGTCTCTCGCCTTTAAACACGTTTGATAGATCGCTCGCCTAGCGTCATTTAACTCGCCTGGCGTTAACTGATTCAGCGGTGTAAGGTGTTTCTGGTAAAGGCAAAGCTAGCCGTTCGACGTAATTCACTTTGATAGCGCCTTGGTACTCAAAATGCGTCACGATCGCGCTCAAGTGTTCCGATTTAGCGGGACGTTTAACGGGAAGCGAGACCTTCACCGGGCTCGGTGTGTTTTCCGCGCTACTTGTCACATAAATTGGCGTTTGCTCGATCCATCGGTACGCATCATCTAGCCATAGCCAATAAGCGGCTGCCGGCGCGCAACTGGTTGGCGTGTTGGGCAAATCCACCGTTAATTGTTGATCAGGATGGCCGATTAGTTTCACCCAAGGGCGCCGCGGTAATCCGTAAACGACCAAGCTGTAGTGCTGCCCACCTAAACGCAGTTCGTAAACACCTGGATCCACTTGGGTAAAAAGTTGTCCTGATTCAATTTCTTGAAATCCAGTTTGAGCGCCTAATATTTCACTGATCACCGTCTGACCATTGGGATCAGTGAGCGTAACCAAAGTTGCACGCGATACATGCTCAGCCGATAGTTTGATTTCATAACCTAGGCTTGATGCTCCTGCGCGTCGCACAAAAGAAATGGTAAGCCCTTGTGGAATATCCTTTCCATTCGGCTCAGTCAGGCGTTGACCACAATCTGTTTGATTGATGATCGCATGTTTGAGCGCGGCCCAATGCTGGGTAGCAATCTGTTCTTGCGATAGTGCAAAAATAAGCTCCTGCCAAGCAACAGTAGGTCGGTCGGCGGCTAATGCCTGGTAGGTCTGTTGCATGGGCGTATCACCAAACCAGGCTTGCTCAGCGTTTACTTTTACGCTTAGCATCGCGAATCCGAGAACCAGCAAGCGTCCCCATCGTGTCATAGCATCACCAATCGATAGCCCACTCCACGATGCGTCTCTATTGCTAAATCGGGCAATTTTTGTCGTAACCGCAACACATGATTATCCACAGTACGAGTGGTGGGAAACGCTTGATAACCCCAAATCTTGTTGAGTAATTCTTCACGATGAAAAACTCGCCCTGGGTTTTGTATTAACAATAATAACAGGTCAAATTCTTTCGGTTTCAACATCACGGATTCATTCTGCCAATAAACATTCCGCGATCCCGGCTCAACCTTGATCGGTCCATACAAAAGCTGGCTCTCGCCCAAAGGTCGAAGCTGGGCATAAATTCGCGCGAGCAACTCTTGATGTGAAAAAGGTTTAACCACATAGTCTTTTGCTCCTGCCATGAGCCCTTCAACTCGTTGTTCTACTTCAATTTTCGCGGTCAGTACAATAACAGGGAGCGCTTTTAAGGAAAGCCAGTGAGGAAGCTGAATCAAGCTATCACCGTCGGTCAGTTGCCGGTCTAAGATAACGAGATCGGCGTGATACCAGTGCTTCTCTACCTTGTGGCTATCAACTAACCAAGTACATTGGAAACCGTAGCTCTCAAAAAATTGACGTAGGCCCTCACCCAACAAGGTGTCATCTTCAATCAATAGCAAATGGCTCATTGGGGTAACTCCAACATGCAGCAAGTAGGATGACGTCTAATCAAAAGTTTACCCCCCATTTGCCGCATTAACCGCGCGACTAAAAATAATCCAATCCCCATATTGTGCTCAGACTTTGGTGCTTTACAGCGGCGCCAAACGCGTTGCCACCATGAAGGAAAAGCGCCATCATCATAGACACACACTCGAATTCGCTTGCCGACATGTACTCGGATCCAAACTTTATTGCCACCGTGTTGGTGCGCATTTTGTATCAGATTTTTCAAACAAATAGAGAGCCAGTAGAAAGGCAATGTTAATGTCTTGTCTTGGTTTAACGTGTAGTCAATGTCATAGCAGTCACACACGTTATCTAACCACTCGGATAACGAGGCTGTTTGGGTTTTAAACTGCTCGCTTTTATCGGTACTTAAATATCCCTTGCTGGTTTCCGTCAGTTGGTTGAGCCGTTGATGGTCGGCCAATAAACGCCACAACACATCTTGCGTACAGTCATCCAGCTTATCGAATTGATTGCGCAACATCTCAACCGTCAGACCCAAACTGGCAATGGGTGTTCGCAGTTCATGGGTGAGTAACTGGAGGATAAACTGGCGCTCGCGCCGCTGTTGGTACCTATCATAAACACTGCGCGCTAACCCCAGCACTAGCGCCCCAAAAATAGCCACCAAAATAGCAATCATGACGCCTCGATAAGCGGGATGTAACTGATTACAAATATTACCATATCGGTAGTCACAGCCCGTTGAGTGGGTCGATAGGCTCAAACGATAATTATCGGCGATCGACATCCATTGTGTACGAGGTAACGCTTTCCACCCTTCTTCCCCATTTAACCACAGACGGTCTCCATCCAAATAGGCACGGTAACCGTTAAGCAAGGCATCACGCCCTGACTGACTAAGCGCGGCCAGTGCGTCATGCAAAGGGTGATTTTTATTGGCGAGAGTCACACGCTCTACCAGTTCAGGCGGTGGTGTCTTTATTGCGTAATGGCTTAAATAACGCTCGGCGTAACTCCCCCCAGCAGGATGAAGCAGCGGATTTTTTTCAAACCATTCAACCGGTAAAGGCTGTTCTCGACAAAGCGCAAGCTCGAAGCGCTGAGCAACTAACAGCCTTGGTACCACAATGCGCGGATTAGGTTGGCAGGTTTGAACGACCTGGTAGAGAGCGCTCAGATCTTGCCAATCAAAATGTTCAAAATCTGGATATTGTGCCTGGCTCACTAAAAGCGCTTGAGGATAAGCGTTTAAAGCCGGCTGAGCGACCATCAGGGTCCCTGCTTGCCACGCTTCATCGTAAAACCCCTTAAGCTGCGTTTGTAGATCGCTCGCCATCACTTGGCTACTCACCAAGATAGCTATCCATGCCACCCACATTCGCCTTATCACCACGTCACGCCTCCATTGGGCCCACTGCTGCCTGTATATTTAATGATCATAGTCGAGTCATGCCAGGCTGTGTCACCCAGGTGTCAACAGACGATAATAGAAGACAGACTCTCATATCATCCCAAAAAATCAGTTGGTTGTGCACATATCAGTTTGTTGTGTAAATAGGCGGTGGAATTCACAGGAAAATGATGGTGTATTGTTCGGGAAGCATTTGATTTTAGGGGGGAGCAGAAAGGGCGGAGACCTCCCCAGCTACATCCCGGCACACACGTCCCAAGCGCGGGCTGCTTCCTTCCGGACCTGACCCAGTACACAAGATAGTGTTGCGGGAGAACCAAGGAGGCCTCCATCGATATGTCGTTAAGCTTGCTTAACTGCGGGGCATTATGTGGCAAGGCTGGATGCAATGCAAGGAGGATTCGTTTTCTTACCGATTAACTGTTGATCTTATGAGCAATTATCACTTAATTATCGTCTGAGTCTTCCAAGAGTAAATACTCACCTACCCAGATAGCCGCCAGCATAGTGGCCCACGCCACCAGTAACGACATCGTTAATTGATAGGGAACACGCCAAGCAATAACTAAAAACGGCACGCACGGCAAAATGTGCATCGCAAGGTGACGTGAAGCGGCTAAACGCGGTGTAAGCGCCACCCACTGTAACAGCCCAATCATCGCAACCACTGCCACGCTCCACAGCGCGGATGGCCACCCAACCGCCGCGGCCAGAATGGGAAGCACTAGCCAAGCGCCACGGCGAGGTGGTTGGTAGCCCGGCCAATATTGCATCGATAGCCATAACCCGCATAACGCCGCAAGTTGAAGAGCCAAAAACCAGGGAGCCCCGCCTAATTTTGCTTCCGACTGCAAAGCCATTATCCCTGCGAAAATAGCGAGCATCACAGCCCCAAGTAACCACTTAACATGGGGATGTCGGTCAGGATTAAACCATAAAGATAACGCTGGCAAGATCAGCAAAGTACTTGCCGCAAGCAAAGCAGGTAACTGCGGTAAAGAAAGGGCCAAGGCCGCCATTCCCAACAGCAATAACCAACTCGCCAATTTGTCTGGGTAGAAGAAAAACAACGTAGGCGCCATGATCGCTAACCCATGTAAGGCATCGCCGGCACTGATACTCGCAGCAATAGCAATCGCTAGCACGATCGCGGGCCAAACTAATGAGGAAATCCGCATGCACACTCCTTGTGCTGTGGTCATGATTCCCAGTGTAGCGACTAGTTGTCGGATCGTACCAGCGTAATGGTTGGATCATAGGTGTGATTCGTATCCGTGATCACTTTATTAACCGTATTGGTGATAAATAACGGGCGTTCACTGACATCAATTTGCGCGGTGATCACATAATCATGAGAAGCAGAAATTTGGCTTGGATCGTAATTTAGCGCGAAGTGGAGGGGCACTTGCTGACCTTCAGTCACAAAAGACTGTCGGCTAATCACTTTACCCGGCGAGTCCATTTTTTTTATTTCTACCAAACGCACAGTGACACTGGCAGTCTCGGGTAAAGCAAGGCGCTCACGATAGACCAAAGTACCAGAAATATTCGCTAAATCATTGGGTTGGCTATTACCAGAGCAAGCGGTAAACACTAGAGCAGTAAATAAGGCGAACAACAGAAACGTTAGTTTCTTCATTAAAGAATCCTCACCGAAACGCGTTTGAATGCGGCAAAAACGCTAAGGTTATGATAGCTTGAACAATAACAATGGAAGCATAGCATGAATCAAGGACTTATGAGCCAACCACTGACAGAACTCTTACAACTGCTGCAGCTTGAGCGATTAGACACCGGCCTATATCGCGGCCAAAGTGAGAATCTTGGACTGCCACAAGTGTATGGCGGGCAAGTGATTGGTCAAGCGCTCTCTGCCGCGAAAACATCCATCGAAGCCGATCGCTTTTTGCACTCATTTCACAGCTACTTCCTGCGTCCAGGCGACCCGGAACAACCGATCATCTATGATGTTGAGATACTCAGAGATGGAAAAAGTTTCAGTACTCGACGAATAAAAGCCGTACAGTACGGCAAACCGATTTTCTATCTTACCGCATCGTATCAAGAGGAAGAGGAAAGTTTCGAGCATCAAAACTCAATGCCGACAGACGTACCCGCTCCGGAAACTTTGCGCTCGGAGCAATCACTGGTCGCAGATATTGCCCATAAACTGCCCGCCAATGTTGTCAAAGCGTTTGGCAGTGATAAACCAATAGAAGTTCGCCCTGCGACTGTGATCAATCCACTGAAGCCAGAGACGGCCCCAGCGAAGCAATATCTCTGGATCCGTGCTATCGGTGAAGTCGGCGATGACTACCATGTCCACCAATACTTGCTGGGCTACGCGGCGGATTGGGGGTTTTTAGTCACTGCTCTACAACCTCACGGGGTAACATTACTGACCCCAGGCATGAAAGTGGCCACCATTGATCACTCCATGTGGTTTCACCGTCCGTTTAGAATGGATGAGTGGTTGCTGTTTGCAATTGAAAGCCCCTCGGCCAGTGGTGCACGTGGGTTTGTTCGCGGAGAGCTTTTTAACCAACAAGGTGACCTAGTGGCTTCTGCTACTCAAGAAGGGTTAATGCGTAAGCTCCCCTAGCGCTCAGCGACGCTATTCGCTGCAAACAAGGGGCCTGAGCCCCTTTTTAATTTTCTTACCTATGACACGACTAAGCCTGCGCTTCTTCCTCAAGCGCCGCCAAGTGAGCGCTGGCTTGCTGAAGCTGGTACATCTGCCAGTAACGCCCTTGCTGGCGTAGCAGGCTTTGATGACGCCCTTGCTCAATCACGCGGCGCGATGCAAGACCAAGATGTTATCGGCCTCGGCAATAGTCGATAAACGGTGCGCAATCACTACCACTGTCATCTGCTGACGTAACCTATTTAATGCTTGCTGAACAAGCTCTTCGGTACCGGAATCGATATTGGCGGTGGCTTCATCAAGGATCAATATTTTAGGCTGACGGACTAACACCCGCGCTAGAGCCAATAGCTGACGTTGCCCAGCTGAGAACGTCATTCCCCCCTCGCCCAATGGAGTCTCTAAACCAGCAGGTAAGCCTTTCACGTACTCTGCCAATGCTACTTGCTCTAATGCATGCCAAATCACAGCATCGTCCAGTGTCTGTCCCAGCGCGATGTTTTCTTTTAAGCTGCCGGTTAACATGTGCGGATCTTGTTGCACCATCGCCACGCCCTCGCGCAAACTTTGATGGCTTAAGGTTTCAATCGGCAAACCACCCAGCGTTAACGTGCCTTCTCCTGGGCGATAAAACCCCATGAGTAATGACGCTAAGGTTGATTTACCGCTCCCCGTATGACCGACCAACGCCAGAAAGCCGCCAGCAGGTACATTGACATTCACCTCTGACAATACCGGCGTTTCGCCATCATAAGAGAAGGATATATCACGCAGTGCAATGGCACCGTCAGGAATTGGTGTACTGTCATGACCATATTGCTCAGGCGGCGTATCCATCATCTCAAACAATCTCTCTCCCGCTGAAATCGCCTGCTGCAACAGTGATAATTGTTGCATCATCTCAATCAGCGGCTCAGTGATTCGACCCAGGTAACTCAAAAAAGCATAGAGCACCCCGACGCCAATCACTTCCATTCCACTGACGCCGAAAATTGCCACTAAGGACAGCAAGGCGGCTCCGGAGAGCAAATCAATCAAGGGACGCAAATAAATACCATTGAGACGCTGAATCGTGACCATGGCATCCAAGTGATCCGCGGTCATCGTTTGAAAGCGGGAAGAAAACGCCTGCTCTTGCTGCATCAATTGGATAAGATTCATGCCCTGTACCGACTCGTTCATCACCCCGTTGATATCAGCAAGTCGGTCTCGCGCTCGGCGATAGGCGGGCGCTGAGCGTTTTTGATACCGTACCATTACCAAGATGACACAGGGCAATAACACCAGCACGACTAGCGTCAGTTCAATACTGAGCAGCAGCATCGCCACCAGCATCACGCTAATCAAGGCGATGTTGCGTAAAAAAGTCGAAAGCACCGACACATACAGCTCTTTCAAGGATTCGGTATCATTGGTTAAGCGCGAGACAATCCGCCCCATCGGCACATAGTCAAACGCGGATAACGGCTGTTTGATAACGTTGGCAAACACGGTTTTTCGAATCCGCTGAATAATCGCCACCGCCATGGTGTTAAAGCGTAACTCGTACTGATACTGGAAGCCGGCCGAAACAATGGTGGATACAATGTACCCCACCGCAAGCGCCCACATGATCATCGCCGGATAATGGTCTTTGGCAACATAGCTATCAAGAAAGATTTGCACCAAATAAGGGCCGGTCACTTCCGCCACCGCGGCTACCAATAAGAAAATGGCGGCAATCACAAACTGGCGACGATCGCGACGCATATAGCTTAATAGCCGATATAAAATCTCTCGCTTAGTCATTGCGCGGCTCCTCATCGGCATCCAGTGCAGCTTCCAGCTGCTGATATTGATGCATTTCTTGATACCATCCTGGCTGTTGAATCAATTGACGATGCTGACCGCGCTCGCGTATTTGGCCATGACTAAGCACCACGATTTCGTCGGCGCTTTCCAAGGCCGATAAGCGGTGAGCAATCACGATCGTGGTACGCGTTTGTTGATGTTGTTGTAGATTCTGCAAAATCCGATGCTCAGTGTCACCATCAACCGCCGACAAGGCATCATCCAAAATCAAACACTCGGCACCCACCAATAATGCGCGAGCAATCGAAATCCGCTGCTTTTGCCCACCGGACAGAGTAATCCCCTTTTCTCCAACAGCCGTTTGATAGCCCTGCGGCAACTGACGAATATCCTCGTCAATACAAGCCAAATGGGCCGCGTGTTCAATCTCCGTTTGAGTTGCGTCGGGACGACCGAGGGCGATGTTTTCCGCAATCGAGCGCGAGAACAAAAACGGTGTTTGCGTCACCACCGCAAAACGTTGTCGCCACGACGACAAATCAGCGTTCGCAATCGATACATCACCATAACGAATATCGCCTTTTTCCAACGTAGTCAGATGCAATAGAAGTTGTAACAAGGTGGATTTGCCACTGCCAACCGGGCCCGCAATCCCCAGCATTGCCCCAGGCGGGAGGATCACATGGATATCTTTGAGGGCAAAACTGTCATCCGGTTGCCACTTAAACTGCTCAATGGCCAGCGTCAACGGCTGCATGGTGTCAGGCAGCGGTGTGTCACCACCAACAATGTCTGGCTGCTCTTGCATCAGCGCATCAATACGGGTCCACGCCGCTCGGCCCCGTTCGATAATATTGAACAGCCAGGCGATCGCGAGCATCGGCCAAATCATCAAACCTTGGTACAAGGTAAACGCCGTCAGATCGCCTAACGAAATCTCACCGTTAGCAACCAAATAGCCACCACCGGAAACGGTAAAGAAAAACGACGCGCCAATGGTGCCTTGAATCACCGGCGAAAACAGCGCATCGACCCGCGCTACGGCGAGGTTTTTCTCCCCAGTACGATCCGCAACCTGGTCGAACTGATTCATTTGGTGCTGCTCTAGACCAAAGGCACGTACCATTCTAACCGCAGACAGTGAGGACTGACTCACCTCTGACAGCTCAGAAAACGCCGCTTGTGACTCGGTGAAGGTATGATGTAAACGGCGCCCAAACCGATTGACTAAAAAGGCCATCATCGGCATCGGCAACAGCGCTAAAATCGTCAGTTGCCAACTGATTTGGCTGACCATCACAATCAATACCGCCGCACCTGTGATAATGGAATCACCCGCGGTCAGGACTCCCTCTCCGGCGGTCATCACCACCGCTTTCACATCATTAGTGGAGCGCGCCATGATATCGCCACTCGGATAGCGACGGAAAAAATGCGGAGATTGGCGAGTAAAGTGATCATAAAGCCGATTACGCAGCACAGAGCCAAGCTCCGCCGCCGCACCGAAAAGCCACACTCGCCAAACAATGCGCAGCAGATACACCACCCCCCAGATAGCCAGCATGCCCGCTAATAGCCATAACAGTGTTTGCGTAGAAATATCCCCCGCAACCACGCCGTCGACCACATGGCCCACGGCCATCGGTGGGATCAGCTCGAAGACAGAGACAAATACCAAAATAATCATGGCGCCGACATAGCGACGCCATTCACGTTTAAAAAACCAGCCTAACTGCCAAAACACCTTCATGAGGGCTCCTTATTCTCCCCGCCTTTTATTATTTATCTGACCTATCCGATCGGTAGGGCGGTGGTGTATTTAAGTGCTTCCATTGCGAACGTTGATGTCACATTATTCAGACTTGGCACAGAATTGACCAGCTTTTTATAAAAATGATCAAATCGAGTCATATCAGCCACCTGCACCTTCATCATGTAATCATACTCACCTGCCATGCGATAGAATTCCATCACTTCAGGAAACTCAGTCACCACCTCCGTAAAGGTTTTGTACCACTGCTCACTGTGATCATTAGTTTTGATGTGGACGAAGGCGGTAAACGCGAGGCCAACGGTTTCGGGGTCAAGCAATGCCACCCGACCACGGATCACGCCTTGTGATTCCAGCCGTTTCAGCCGCTTCCAACAGGGAGTCGTGGTTAAATTCACCCGTTCGGCCAGCGCGGACACAGACCAGTTGGCATCTTCCTGCAGCGCCGCGAGTAAAGTGCGATCTATCTCATCTAATGTGACAACCATAAAAATATATTCTCTTTAATCGTTTTATATGAGTTTTATTTTCTATTTTAGTGTCATTATAGAGTAAAAATAGCAAGGTTTTTATCCTGCGCTTTGCGTAAACTGGTACTAATCACGTATTCGGAGACGCATGATGACAACCCCACATCCTTGCCATACTTGGGTCGGTAACGCGATTCGCCTCATTGAAGCGGACTTTAAACGCTCTGCAGATACCCATTTAATCAAGCTCGACCTCCCTAGCTTCGCGGAGATCGATATCTACCTGAAAGACGAAAGCACCCACCCAACCGGTAGCCTAAAGCACCGCTTGGCGCGCTCTTTGTTTTTGTACGGCTTATGTAATGGTTGGATTGATGAACACACCACCATCATTGAAAGCTCATCAGGCAGTACTGCCATTTCCGAAGCGTATTTTGCTCGCCTACTTGGCTTACGGTTTATTGCTGTGGTGCCCAAAAACACTGCGTGTAAGAAGATTGAGCAAATCCGTTTTTATGGCGGTGAAGCGCACTTTGTCGAGCGGTCAGACCAGATCTATGCCGAGTCTCGCCGCCTTGCTAAAGCGCTTAATGGCCATTACATGGACCAGTTTACCTATGCCGAGCGAGCGACGGACTGGCGGAGCAATAACAACATTGCCAACCGTATTTTTGAGCAAATGCAGTACGAGCGCTTTCCGATCCCTCGCTGGATTGTGATGAGCCCAGGCACCGGCGGTACCTCGGCGACCATTGGCCGCTACATTCGCTATCGCTGCCAACCCACTCAACTGATGGTGGCCGATGCTGAGCACTCGGTATTTCACGATTACTTCCTCACCGGCGATAAAAACTTAACGACGAATGAGAGCAGTCGGATTGAAGGGATTGGACGGCCACGTGTCGAGCCCAGCTTTATTCCCGGCGTGATTGATAGAATGACCACAGTACCGGACACTCACAGTATCGCTACCATTCACTGGCTAGAAAGCCAGCTTGGCCGCAAAGCCGGTGCGTCCACGGGTACCAACCTGTACGGCGTCTTGATGCTGGCGGATGAAATGCGCGCCAACGGCGAGAAAGGCTCTATCGTCACCTTGCTGTGTGACAGCGGCGAGCGCTACCTAGACACCTATTACAACCCTGATTGGGTACGCGAGCACATTGGTGATCTCGACCAAGCGACTCATGATTTGCAGATCTTGTTGGGGTAACGCGCCATCGTCTATACAGACGTTTGATAAACAGGCGCATTAGTATACAAATCAGGTGTAGGTCGGCATAAGCGCCGGGACGATGTTAATCTTGTCACTCGGTGTAGCCGGCGCGCCCGTTGGCAATGTGCACATATCCATCCTCGAGCCGGGGCTTGTGTAATCGTCGCCAATGGCACCACCGATATATAAACCAGGCGTAGGTCGGCATAAGCGCCAGTGCGGTGCCAATCATTATCACGATATGGGCCGCGCGCCATCCGACATCAAAGCCAAAGATTAACCTCGATGTCAAATTTGGTACCGATCGTGACAGGCGCCCGTTGACAATGTGCACTTATCCAACAATGTCCCGGGGCTT